>NZ_JACHMN010000002.1:0-321428 GCF_014204945.1 Allocatelliglobosispora scoriae
GCGGACCTCGCCGTAGTGGCGGAACCGCACCCCGTAGCCCGCGTGCCGGGCGCCGAGCAGCCGGGTCCGGTCGAGGAACTCGTCGAACCGCGCGATCGAGCCGACGATCGTGTCCAGTTCGTCGGCGAACTTCTCCTGCTGCAGCACCGGATCGCTGGTGAACATGGTGCGCAGCGCCGGATCGGCGGCGAAGAGCCGGCGGTAGAAGTCCTGTGCCACGACGGGCAGGTGCGGCCGCAGCGCCTCGGCACCCGAACGGACCAGCTCGACCTCCTCGGGAGTCACTGCCGGCCGTCCTCTCGTGCTCGGGCACCGCCGCCGAGCAGCGCCGACAGCTCCCCCCGGCTGTTGACGCCGAGCTTGCCGTAGATGTTCTGCAGGTGGTTGTTGACGGTCCGGACGGAGAGGAACAACGCGGCCGCGATCTCGCGGCTGCTCCGTCCTCCGGTCACGAGCGTGGCGATCTCCCGCTCCCGCTCGCTGAGCGGCACGTGTCCGGTGTCCGCGAGCAGGCCGGGGGTGCGTGCGCCCTCGCACCGCTCGACGATCGCCGCCGCCCTGGCGAGCAGCCCGGTCGCGGCCCGCTGACCGCCGTCGGCACGGTGCTGCACCGCCGCCGCGATCAGGCACTCGGCCGCGAGCAGCCGCATGCCGTACCCGTCGAGGATCTCGCCGACCGCGGCCAGTGCGGCCGGGTCCCGCCGCAGCGCCGCGCGGGCGTGGGCGGCACGGGCGGACGCGAGGCCGCCGTCGACGCGCGCGGCGGCCGCGACGAGCTCCCGCCCGCAACCCTCAAGATCGCCGATGCGTACGCCGTCGTGCAGCAACGCCACCGCTTCGGCGCACCGGCCCCGACGCAGGCTCTCCTGCGCGGCCGAGAGCAGGGTGTGGCGGGCGTCGGCCAGCCTGCCCTGACCGGTCAGCATCCAGCCCCGGGCACGGTGCAGCTCCGCCGAGCGGGGTGCCCGTGCGATCGCCTCGTCCAGCCGTGCCGCCAGGGTGTCCTCATCGGACGGAGCGGCCTGCTGGGCGCGGGCGAGCACGAGGCCCGCCAGGGCGCTCGCCGCGGCGGCGGGCTGGCCGGTCGTCGCGGCGTGGACTGCGGCGTCGCGGAACATCCGTTCGGCGGTGGCCACCCGCCCCCGGGCGAGCGCGGCATGGCCGTGCTGGACCGGGAACCAGGCGGCGAGGGCGTGGGACCCGTCGCGCTGCGCCATCTCCAGTCCGCGGTCCGCGGCGTCCTCGGCCTCGGCGAGGCGCCCGGAGTGCAGCCGGGCATGGGCGATGGTGACGAGGTGCGCCGCGGGGTGGAAGTCCGTACCGCGGTCCTCGACGGTGTCGTGCAGGTCGAACGCCAGCTGGGCGTCGTCGGCGGCGGCAGCCAGCGAACCGGTCTCGGCGCGCAGCATCGCCCGGCTGCGCAGCCACATGACGCGGTGGGCCGGGTCGCCGGCGGGAGGTTCGTCGCCGAGCCGCCGCAACGCCTGGTCGGTGCCGTCGACGGCACCGATGAGCAGCGCGTCGAGCGCGGCGACGCCGGGGTGGGCCGCCGCGCCGCAGCGGTCGGCGACCTCGTTCAGCCGGGCGCGGGCATCCTCGACCCGGCCCAGGCCGAGCAGCAGGTTGCCGGTCCGGGCCAGTCCCAGGGCGAGCAGCTCGGCACCGGCGGTCGGCCAGGCCGCGGCGTAGGCAGCCTCGGCGTCGGCGTGCCGGCCCTGCTCGGCGAGTGCCGCGCCGAGCAGCAGGCCGGCGGCGGTGCCGGGGCCGTGCCGCAGCGCCGCTTCGGCGAGCCGCTCGGCGCGGGGCAGGTCGTGGGCGTAACGGGCCAGCCGGGCGGCGTGCACGAGCAGGGCGGGATCCGCGGTGCCGGTGGCGTCCAGCCGCCACGACGCGAGCAGCAGCGGGTCGCCGCGGCGGCGGCTGCCACGGCGTTCGACCCGCCCGATCTGGGCGAGCAGCAGCGACCGCAGCTTCAGGCGCGGCATCGTGGCCTGCAGTGCCTGGGCGTGCAGCGGGTGGGCGAGGGTGATGTCCTGGCGGCGGCCGTCGGGGCGCACCACGATGAGGCCCTGCTCCTCCAGGCCGGTCAGGGTCGCGATCTCGGTGTGCTCCAGCAGGTCGTCGACGCCCAGCGGTTCGCAGAGCGCCAGCAGTTCCAGGACCGACCGCTGCGGCGGCGACAGGCCCGCCAGCCGCTGCCGGACGAGTTCGACGACGCCGGCGCTGCCCGCCAACCGGTCGCGGAGCCGCCAGACACCGTCGACGCCGTCGAGGGTGCCGTCGGCCTGCGCGCACCAGACGAGTTCCCGCAGATAGAGAATGTTGCCCCGGCTGGCGTCCCACAGCGCTTCGGCGGCCGCCGCGTGCACCGGCCCGCCCAGGGCCAGGTGCAGCAGCGTCTCGACCGAGTGGCGTTCCAGGGAGTCCAGCCGCAGCCGCAGTGCGCTGCCGTGCCGCCAGCGCGACTCCAGGGTGTCGGGCACCCGGGTCTCGGTGCGCTGGGTGGCGATGACGAACAGGGATCCGTCGGCGAGGAGAAAGGACAGCAGCGCCAGCGAGACGAGGTCCAGCAGGTCGATGTCGTCGATGGCGAGGACGAACCGGCGGCCCCGGGACCGCTCCCGCAACTGCGCGCCGACCAGGGCGAAAAGGGCGTGCGGCTCGGTGAGGTCGGCGGGAACGGGCAGCAGCGGCGCGAGCACCGACAGCGGCACCGCCGAGGCGCTGGCGGTGGCGTGCACGTGGGCGACGGGGTGGCCGAGTTCCTCGGCCGCGGCCAGGCACTCCTGCGCCAGCCTGCTCTTGCCGACGCCCGAGGCACCGGTGACGAGCACCGCTTCCAGCCTGCCGTCGCTGAGCGCGTCGGCGAAGCGTTCCAGCTCGCCGCGACGGCCGACGAAGGGCCAGTGCACCGCTGTTGTGGCCGTCGTCACCGTGCCTCCGGGAGTCGCCGCGAGCCGGATGCCCGGACGGGACAAGATCGCGTTCGCGCAGTCTCGCATGCCCGCCGACCTGTGCGGAAGCGGCGGCCCGTCCCCCACCGGAAGCGCCGGCGCAGGTCGCCGGTCCGACGGCGGTCGGCAAGGCGACAGTCGGCGGGACGGATTCCAGCACACCGCTGTGAGCTGCGCGTCTTCGCCGAAATTGAGTAACGGTCGGGCGCGGGTGAGCAATCGTTGCTCAGGTGCCGCCGCAGCGGCGCTGGTTACCTCTGTGGTGCGGCGGCCGACCGGTCGCCCCGCACGACAACGAAGGAACCTACCGTGGACCGTCGCACACTCCTCCTGATGACCGCCGCCGCCGTCCCCGCCGTCATCCTCGGCTCCGGGCGTGCCGCGCTGGCCGGTCCGGGCCTCCCGCCGCTGAGCATCGGAGTCGAACCGCTGGAGGACGGCGAGGCGGCATACGCGCTGCTCGCCCCCACCGTCGCCGGCGGCCCGGAGCAGGCGAAGGTGGTGCTGCGGCTCGCGCTCACCAACACCGGCACCACCGACCTGACCGTCCAGAACATCGTCTTCGTCTTCCCCGGCCACTCCCAGGTCGTCATGCAGGGCGTCAACCTGCTCATGGAGGTCAAGGACGACAACGGCGTCAGCGACAACGGGGTCCTCGTACCCGGCCAGCAGAAGTTCTGGTCCAACGGCACGGTGGAGATCTTCGAGGGCGTCACGATCAAGAACCAGGTCTACCTGCCGGTTCCGACCCCGGTCGCGGTGGTCGTGCAGGTCTACGTCACCGGTTACGCCGACCCGGTGCAGGTCGCGCTGCCGCTGGTTCCCTACGAGGTCTCGCACCGGCTGCCGCTGCACGCCACCGACATGCGTCCCGGCGAGATGGTGACCGCCGTCGGCGACCACTGGGCCAACGGCGGCGTGCGCGGCGACCAGATCTACGCCCACGACATCGGCGTGGTCGCCTGGGACGGCGCGATCTGGAACGGGCTGCTCCCCGGCACCAACGGCACCGAGGTCGAGCACTACCGCTGCTGGGGCCTGCCGATCCACGCGGTCGCGGCGGGCAAGGCGGTCATCGTGATCGACGGCACGCCGGACAATCTGAAGCCGGGCGCGTTCCCCAAGCCGACCCCGAAGCAGGTCGGCGGCAACCAGGTCTGGCTGCAGCACCCCGACGGCACCATGACCTGGTACACGCACATGCAGCAGGGCAGCGTCACCGTCGCGAAGGGCGACACCGTGGAGGCGGGTCAGGTCCTGGGCCTGCTCGGCACCTCGGGCAACTCCTCCGCGCCGCACATCCACATCGAGGTCCGCAAGGCCAGCAACGGCGACTCGCCGCTGCGGCCCTACCAGATCGCCGACGCGTGGATGATCGACCAGGCCGCCAACAGCCCGTTCAACCCCGACTCGCCGCTGTGGGTCCCGGCGAACGGCCGCGCCGTCCCCAACAGCACCATGATCATCTGGCCGGAGGCCTCCCGGCCCGCCTGGTACCCGCCGAACAAGGACGAGATCGTCCAGTACGCCATCCCCGCCGCGAGCTACCAGGTCGTCACCGACCGGCTCGTCAAGGCCGGCTACCGTCCGGTGTGGATCGACGCACACGAGCAGGACGGCTCGGTCTTCTTCAACGTGATCTTCCATCCGGCCGACGGGGTCTCCTGGACCGCCGGGCACGGCATGACCTCCGCGCAGTACCAGTCGGCGCACGACGCGGCGGGCAAGAGCGGCCACCGGCTCATCAACGTCACCAGCTACCTCCAGGGCGGCACGGTCCGCTACGCGGCGGTCTTCGCCAAGCTGGCCGGCCCCACCATGGCCGCCTACCACGGGCTCGACGGCACCGCACACACCGCGCAGTTCAACGCGCTCGCCGCGGCCGGCTACCACCCGGTCAACATCTCGATCGTCTCCCCCGACGGCAATCCGCAGTTCACGGCCTTCTATCACAAGGAGGACGTCGGCGGCTTCATCGCCAACTCGTTCACCACGGCGGCCGACTACCAGACCGCCTGGACCGCCAACAGCAAGGCCGGCCTGCACCTGACCTATCTCAGCGCCTGCCAGCACGGCGGCGGTTTCCGGCTCTCGGCGATCTGGCAGAAGACCGCTCCCGGCAAGGGCGGCACCGTGGGCAAGCACGGGATCAGCGGCGCACAGCTCGGCACCGAACTGGATGCCCGGCAGAAGGCCGGCCTGCTCACCCGGGCCGTCGCCGGCTGGACCGATGGCAAGTCGGTGAGCTTCGGCGCGGCCTGGCGCGGCTGACGGTCCACACCCGCCGAGCGGCGGGCAATCATTGCTGCATCGAGCGAGATGAATTAGATTCCTCGTCGGACATGGCTGACGTGCGGATCCAGATACTAGGCCCGGCCAGCGCCTGGCGTGGCGGTGAACTGCTCGGCCTCGGTCCGGCCGGCCAGCGCGCCACGCTCGGGCTGCTGGCCCTCGCCTGCGGGCGAGCAGTGAGCCGCGACGAGCTCGCGTCCGGGCTGTGGCCCGATCGGCCACCGCCGCCGAGCGCGGCGAACGTGATCCAGACCTACGTGAAGCGCCTGCGGCGGCTGCTCGAACCGGAGCGGCCGCCGCGCACGCCGGGCACGCTGCTCTGCGCCGTCGGCGACGGGTACGCCCTGCGCCTGCCGACCGACGCGGTCGACATCCAGCAGTTCCGGTACGAGCTGGCGGCAGCGGCGACGGCGCAGCGGAACGGCCAGCTCGACCGCGCCGCCGACCTGCTCGGCACGGCGCTGAGCCGATGGCACGGTCCGCCGCTCGCCGACCTCCCGGCCCTGCGCGCACACCCGAAGGTCGCCGCTCTCGCCGACGAGCGGCAGGCGGCGCTGGCCCGCTACGGCGAGGTCATGCTCCACTCCGGACGGCCCGCCGACGGCGTCGCCGCGCTGGAGGAGGCGGCCGCGGCGCAGCCGTTGAACGAGGCCTGGCAGGCACAGCTGATCAGGGCCTACCAGGCGACCGGGCAGCGCAGCCGGGCCTTCGCGTCCTATCACGACACCCGGCGCCGCCTCGCCGACGACCTCGGCGTCGATCCCGGGCCGGAGCTGTCGGAGGCGCACGCCGTCCTCCTGCGCGCCGACAGCGTCCCCACCGTCCCGGCGCAGCTCCCGACGGCCACCCGAGCCTTCGCCGGGCGGGTTCGCGAGCTGGCGCTCCTCGACGATCTGCTGCGCGGTCCGCGTACACCCGGCGTGGTGGTGGTTTCGGGCGCTCCCGGAGTCGGCAAGACGGCGCTGGCGGTGCGCTGGGCCCACCGGATCGCGCCCCGGTTCACCGACGGCCAGCTCTACGTGAGCCTGCGCGGCTTCGACCCCGGCGGCGCCGCGACCGAGCCGGGCGACGCCATCCGGTCGCTGCTGGCGGCCCTCGGCGTGCCGACGGAACGGGTACCCGCCACCACCGACGGCAGGGTGTCGCTCTATCGCAGCCTGCTCGTCGGCCGCCGGATGCTGATCGTTCTGGACAACGCCCGCGATGTGGCGCAGGTTCGGCCGCTGCTGCCGGGCGAACCCGGCTGCCTGGTGCTCGTCACCGCCCGACACCACCTGGTCGGCCTGATCGCCGCGGAGGGCGCCCACCCGTTCCCGCTCGCGCCGCTGCGCCCCGACGATGCCCGGGACCTGCTCGCGCGGCGGGTCGGCCCCGCCCGGATCGCCGCCGAACCCGCGGCGCTCGCCGAGATCATCACCCGGTGCGCGGGGCTGCCGCTCGCCCTCGTCATCATCGCCGCCCGCGCGGCCCTGCACGAGCACCTTCCGCTCGCGGTCCTCGCCGACGAGCTCCGCCGCAGCGGCGACCGGCTCGACACGCTCGCCACCGGCGATCCCGAGACCGACCCGCGCGCGGTCTTCTCCTGGTCCTACCACGCGCTCACGGCCTCGGCCGCACGCCTGTTCCGGCTGCTCGGACTGCACGCCGGGCCGGACATCTCGGCCCCGGCCGCCGCGAGCCTCGCCGCACTCACCGCCGCGCGGGCCAGGACCCTGCTGGCCGAACTCGTCCGGGCCGGGCTCGCCACCGAACACACCACCGGCCGGTACGCCATGCACGACCTGCTGCGCGTCTACGCCGCCGAGTGCGCGGCGCGGTTCGAGCCGACCCGGGCGCGCCGGGCCGCCACCGTGCGGATGCTGGACCACTACCTGCATTCGGCGGCCGCGGCCGATCTGAGGGCTCAGCTCTCCGAGGACCCGTTCGCTCCGCCGCCGCCCGCATCCGGTGCCGTTCCGGAGCCCGCCGACGACGCGGCCGCGGCGATGGAGTGGCTCGCCGCCGAGCGGGCCGTGCTCGTCGCCGCCGTCGAACGCGCCGCATCCGCCTCGCCGCGGCACGCGTGGCAGCTCGCCAGGTCCGTGGCGAAGTACCTCGACGTGCGCGGACACTGGGACGATCTGGCGTCGACCCAGCTCACCGCCGTGGCCGCGGCCCGGCACGACCGCGACCCGCGTGCCGAGGCGCACGCGCACCGGCTGCTCGCCAGGGCGTACACCCGCCTGCGCCGCGTCGACGACGCGGACCGCGAGCTGCTCCACGCCCTGGAGCTCTACCGCGCGGCGGGTGACCGGATCGGGCAGGGCCACACCCGCCTCAGCCTCTCCCTGCTCCGGGAGCGGCAGGGCCGGCACCGCGAGGCGCTGGACCACGCCGCGCTGAGCCTGGTGTCCTTTCAGGACGCCGGTGACGAGCACGGCATCGCCCGGGCCCTCAACGCCGTCGGCTGGTACTGCGCTCTCACCGGCGACCACGCCGCCGCACTGCGGCACTGCCGGCGGGCGCTCGCCCTGCTCTCGGGTTTCGGTGACCGGTCCGGCCAGGCCTCGACCCTCGACAGCATCGGCTACGCACACCACCACCTCGGCCGGCGTCCCCAGGCCGTCGCCGCATTCCGCCAGGCGCTCTCGCTCTACCGGGACCTCGGCGACCGCCACCTCGAGGCGTTCGTGCTGATCCACCTCGGCGACAGCCACGCCGCCGGCGGGTACGCCGCCGCCGCCCGCGCCGCCTGGGGCCAGGCGCTCGACACCCTGGCCCGGCTCGACCCGCTCGAAGCCGAGCGGGTCCGGACCAGGCTCGCGGGCGCACCCGGCGGCGCAGCCCGGCCGGTGAGCGGCGCGCCCCCGCCGGAGAAGTGACCGCATCGCGGTCCAGTCGCCGTCCAGTCGCGATTGCCAGGCTGTTGGCTTCACCGCAGCGCCCCGCGATCCGCTCCCGTCGAAACGCGGTGGCGCATGCATCCGTCCGCAGAGGAGACGATCAATGCACGCATTCTCACGGCGCGGCGCAGCACGGGCGCTGCTCCTGACGCTCGTCGCGATGGCAGCACTGGTGCTGCCGACCGCGCCCGCCCAGGCGGCCTGGGGCACGCAGCTGCCCCTGACGCTGCAGATCCGGCATTACTACTCCACCGGCACCAGCGTCCAGGTCGGCTACGTCAACGGCACCGTCCAGTTCGACGACGCGGGCAACACCCTGCAGTACTCGCTGACCTTCTGCCGCCAGTCGAGCTACATCCTGCCCTACCTGACCATCAACGTGAACTCCAGCTGGATCGGCGGTCGCAAGTACGCCACCTTCGTGACCAACCTCTACCCCAGCTACACCGGCACCTCCTCGGGTCAGCCGTGCTACTCCAGCACGGGCACCATCGCCGGCCAGTTCACCTACGCCAACTTCTGGAACGTGGAGTTCATCGCCTACGGCAGCACCTTCGACGGGCCCTCCCACGTCATCGACAGCCAGGACCGGATCTACACCAACCCGTACTGAGCGGGCCGGGCGGGGTCCGGCCAGCGGACCCCGCCCGCAGGACCGCGCACTCCTCCGCCCGCGCCGGGTGACGGGCAGCAGGCCGCGCCGCGAAGACTGGTGCCGGTTTCTGACTATTCGGTGGGACTGGTACGCCTTGCCGGTCGTCGTCAACGCGCACCGAGTATGGAAAGCTCTCCGCCCGGAGATCCAGATGGGGTCTGCGTGCACGGAGGTTTTACGTGTCTTGGTTTATTGGTCAATCACTATTGATTATCGCGGTGGCATTCCTGTTGGGAATGATCGTGGGCTGGCTGATCTGGGGGCGGATTCTGCGCCCTGAGCGGCCAGAACCCGCTGCGCAGCAGCGCAGCCCCGAGGTCGCACCGGCCGAGTCGGAGCAGCAGCCACTCGTTGCCGAACCCGTACTCGTCGCTGAGCCGGAGCCGGAGCCGGAGCCCGCGGTCGAACCCGCACCGGTTCTGGTCGCGGCGGCAGCCCACTCGGCACCGGTTCACGAGAAGCCGGTTCGCGAGAAGCCGGTTCACGTCGAGCCGGTCCGCGAGGAGGCGGAGAGCGTCGTGGTCGCAGCGGCGACCGTGGCGGAGATTGACCAGATCGTGGATGACTTGGAGCGGATCGAAGGCATCGGGCCGAAGATGGCCGGTGCCCTGATCAAGTCGGGGATCTGCACGTTCGCGCAGCTTGCGGCATCCGACGAAGCGACGCTGCGGGCGGCGATCGAGGCGTCGAAGCTGCGGTTCGCGCCGAGCCTGGTGACCTGGGCCCAGCAGGCACAACTGCTCGCCGACGGGGACGAGGCGGGGTTCGAGGACCTCACCCGCCGCCTGGTGGCCGGTCGGGACGAGGGCCGCGCGTGACGCAGCAGGGAAGGATCCTCAAGGCTCCGCTGTGGGTGGGGATCACCGTCGGCGTGGTCGGGCTCGTGGTGGTCGCGCTGGCGCAGAACATCGCCAACCGGCACTCCATCGAGGACAACCTGACCCGGCGGTCGTCGCTCGCGCTGGAGAAGGCGGGCATCACCGGTGCGCAGGTGGACTTCGTCGGTCGGGACGGGTCGCTCGTCGTCACGTCGACCGCCGACATCATCCGGGCCGAGGAGATCGTCGGCAACCTGGAGGGCGTCCGCGTCGTCGACGTCACCGGGCCGGACCTGCCACCGCGTGATCCATGGATCACGATCAGCGTCGACGGCAGCACCGTCCGTGCGACCGGCGCCGTCTCCAGCGAGGCGCTCCGCGCCGCGCTGACGGGCCGGCTGGGAACACAGGACGGGATCACCGTCGACCCCGCCGTCGGCGATGAGGGCGTCGCCGGGCTCGCGGGCATCGTCTCGGCGCTGGGCACCACGTCGAAGGGCGTGAGCATCGTCCTGAACACCGGGCGCATCACGCTCAGCGGCTCGGTCGAGTCGGCGGCGATCCACGACGCCACCGGCGCTGCCGCAGCCTCGGCGATCGGTCCTGGCAACGTCACCGACCTGCTCACGGTCGTGCCGCCGCCCAAGGAGATCCAGAAGGCCCTGATCGCCCTGCCGCCCATCACGTTCGAGAACGACAGCGCGGTCCTGACCGCGGCGGGCCGGGCGGCGGTGGCGCGAGCGGCCACGATCCTGCTGGCGAACCCGGCGGTCGTGGTCCGGATCGAGGGCCACACCGACACCACGAACTCGGCCGAGTTCAACCTGGCGCTCAGCCGCGCCCGGTCGACGACGGTGCTGAACTCGCTGGTCGCCGCCGGGGTGGACCGGTCGCGCCTGTCCGCCTTCGGCTTCGGCGAGACGCGGCTGCGGGTGCCCGACACGACACCGCAGAACCGGGCCATCAACCGCCGGGTCGAGTTCATCGTGCAGAACCCGTAAGGCGTGGCGCAATGCGCGGGGGTCGGCCGCCATGGTCGGCCCCCGCACTCCTGTCGCAGGTCAGCGGTCCTCCGGACGCCGTGCCCAGACCACGGGCATGAGGCCGACGATGTCGATGTGACCAGGCTGCCCGAACCAGGCCCGGGCCTCCTCCACCTGCTCGGCGGTCACCTTCCCGGCCGCGGTCAACGGGCCGAAGGCCTGCTCGAAGGTAGCCCTCATCGCCCTCTCCCCCGGCCCGCCGTCACCGATCACGATGGGGTGGAACTCCATCCGGATGTCGACCAGGCCGTGCCCGGCGAGCAGTGACGGCAGCCCTCGGGTGAAGGTCGGATCGGTCCGAAGCTGCTCCTGGAAGAGTCCCAGGAGGGCGGCGGTGACGGTACGCAGGATCGGGTGCGGCGTGAACGCCGACACCGACAGGTCGACGCCGACCACCACGAGGTGGCCGCCGGGGCGAAGCCACTCGGTGAGCCGTCGGACGGCGACGGCACGGGCCGGGATCGTTTCGAGCAGGAACCGGGCGTGGACGAGGTCGAACGGGTCGCCGGGGGCGGGCGCGGCGGCGACGTCATGGGTCAGCACGGTGAGGCGCTCGCCCGGGGTGAGGTAGCGGGTGTCCAGGTCCGTCGCGACCACGGTCGCCGTCCGGGCGAGCCAGGTCGCGATCGACCCGGCCCCGGCACCCACGTCGGCGCAGCGCCAGGTCGGCTGCGGACCGAGGCTGGTGATGACCGCCCGGGAGATCGGGTCGCACAGCTCCTCGATCGCCCGCAGGCGCGCCAACTCGGTCGGGATGTCCTTGCTCAGCACTCCATCGATGTATGCCACTATTCGACGATAGTCCGGCCCGGATGCCATGCCCGCGGGTTCTTGACGCCGCGCGGGCCATCGACGAGAGTGATCGAAACCTGTACCGGGTGCGTCGGCGCGCTCCTCCTGCGGAAAGGGCGCCTGCCATGCCACACCTCATCACCCGCCGCCACCTGTTCAAGATCGGTGGCGCCACCCTCATCGTCACCGGGTCCGGCGCACTGGCCGTTCCCGCGCTCGCCGCCGCGGTCGTCGACGCCGACCTGGTCGTCTACGGCGCCACCTCGGCCGGGATCGTCGCCGCCGTCCAGGCTCGCCGGATGGGCCGCACCTGCGTCGTCCTGGAGCCCGGCACCCACCTCGGCGGTCTCACCACCGGCGGCCTCGGCATGACCGACAGCGGTACCCCCGCATCGATCGGCGGCATCGCGGGCGAGTTCTATCGCCGGGTCCACTCCAAGTACGCGGGCACGCCCGTCACGCCGACCTCCCCCGCCCGCTACACCTTCGAACCGCACGTCGCCCGGGCCGTCTTCGACGACCTGATCGCCGAGGCCGGCGTACCCGTCTATTTTGGAATGAAGCTCAGCGGGGCCGCCAAGGCCGGGAACCGGATCACGCAGCTGACGGCCGACAACGGCCAGGTGTTCCGCGGGCCGATGTTCGTCGACGCCAGTTATGAGGGCGACCTGATGGCGCTGGCCGGGGTCGGGTTCACCGTCGGGCGGGAGGCGAACGCGGCCTACGGCGAGACGATCAACGGGGTCCAGCTGCGCAGCGGGCACCAGTTCACGCTGCCCGTCGACCCCTACGTCGTGCCCGGCAACCCGGGCTCCGGGGTCCTGCCCGGGATCTCGCCGACGCCGGTCGCCGCGAACGGCACCGCCGACACCCGCATCCAGGCCTACAACTACCGGATGTGCCTCACCCAGTCGGCGGCCCGGGTCCCGTTCCCGCAGCCCGCGGGCTACAGCGCCGCCGACTACGAACTGCTGTGGCGCTACATCCAGGCGGGTTACACGGGGCCGTTCTTCACCACCCACTCCGTGGGCGGCGGCAAGACCGACTCCAACAACAACGGCGCCGTCAGCACCGACTTCATCGGCGCCAACTACACCTACCCCCTTTCCGGGTACGCCGCCCGCGACTCCCTCGCCGCCGACCACCGGCGCTACCAGCAGGGACTGATGTGGTTCCTCGCCAACGACCCCCGACTGCCGGCCGGAATCCGCACCTCGACGAGCTCGTGGGGCCTGGCGCCGGACGAGTTCACCGCCACCGGCAACTGGCCGCCGCAGCTCTACGTACGCGAGGCCCGCCGGATGGTCTCCGCCTATGTCATGACCGAACGGGACTGCCGGGGCACGGTGAAGGCGGCCGACCCGGTGGGGCTGGCGAGTTACACCATGGACTCGCACAACTGCCAGCGGGTGATCGTCGGCGGAGTCGTCCGCAACGAGGGCGACGTGCAGATCGGGGTACCCGGGCCCTACCCGATCAGCT
The DNA here is from genome assembly GCF_014204945.1 of Allocatelliglobosispora scoriae. NCBI lineage: Bacteria > Bacillati > Actinomycetota > Actinomycetes > Micromonosporales > Micromonosporaceae > Allocatelliglobosispora > Allocatelliglobosispora scoriae. The sequence goes on from NZ_JACHMN010000002.1 coordinate 12,919, forward strand.
ACCGGTCGATCGTGCCGGCCGAGGCGCAGTGCGCCAACCTGTTCGTGCCGGTCTGCCTCGCCGCGACCCACATCGCCTACGGCTCGATCCGGATGGAACCGGTCTTCATGATCCTGGCCCAGTCGGCGGCGACCGCGGCCGTGCTCGCCACCAGCGCGGCCCTACCGATTCAGCAGCTCAGCCATGCCACGCTCGCCGCCCGGCTGCGCGCCGACGGACAGCTGCTGCAGTGGCCGCCGACCTCCACCGGCGAGGTGATCGTCGACAACAACGGTGCCGGGGTGACCCGGGCCGGGACCTGGCTGCGCAGCACGTCGATCGCCGGTTACTGGGGTGCGGACTACGAGCATGACGACAACACGGCGAAGGGGGTCAACCGGCTGCGGTTCACACCGAACCTGCCCGCCGCGGGAGGCTATACGGCCTACCTGCGCTGGACGGCGCACGCCAATCGGGCCGGCAACGTGCCGATCGACATCGTGCACAGCGGTGGCATCACGACCCGGACCGTCGACCAGCGCGTCTCGGGCGGGCAATGGGTTTCGTTGGGCACCTTCACCTTCGCGGCGGGCACCGCCGGCAGCGTGCTCATCCGCACCGAGGGGACCGACGGCTACGTCATCGCCGACGCGGCACGTTTTCTGCCCGCATAGCCAGGTTTCGACTCCCGGCCGGGCCGGGTATCACGCTTTCCGGCGGCGCGGTCCTTGTGAAAGGGGTGGCCGCGCCGCCAATCTCATGTGGATCTGCGACTCGCCCCATTCGGATGATGCGCGCCTCATCGTTGATCAGGATCGACAACGCCCTATAGTCGACGATACTGAACGGTGAATGTGCCTCGGCCGGGTTGTAGATCAATGGGAGACGTGGTGAATAGCCAAGATTCAATTGCGCTACAAGTCGAGGTCGCCGACAATGCGGACCAAGGCGCTCACCGGGAATTGCTCGAAGCGCTCTACAACGACCTTTACGAACTGGGCCTGCCGGTGCACACGGAACAGGGCTCGCTGCCAGCCGACGGAAAGAGCGTGACGGCGGCGATCGCTTCCGTCGTCCTCGGAGCGTCATTGTCGACCGCCGGTATCAAGGCCTTCACCAAAGTCATTCTCGCCTTCGTCAAGCGATCCCAGGTCCGCCGGATCGAGCTCAGCCTCGGCGGCGACACCCTCGTGCTGGAGGGCGCTTCACCCGCCGATCTGCGCCTCGCCCTGCAGTCCTGGCTGGACCGGCAGAGCCTGGTGCAGCGCCCCGACGAGCTCGGCACCGGCGCGTAGCCATGGGACGCTACGCGCTACTCATCGCCACCGGCGAATACCAGGACCCGCTGTTCCGGCGGCTGCGATCGCCGGCTCAGGATGTTCGCGGGCTGGCCCGGGTGCTGGAGGACCCGACGATCGGCGGCTTCGACCAGGTCGTCGTACTGGAGGACCGGCCGGACTGGGAGCTGCGCCAGGCGGTCGACGACATCCTCGCCGACCGCACCCGCGATGACACGGTCGTCGTCTACTTCTCCTGCCACGGCATGAAGGACCGATTCGGGCGGCTTCACTTCGTCACGACCAACACGGTCGAGAACCGGCTCCCGGGCACATCGCTGGCGTCGGCCTTCGTCTCCGAACGCCTGGAGCACTCCCAGGCCGGCGGGCGCCTGCTGCTGCTGGACTGCTGCAACAGCGGCGCCTTCGCCAGGGGCATGGGGATTTCGAAGTCGCCGCCCCGCCGCCCCCTCGACGGGGAGATCCTGGAGAACCGGGGCTATGTGTGCATCACCGCGTGCGACGCCTACGAGTACGCGTTCGAGGGCCCCGACATGACCCTGGAGAACCCCCGGAACTCCCTCTTCACCGATGCCCTGATCAACGGTCTGCTCAGCGGCGACGCGGATCTCGACCGCGACGGCTGGGTGGAGGCGAACGAGCTCTACCTCTACACCTACGGCAAGGTACGCGAGACCGCCGAGCAGACGCCCTCGTTCTTCGCCGCCGGGATCCAGGGCCCGTTCCGGGTCTCCCGTGCCCCGCTGAAGGCCCAGCCGCCGGTCTCGCCGTTCATCTCCGACTCCTTCCCTCAGTCCTATGACGACGATCTGCGGGGCGGCGGCGGCCTCTTCCTCGCCGGGGTCTCGCTCTCCAAGACGCTCGCGGCCTACCTGCCGGAGATCGAGCGGCGGGCGACGCAGGGCATCCCCGTCCAGGTGCTGCTGGTGGATCCGACGAGCGCCGCCGCGGATCTGACCGAGCGCCGCCGCGGGTTTCCGCAGGCCGAGCGGAAGGCCGCGATCCGACGGACCATCAAAACCCTGTCCGAGCTGCAGGAGCGTACCGGCGACACCATCAAGATCCGGACGACCTACCACGAGCTCCGGTTCGGTGCCGTGCTGGCGAACGTCGGCACCCCGGACGCCATGGCCTACGTGCAGTACTACCCGCTCGGCATCCGGGACCACGATCGCATGCGGCTCGTGCTCCGGCCCGACGACGGCGACCTCTACGAGCTGCACCAGCGGCAGCTCTACGACCTGTGGGCGGAGGCCGTTCCGGTCGGGCCGCCCGCCGGGGTCCCAGACCCGCGGAACGCGCCGCCGCAGGACGACCCGGCCGACGCCCGCGGCGAAGCCTCGCCGGACGACGCGGAGACCACGCTGGAGGAGCAGGAGAATTGGCTGGCGATCGTCGGCTCCCCCGATGTCCGCGACTTCGAAGGCCACCTGGACCGGTGGCCCCGCGGTCGCCATGCGGCGCAGTGCCGAGCGGCGATCATCGACCTGAGTTAGCTGAGCCACCCGCCCCATTCGCGATCACGGCGGAGATGGGGCGGGTGGCGTCAGGCCGACAGGCCGTCGGTGGCGCCGAGGAGTGCGAGGATCTCGCGGATGAGTCCGTACATGTCATCCAGGAGCAGCGCTTCGTTGGCGACGAAAGCCTGGCGCCGGGTGGCGGCGCGGGCGGTCACGACGACGAAGATGAGCGCCCTCGGATCGATCGGGATGGCGTAGATCTGACTGACGGCGTCACCTTCGTCGGTCTGGATCCGCAGGACCTTCGGACGGCCGAAATCTCGAGGAACGCGCCGCTTGGAGAACTTCGCGAAGTCCTCACACGCCGCGTTGATGGATCCGATGGCGGGACCGATGATCTGGGCGAGCCAGTCGTACTGCGCCTCCAGGAGCTTGACGTTCTGCACCTCCTCGTCCGGGGTGTAGGCGAGCAGGATCCCCTGGAGGTTGTAGATCGCCAGGTGCTTGATGGCGCCGTTGTCGGTCTTGTACCGGTAGAGGATGTCGCTGAGCTGGAGCTGCGCCTTGGAGATCGCGCGCTCCAGCGTCTTGCTCTGTTCCTGCAGTCCCGAGGGGTCGTCGTCAGTCATCAGTAGTTCCTCATTGCGCTCTCTCGATGTCGGCGTGGATTCTCGATGCTGGTAGCGGAGGACCTGGCGAATAGCCCTGAAGAGCGTCACGCATCGCCTCGATATGCGCCGGAGTCGATCCACAGCACGCTCCAACGATGCTCACGCCGTAGTCCGATGCCAACTGGGCGTAACGGCCCATCTGCCCCGGCGAAAGGCCCTTGGGCTGGAAGCGGCCACCGACGTGGAGCGGGGAACCGCAGTTGGGTTTGAGCAGCAGCGGGGCCGCACCCTGCCAGAATTCCGGATTCCTGGCGACGAGTTCCAGGGCGACCTCAGGTCCGTGGCCGCAGTTGATCCCGAAGGCCGCCGGGCGGTCCGCACCCCGGCCGAACTCGTCGGCGAAGTGGGCGAGGTCGTACTCCTCCTGAGTGCGCTCGTGCCGGTTGAAGACCATCGACACCACGAAGGGCAGCACGCGCCCCACAGCGGCACCCACCAGATTGGACGCCTCGATCGCCGCGCGGGCCTCATGGGGACCGATCTGGGTCTCGATCCAGATCACTTCCACGCCGCCGTCGACCAGTCCGCGTATCTGGTCGGCGAAGGCCGACACGGCGTCGGCATAGGAGATCTCGTGGCCGTGATAGGGGTGGCCGTCCTCGACGGGGGACGCGACGAGCCATCCGGTAGGGCCCACCGATCCCGCGCAGACGGCCGGCCCGGCAGCGGCGATCTCCTCCTTGAGCAGCAGTGCGGCGGCCCGGTTGACCTGGTAGATCTCGTCTGGGCTCAGATGCACGTGCTCGTCGGCCAGCGCGTAGCGGTTGGCTGCCCACGAGTTGGTCAGCACGATCTCGCTGCCCGCCTGCAGGTAGGCGCGGTGGTGGCGGCGTACGAGCTCGGGACGTTCGAGGTTGAGCAGTTCCTGCGCAGCAGGTAGCTCGATCGCCTCCTGCTTGGCGATCTCCCGGATGTGGGTCCCGGTCGCGCCGTCGGCGAGCAGCGTGCGCTTGCTCCCCAACATTTTCGTCAATGGATCCGACATCTACGGCTCCTGTACGGTCAGCCTTTGCATGCCACGTGTTCCGGTCCGAAATGCGCTCGTGCCGTTGTCTCTCAAGGATTACATCACCGCAATCAGGTTACGGCGAATGTCCTCATGATGGCGCAGCGGAATGACAGCGAATTCAGCGGCTCCACCGACCTGTGGCGCAATGCCGTCCTGGCCTGCGACCCATGGGATGATCAATAGCAAATGGACTGTGTCACAACAACGACATGTTGCCAATTTAGGGCCGATGTGGAAACGGCCGAGCAGTCTTGCCCACGACGCCAATTGTCCGGCGATATCGACGGATGAGCCCGCACGCACGTTCCCGGGTTTGGTGGTCCGCTCCGTTCGCCGGATCCCGACGGAGTGACTCCAAGGCTTACCGTCCCAGAATGGCTAGTTCGACGCATGTTGATGCTTTCTCGCGAAACTTCGTTCCTCGACCTGCTGCCGGAGCATTGAGGAAGATCGGCGTCGAGCTGGAGTTCCCCGTCGTCCAGAGCAACGGGTACGCCGTGGAATACAGCACCATTCGACGTCTGTTCCCGTGGCTGGAGGCGTCCGGCTGGCAGATCTCCAGGGACGAGGGCACCGGCGAGTGCGTCGAGGCGACCCACTCGGCCGGCCGAGGGCAGGGCCGCTTCGGCTACGTCCGGGATTCGATCAGCACCGATGTCGGCTTCTGCACCATCGAGGTCTCACTCAGCCCCGAGGACGACCTGTTCGCGCTCGCCCGGCACTGGGACGCCGTCAGGCGCGTCCTGCTGGAGTTCTTCACCGGGCAGGACTGCCACATCCTGGGGTACGGCGTACAGCCGCTCTCCGTACCCGAACGCGGTCTCATCGCGAGAAAGGGACGCTACCTCTTCCTGGAGCAGGACTCACTGAACCGCATCGTGGATCAGCGGCACGGCGCCGACGTCTCGGTCTTCGCCATCAGCGCCTCCAACCAGTGCCACATCGACGTCTATCGCGACGAAGCGATCAGCGCCGTCAACCTCGCCAACGGACTCGCCCCGATCTTCAGCGCCATCACCGCCAACGCGCCCGTCTGGCGCGGCGGCGTCGATCCCGACTGGGTCGACATCCGCGAGTTCTTCTGGGACAGGGGATGGAGCAACCGGATCGACCAGATCGGCATACCCGACCGGTTCACCGGCTTCGACGACTACGTCGAGCGGATCTGCGCCTTCCGCCCGCTGATGGTCAAGCGCGACGGCCAGTACATCCAGATCACCGGCTGCCGCACCTTCGCCGACTACCTCGCTCGCGGCGGCGACAACACCGGGATGACCGTGATGGGCGAAGCGGTCCCGCTGAGCTGCGCTCCCGAGGACATCCAGTTCCACGGCGGGTTCGCCTGGTGGCAGGCCCGGCTCGCCGCCCCCTACGGCACCATCGAGTTCCGGCCCTGCAGCCAGCAGCCGCCCGACGCCACCCTCGCCGTCGCCGCGCTGGGGCTCGGCGTGATGGAGAGTCTCCACGACGCGCACGCGCTCTACGACCGGTTCACCGTCACGGACTGGCGACGGCTGCGCTTCGACGTGCTCCGCCACGGCCTCAAGGCGTCTCTGCGCGACCTGCCCGTCACCGCACTGGCCCAGCAACTGCTCGACATAGCCCGCGCCGGCCTGATCAGCCGCGGGCTCGGCGAGGAGGCCTTCCTGGACGTGCTCCAGGAGCGGGTCTCCGCCGGTGTCACCGTCGCCGACCCGGTGGCGGCCGCCTTCGATCCGGATGATCTGACCGCGTTCCTGGACCTGGTGCGGATCAGATAGGCGGATCCGACCCCCGTCAGGATCACCGCGCCCCAGGGCGAGCCCTTTCAGGATGCTTGGCGCCGTTGGCCTCGCGCCTTGGACAGCGCCGATTCCAGCTCGTCGCGAGACATCGCGGACCGACCGGGTATGTCGAGTTTTCGCGCCAGCACGCTGAGGTCGGCCTTGGTCATCTCGGCCAGCGTCGCCCTACCCGTACCACGCGGCGTGCGTGGCGAGGCGTCCTTCGTCGCCGGTGCCGCGGAAGCAGATCTGCGTGCGGGCCGGCGGGATTCGGAGTCCTTCCGGCCGCCCTTGCCACGACGCTGCCGGGCCGCTTCGACGCTGCGCCGCAGTACATCCATGAGGTCGATGACGTTCGTCGCCTCGGGCGCGTCCTCAGCCGGAGTGATCTCGGCACCCGCCTTCTTCGCGTCGATGAGGTCGTTGACCCGGTCGGTGTAGGTGTCGCGGTAGTCGGCGGGCCGCCACGGCCCGGTCATCGAGTCGATGAGCTGCGACGCCATCCGCACCTCCTGCGGCCGGGCGCTGGTGCGGCGCGGCACCGAGTCCAGGACCTCCTTGGGGTCGCGGACCTCGTCGGCGAAGTACATCGTCTCCAGCACCAGGAGGTTTCCGTCGGCCCGGACCGCGGCGAGGTACTCCTTGTTGCGCATGACGAGGGTGGCGACCGCGGCGCGGTTGAGGTCGGCCATCGCGTCGCGCAGCAGCATGTAGGTCTTGACGGTCTCCTCGCTGCCGGGTGCGAGGTAGTAGGTCTTCTGGAAGTAGATCGGGTCGATCTCGTCCAGGTCCACGAACTGGTGGATCTCCATGCTCCGGGAGCGGCCGGGTGCCACCGCGTCGAGGTCTGCCGCCTCCAGCAGCACATGGTCGCCGCCACCGATGTCGGCGCCCTTGACGATGTCCGCGTAGTCGACCTCTTTGCCGGTGCGCTCGTTGACCCGCTGGTATCGGATCCGGTCGCTGGTGCCCTTCTCGAACTGGTGGAAGGAGACCTCGTGCTCGCGGGTCGCCGAGAACATGCGGACGGGTACGGCGACCAGCCCGAAACTGATCACGCCGGTCCAGATCGCTCGTGCCATCGCCGATCAACTCCTCTGGTCGAGCCTCTTCATCTGCATACCCGCCCCGCCCACCCGCTAACCTGCGGACTCCAGGTGGTGGCGGTGTTCGGTGGCGTTCCGCAGGCGGTTCGCCGCCCGGCGGGCCGCCTGGTCGGCCCGCTGCGCGACCTGGCGGGCGGCACGCCTGGCGTGGTCGGTCCCGGTGCGGACGCTGTCGGCCTGTTCGAGCTGTTCACGCAGTTCAACGAGGCGCTGACGGGCGTCGGCGTCGGCTCGGTCGGCAGCGTCGAGCGCTGCCACGGCCTCCCGGTGCGCCTTCTCGGCGGTGGCGGCATCGGCCTTCGCCTCCTGCTCGTCCCGCCGGGCCGCGGCGAGTTCCTCCGCGGCCTTCTTCGATGCGGAAGCCGCTGACCCTGCGGGCGGGGCCGTCGGAGCCTTCCGGCGCGGGGACGTGTCGGCGTCCTTCGGCACGGGCGCGACCGGCTCGATTCCAGGGAAGCCGACCCGTGACATGCCGTCCGTGAGCTGCCCGGTGGCGAGCTTAACCGCTGCTTCGGCGTCGGCGAGCGCCGCGTGGAACGTCTCCTCCAGCCCACGGGCGGTCGCCTCCGACACCGGTCTGCCCGCGGCCGAACCGAGGCTCCGGGCCTGCTGCACCAGCGCATGGACGACCTCGCGCTGGCGGCCGGCGAGCGCCCGGAGCTGCTCGCGGTCCAGCCCCGCCGTCGCGTCCCGCAGCGCCTCGCCGAGCTCCAGCAGCGCTGTCATCTCGTCGGTGTGCTCGCGGACGAGCTGATTGGCGAGCCAGGCCACGACGGTGGGCTTGCGCAGGGCGCCGATCGCATCGGCGAGGTCACGGTCGCCACCGCTACGCGCCTGCGCGGCGGCGGCGGAGCGGGCGGCGGTGAAGTCCTGGGGCGGCAGCGCGTAGAGCTCCTCCGCGACCTCGGCCAAGGGCTGCTGCGCCACGACCGCGCCGTGCCCGTCAGTTCGCCGGGACGAGGATCGCCTCGCGCAGCAGCCGCCGCACCAGGACCAGCCGGTCCGCGTCCTCGTCGAGGCCGGGCAGGTCGGCGACGGTCACCGGGTCGCCGCTCAGGAGCAGCGCCACCGCGTCGCCGCAGCCGGCGGGCAGGCTGACCGTCCGATCCACGAGTTCGATGTGGACGCGTTCGAGGTCTCGGGCCACCGAGCACCGCAGTCCGGGTCGGCGTGCGACGGCGCTGCGGGGGTTCAGCGTCTCGGCGGCGTGGAGCTGCGCGACCGGAGGCACGGGAGCCGGTCGGGTGGCCGGCCAGGCCGTACCCCGCAGCCGTCGGGCGACGTCGTCCGGGTCGGCCTTCGCCACCCATTCGCTCAGCGCGACGACGGTGTCGGCGAGGTGCGGTGCGAGCTGCGCGGGGTCGGTCAGGTCGAGGCCCAGGGGCAGCCCGGCCCGCAGCGGTTCGTGCTCGGCGGCGAGGTCGAGCAGCGCTTCGACGAGGCTGTAGCGAGTGGGCCGGCGCAGGCCCAGGGTGATGTGCAGGCTGGTCTGCTCCTGCGCGGCGGCGGCGTGCAGCCAGCCGCGCGGCAGATAGAGCAGATCGCCGGGGGACATGACGTGGTGCAGTGCCGGTTCGCCGTCGGCAGTGGCCTTGACCTCGTCGGCGCGGCCTCCCCATACCTGGCGTTCCAGCGGGTCGGGGTGTACGGGCTCATGCACCCGCCAGTGCTTGTGCCCAGCGACCTGCATGACGAAGACGTCGTGGGTGTCGTAGTGGGTCGCGAACCCGGTCTGTGCGGGCGGGGTGAGATAGGCGTTGGCCTGGACGGCGCAGCCCAGTTCCGCGCCGAGCTGCAGGCAGAAGTCGCGCAGCGGTGGCCAGACCCGGTGCAGGCCCTGCAGGACCAGGGTGGCGCCGGTGGCGAGCTGGGCGAGGACGAGGTCGTCGCGAACCTGGTCGGCGATCTCCGCGCCGAGCCCGCCGCCGCCGGTGTAGCGCGCCGCGGGCACGATCTGGCCGTCCCGCGCGATCCTCAGGAAGGGGGTACGAAGTCCGCGCTCGCTGAGCAGCTCGTCGACGCCGGCCAGGTCGAGCAGGTCGGTGAAGTCCGCGTCCCGGCGCAGCAGCGGCCGGCGGCCCCAGTGGGTCTCGGCGAACTGGTCCGGGTCGCCGACGCAGCGCCGCAGCGCCGGGGCGGTGTTCAGGCCGCCCGGCGCTGCGGTGGTGGTCGGTTCACGCACCGCTGTCGGCTCCGCCGTCGTGCTCGGTGGGGTCGACCGCATCGTCGGCACCGGCGTCCTCGGGGCCTTCGGTGTCGGCGCCGGCATCGGCACCGCCGTCCTGCTCCTGCGGGTCGACCGACTGCCCGGCACCCGCGTCGGCGGGGCCCTCGGTGCCGGTGGTATCGGTGGTGGTGATGTCGCCATCGTTGAGCATCATGACATTCCCCTTAAGGTCGCCTGCAGCGTTACGTAACCCTCATTCTCCGCGAAACACCCGGCATAAACCTGAAGTCGGCGATCCACGTACCGATGGAGTGGACCAGGTCAGCCGAGTGCCGGCAGGACCTGGTCCCGGGCGAGCACATCACGGAAGAGGTCTCCCTTCTCGGCCAGTCGCGCGGGCAGGGTACGGATGGTGAAGGAGTCCGGCCGTAGCTCCGGGTCATCGAGCTCCTCCCACGCGATCGGTGCGGAGACCGGTGCACCCGCGGCCGGGCGCGGGCTGTAGGGCGCGACGAGGGTCTTGCCCGCGGCGTTCTGCGTGTAGTCCAGCCTGGCCCGTCCGGCCCGGTCAGCCCGCTGCCACTCCCAGCTCACCAGGCCTGGCACCACCTTGCCGATAATCCGGGAGAGCTGCTCGACCCAGGCGCGGGTCTCGTCGAAGTCGGGGCCCGGCGCAATCGGCACCCAGATCTGGATGCCGCGGCGACCGGTGACCTTCGCCCGGGCCGCGACGCCGAGATGCTCGAAGGCCGTGCGATGCAGCCGGGCCAGCGCCAGCAGGTCCTCCCAGGGCGTCCGCTCGCCCGGGTCCAGGTCGATCAGGGCGTAGGTCGGCAGGTCCGGGCGTTCGACCCGGGAGGTCCACGGATGCCACTCCAGTGCACCGGAGTTCGCCGCCCAGATCAGCGCCGCCGGTTCGTCGGCGACGAGGTAGGTGCCGGCGTGGCCCGGTTCGGCGGCCGGGTTGTCCCAGCGCGGCAACCAGCCGGGGGCGTGGCCGGGGAGCTGCTTCTGCCAGAAGCCCTTGCTCTGCGCACCGTCGGGGAAGCGGCGCAGGGTCAACGGGCGGCCGCTGAGGTAGGGCAGGGCCGTCGGCGCGATCTGCGCCGTGTAGCGCAGCAGGTCGCGCTTGTCGACCGGCTCCTCCCCCGGCCTGGCCGGGAAGAGCACCTTGTCGAGGTTGGTCACCCGCAGGGCGCGGCCGAAGACATGCCAGACCCCTGACGCGGGCAGGGCGTCGAGCTCCGCGAGTTCGTCGTCGCCCACCGCCCGCGACAGCGCTTTCACCGCGACCGAGGCACGGGCTGCGGGCTGGTCGGAGTGCCAGGCCCGATCGGGATCGGCCTTCACCTCCTCGTTGGTACGCCCCGACAGCACCGACCTCGGGTGGTCCTCGGCGTTCCAGCCCTCGACGGCGTACTCGTCGCGTTTGTGCAGGAGCAGCCACGTCTGTTTGCCCGAGGTGTCGGTTCCGGTGCGGACCAGCACGAACCGCCCGCGGAGCTTCTCCCCCTGGAGGTCCAGGTGCAGTTCGCCGTCGGCGACCGCACGGCCGGGGTCGATCGCGGTCTTGCCCTTGAGGTGGCTGTGCAGCTGCCACGTCCCGACGTCCCAGACGATCACGTCCCCGCCGCCGTACTGGCCGGTCGGGATGACCCCCTCGAAGTCGAAATACTCCAGCGGGTGGTCCTCGACGTGGAAAGCAGCCCGCCGGGCGGCCGGGTCGAGCGTCGGGCCCTTCGGGACCGCCCAGCTCACCAACACACCGCCGATCTCCAGCCGGAGGTCGTAGTGCAGGCGCCTGGCCCGGTGCCGCTGCACGACGAAACGCGCCTGCCCGCCGGGCTGCGGCGGTGAACCAGCGGGTTCCGGTGTCACCGCGAAGTCCCGCTTGCGCTGATAGGCGGCGAGCTTGGAATCGGCGGCACTCACCCCACCTGCATACCCGACGAGCACCGATCCATGCGCGTGATGGGACTTATCAGACCGGGCCTCGCCTTACCGCTCAGGCCGCGCGCCGTAGTCCGCGGAGCACGGCGGTCGCCGTCCGCCGTCCCGAGACGAGCGCTCCCTGGATCGAGCTCGTGTCCCGGTGGTCGCCGCAGACGTAGAGGTGCGGTGCCAGCATGACCCGGCGCCGCAGCGGGTGCGGTGCGGGCATGGCGGGCAGCGCGTGCGGGACCCGGTAGGCCGCCACGAGATCCCAGTCCCGGGTGCCGGTGCGGTAGAGGAACCCGAGCCGCGCCCGGACCGCCGCCTCCACTTCGGACACGGGTCGCGCGGTGTCGAGGACGGAGGTCGAGATCAGTGGTCGGCCCCCGGACCCGTAGCCGGGCGCGGCCTCGCTGATGACGACGGTGTTGCGGATCAGTCCCGGCTGGTCGGCGTCGACGAGGAGCAACGGCTCGCCCAGCGGGCTGTCGGGGGCCGTGTGATAAAAGGTGGTCACCCCGTGCCAGTCCGGGGCTCGGACGCCCCTGAGCAGCGATGACGCGGTGTCGCCGTCGGTCGCGACGATCACGGTCCGGGCCTCGACCGTCTCACCGGTGTGCAGGGTGATCGTGGTGCCGTCGACGGCGGTGACCTTGCTGTCGCAGCGGACCGTCCCGACCGGCAGCCCGTCCGCGAGCTGCCGCGGCAGCGCCGACATGCCGTCGGCGGGCACCGCGGCACCCGATCGCAGGAACACCCGCCACAGCAGATGGAAGAAGCGCCCTGACGTGTCGAGCCGGTCCTCCAGGAACACCCCGGACAGGAACGGCCGCATCAGCCGATCGATGTCGCGCCGCTCCAGGCCGGCTGCGGCGAGCTCGGTCGAGGTCGCGCGGTCGGTCCGGGCCCGCAACCGGCCCGCGGGCACCGCGACGTCGCGCGCGCTCATCGCGGCGAGCGCCAGCGCCCCGCGCACGCTCAGCAGGTGGTACGCCGAGGCGAGCGCCTCCGGCCGCAGCGCGACCCGCCGTACCCGGCCGCCGGACATCACCCCGACGCCCCGGGTGAACGGTTTCAGGTCGAGCAGCGGCAGATCGAATTCCCGCGCCATCGCCGGGTAGGCGGGGCACAGCACCTGAAACCCCCGGTCGACCCGGAAGCCGTCGACGACGTCGGTGCGGACCCGCCCGCCGATGTCGTCGCCTGCTTCCAGCACCGTGACCTCGATCCCGGCCCGGGACAGGTGGCGCGCCGCCACGAGCCCGGCCAGACCGGCACCGATGACCGCGACGTCCACGCGTTTGCTCACCCTGAGCAGCCTATCCCCGTCGGTGGCCGCTCGCCGTAGAACCCGGTCCGGGTGCTCCGGCGCGGGCCAGGATCACCACTGCCATCGTCAGCTTCCACACCGAGAGCGGGTCGAAGGCGAGCCGCTCGACGCCGCCGCGCCCGATCCCGAACTCCGCCCCAGTGAGGAAGAGCAGGCAGCAGACCGTCCCCAGCAGACCCAGCGCGATCGAGAAGGCCCGCTCGCCCGGCCTCGTCGCCACGGTCGCCAGCCCCAGCAGCAGCGGCCCGACGGCACCCGGGAACTGCAGCGCCGCACCGGCGACGTGCACCGGCACGTTGACATCGGCGGGTGCGAGCCCGACCAGGATCCCGCCGGCCCCGGCGAGACCGACGCAGATCAGCCCGGCCGTGGCGAGCCGCCCGGGCGGCCAGTAGCGGCGGCTCAGCAGCGCGCCGGCGATCGAGGCGAGTCCGGTGAGGACGAAGGCTGCGTTCATCAGCGCGTGCCGGGGTGAGCACGCGGCGCCGCAGGTGGCGTTGCCGAGGTCGCTGATGGTGTTGACGGCGTAGCTGTAGGGCGGCGACCACGCGGCGGCGACCACCGGCTGCGCGGCGAAGTAGGACGCGACGAGCAGCCAGCAGGCCGCACCCAGCCGCACGGCACGTGACATGCACTCACCGTACGGCGGATCGGATCCCTAATCGAGCGGCGGGTCGGCGTCGGTGGGCAGGATGTGCATCGCCGCCTCCTCGGCGGAGAGGCCCTCCTGCTCGCCGCTGTCATAGCCGATGGACTCGGCCTCGTCGTCGAGGCCCGAACCGGCGTCGGGTGCGACGAGCCGCCCGACGTGCTCGCTGTCGTCGCCGGGGCGGAAGCGGTCGGGCTCCTCGCGGGCGAGCTTCTGCGACAGCGACTGCCCGTGCCGGGACTGCGCCTCGGTGACGCCGAACGCCTGGCTGAGATCGGGGCCGTCGACGGGCAGCGCAGGTGCCGAGTCGTCGGGACTCGTCAGGCGGACGCCCCGGTCCTCGGCGGTGGAGGTGTCGTCGGCGTAGCCGGGGATGCCGTCGTCCTCCGGGCTCGGCGATTGCGGTTCGATCATGTTCATATGATCCGTCTACCCACGTTCGAGCGTGGGCATACCCGACATTCGGATTCCAGGTATAGCCGGGCCCTGTGACGGGTACAACAGAAATATGCTTGGCCACGACGAACAGCGGCGGCTCGACGAGATCGAACTCTGCATCGTGAGTGATGATCCGCGCTTCGCCCGACGGATGCGGCGGCTGGCGGCCCGGGGCCACCAGCCGAGCACGGGCTTCTGGTGGTGGTGGCTGCTCGCGATGGGTGTCGCGGGCGGTCTCTCCGCGTTGTTCCACACTCCGGTGATCCTGCTCGCCGCAGTGGTGATGAGCACCGGCGTCGTGATGGCCAGGTGGCTACCGAGCCGTCTGCGGTGAGTGGGCGACCAGCACCGGGCAGTGCGCGTGGTGGATCAGCGCGACGCTGACCGAGCCCAGCAGCAGCCCGGTGAATCCGCCGTGGCCGCGGCAGCCGACCACGACGAGTTCGGCGCCGGCCGAGGCCGCCACCAGCGCGCCGGCCGCTGACGCCTCGACGACGACGGGCTCCACGGGGACATTCGGGTGATCGTCGCGGGATGTCTGGAGCACATCGGTCAGCAGGGCGGTTTCGATCGCGGTGAGCGCCTCGGTGTCGTGCACGACGGGTGCGTCGCCGAATCCGGAGGCGACGGGGCGCTGCCAGGCATGGATCGCCGTCACGCCGATCCCGCGCCGCTCCGCCTCCGCGAAGGCCAGCTCCAGTGCGAGCGCCGAGCGCGATGAACCGTCCACGCCGACGACGAGGTGGCGGTCGGCGTACCCCGATGGTGGTTGTGACTGGTGTTGTTGCGGGCGGACGACCGCGACCGGGGAGCGGGCGTGGGTGGCGGTCTGCAGGCTGGTCGACCCCAGGATCATGTCGTGGAAGCCGCCGTGCCCCCGGCTGCCGACGACGACCATCGCGGCGCTGTCGGACTCGGCGATCAGCGCGTGCGCGGCGTCGTCGCTGATCTCGGCCGTCGACACGTCGAGGTCCGGCCGGTGCGTCAGCACCGTGGCCCGGGCCCGGTCGAGGATGTGCCGGCCGGTCGACGACGACTCATCATGGGACAGGTAGTCATAGCCCAGGCGGGGCCCGACGAATTCGAGCACGTGCACGATGCGCAGGGGCCGTCCCTGCAGGTGGGCCTCGTCTGCCGCCCACCGCAGCGCGGTGTCGGCGCTCGCGGATCCGTCCGTTCCGGCCACGATGGGTGCGTCAGGCTGAGTGGTCATCTCGCATCGCCTCCCGGTCGCTCCCCTCCATCGTGCGCCCAAACCGCGGCAGGCGCGCGGCGGCGGCGGCATTTCCGGGCGACTTCCACCTTCCCGAGGTAGGACCAGCCCATCCCGGGGTATGTGTAGAAAAAGCCACATCCTGGAGGACGTCATGCCGCAGCAAGCGTGGAGCAAGAAGCGCGAGCGCCAGTACGAGCACATCAAGGAGAGCGCGAAGGAGCGGGGCGAGTCGACGGAGACGGCGAAGGAGATCGCCGCCCGCACCGTCAACAAGGAGCGCGCCCGCGCCGGCGAGGCCGCCACGTCGAGCAAGCTCTCGACATCGGACATCTCCTCGGGGCGCCGAGGCGGCCTGCGCTCGCACTCGGGGCCGGGTGGACGGACCCGCGACCAGCTCTATGAGGAGGCGAAGAAGAAGAACATCAAGGGCCGCTCGACGATGACGAAGGCCCAGCTCCTCAAGGCCGTCGGCCGCTGACCGGGGCCTACTCCGCCGACGACGCGGCGGGCTCGTCGGCGGCGATCGGCGGTTGGACGTCCCCGGTGCGGTCCCGGTCGAGGAGGACCCGGCGGACCACCCGTTCGAGCACGGCTTCGAGTGCCGTCTCGTCCAGCCTCGCCAGGACCGCCGCCTCCCGCGCGGCAGCCGCTGCGGCCGTCGCCTCCTGCGCCGCGCTGCGCGCCCCGGCGGCCTCGATCGCGAGCGCCTTGATCGCCCGGGCCAGGTCGTTGACCTCCGCCGGATTGTTGACGTGGTTGTCGAAGGTGTCCTTCATCCGCAGCAGCCCGTCGATGCGGAAGATCAGCGCGCGGGCATCGTCGTCGTCCCGGAAGGCCATGAGGTGTTCCTTCGCTTTCGCCAGGTGACCCGCGACGTCGTCGGGGCGGAAGATGTACTCGAAGTGCATGGTGTCGGGTTTGCCGTGGTACCAGCCGCCCCAGAAGAAGCCGCAGCGCCACCACATGGCGACCAGGGCCGGGGGGAGGTCGCACCGGAACGGGTTCTGCCACGGGTTGTCGTCCCAGTTGAGGTCGATCGCGAGGCCCCAGGAGTGGTTGCTGGGATCGTCGGACCCGTCGATGGCACGGCAGTTGAAACCGCCGGTCTGGTCGCCCTTGATCGCATAGCCGTGGACGACCTCGGTCGCCTCCAGCAGGATCGCGACGAGCTCGGAGATCTCCCGGCGGACCGCGATCTCGGTGCCGCCTCGGCGTACCTTCACGATCTTGGAGCGTTGGCAGTCGGGCCAGCCCCGGCCCCAGCCGCGACCGTTGGCGTCGTTGATGTCCGGGTGGTGGGCGGGGCGGTCCGGGTAGTCGTCGCGGTCAGCCATCGCGGCCCACCGGCGGACGGCGGATGTCGTTGCCCTGCCAGCGGGGCTCGTCCGGGTCGTCCGGGTCGGCCACGGGGCGGCAGGACTTCTCGTCGATGGGCTCGCCCTCGTCGTACTCCTCGATGACCCAGGCCGATGCCCGGAGCTGCTCGGTCACGGCTACAGGATGCGCCGCACGGCCGAAGAAGTGTGTCGCCCCGGCGACAGCCGGGGCGCACCACGATCCGCACAACTCTTCTCAAGAGTTGGTGCTAAAAGCGCTCGTGCACGGGGCACGGGGAAGCCCAGGCGGCGCCGGCGAGCGCCGCTTGGCGGCTAGTCGTCCTTCTTCAGGGCGTTTCTCGCGAAGACCTGCTGCCATGTGGCGGCACGCTCGGATCGGCCGCGGCCGATGAAGCTGACCGCCCAGTGCGCGATCGCGGTGAACCGGTTCTTGAACCCGACCAGGTAGAGCAGGTGCACAGCGAGCCACATCAGCCAGGCGATGAAGCCCGAGAGGTTGGTCTTGCCGATGCTGACGACGGCGGAGAACCGCGAGATCGTCGCCATGCTGCCCTTGTCGCGGTAGCGGAAGGGCTGGCCGGTCTCCTGCCCGGCGAGGCGGGCCTTGATCTGCCCGGCGGCGTGCCGCGCGCTCTGGATCGCGACCTGGGCGACACCGGGGAGCTTGTCGAGGGCCATCATGTCGCCGATGACGAAGACCTCGGGGTGCCCGGGCAGGGTGGTGTCGGGGTTGACGAGGACCTGGCCGGCCCGGTTGGTCTCGGCACCGGCATCCCGGGCGAGCTGCGCACCGAGCGGCGCGGCGGCGACCCCGGCCGCCCAGATCTTGCAGATCGACTCGATGCGCTCCTGCGACCCGTCGGCGTGCTTGACCTCGATCCCGGTCGCGTCGACCCCGACGACCATGGTGTTGAGGCGGACCTCGACGCCGATCTTCTCCAAGCGCTGGCGGGCCTTCTCGGAGAGGTGGCTGCCGAAGGCGGGCAGCACCACGGGGGCGCCGTCGATGAGGATGATGCGGGCGTCACGAGGATCGATGCGGCGGTAGTCGCCGGGCAGGGCACGGCGGGACAGCTCGCTGATCTGTCCGGCCATCTCGACGCCGGTGGGTCCGGCGCCGACGACGACGAAGGTGAGCCAGCGGGCCGCCTTGACCGGGTCGTCCTCCAGCTCGGCGAGCTCGAACGCGCCGAAGATGCGCCCGCGCAGCTCCAGCGCGTCGTCGATGCTCTTCATGCCGGGGGCGTGGTCGGCGAACTGGTCGTTGCCGAAGTAGGACTGGGTCGATCCGGCCGCGACGATGAGGCTGTCGTACGGCGTGGTGTAGGTGGCGACGGGGCTCTGGGCGGTGACGGTCCGCGTCGCCAGGTCGACCCCGGTGACCTCGCCGAGCAGCACCTCGACGTTGCGCTGGCGGCGCAGCACCTCCCGGGTGGCCGGGGCGATCTCGCCCTGGCTGAGGATCCCGGTCGCCACCTGGTAGAGCAAGGGCTGGAAGAGGTGGTGCGTCGTCCGCGCGATGAGGGTGATGTCGACGGGCGCCTTCCGCAGGGCCTTGGCGGCGAAGAGGCCGCCGAAGCCCGATCCGATTATCACGACTCGATGCCTGGTCGCCATGCGCTCACCGTAACCGATCTGTGCTGTCGAAGCGTCTCCTACGTCCGGCCTGCTACCCAGCGGTCATGCCGGGCATGCGCCATTGCGCGACAGGTCACCGCACGGCGAAGGCCGGGGGCGGTCACCCCCGGCCTTCAACCATCAGCTGGGTACGCCTACCGCACGCTGTCGACCTTGGCGAAGGCGGCGCTCAGCAGGCCCTGGTAGTAGGCCTCGTCGAAGTTGTGGTCGCTGGCGATGAGCTCGACGACGTAGTCGCCGTGGCTGGCGGTGAGCACGACCGAGCGGCTGACGCCGTCGATGTAGACGCGGAACGCCGCGATCCGGTCCGGGTTGGTGCCGATCGGCATCGTCTTGATCGGCACGGACATGCCGTCGAAGGTCATCGCCGGGCAGTCGGTGATCGCCGCGGCGAGCTGCTTGACGTGCGCGGCGGAGTCCGGGTCGTAGGCGATGTTCTGCTCGATCAGGTCGCCGTTGGCGGCGAGGAAGTCGAAGGGCCCGCTGTCGACGAGGCCGGTGTTGCTGGCGAGGACGGCGGTGTCGAGCCCGGTGCAGCCGGTGGTGCTGGCCGGGGAGTCCCCGGCGAGGGCGGGCTGCACGGTCCAGGTGGTCTTGGTCAGCGGCGCGAGCTCACCGGGGGTGAGCAGCATGCGCTTGAGCTGTTCGCGGGTGGGTGCCTGCTCGGCGGCGCTTGCCATCGCCGGGGCGGCAGCGGCGAAGACCGCCGTGATTCCCAGGGTCAGAACGATCCTCAATGATGTCCTGATACGCATTCCAGGTCCCCCGCTCACCAGCTCCATATGATCTCCGGCGTCTTTGCCTGGGGCGACATTACCCTCAATTCGCACCAATATGCCAAGATCAACAGAGATTTTCTCACTTTGAGTAACGGCCGCCTTGCTAATCGTGAGTAACTTACGAGCGGGCACGAATCATCATCCATCGACACAGGGCAGCATCAATGCCTACGATCCATCTAGATGCATGACTGATTCCTGGGGAGGCACACATGCAGACCACCGACGAGGCGCGGACCTACCCGTTCGGCGCGGCCGACCGGCTCAACCTCGATCCCCTCTATGCCCAGCTGCGCCGCAGCGAGCCGCTGACCCGGGTGCAGCTGCCCTATGGCGAGCAGGCCTGGCTCGCCACCCGTTATGAAGATGTCCGCTTCGTGCTCGGCGACCCCCGCTTCAGCCGGGCGGCGAGCGTGGGGCGCGACGAGCCCAGGACCCACCCCCGGCAGAACGACTCCGGCATGCTCGCGATGGACCCGCCGGACCACACCCGGCTGCGCAAGCTCATCGCCAAGGCGTTCACCGCCCGGCGGGTCGAGACACTGCGGCCCCGGGTCACCGAGATCGCCGACGACCTGCTCACCGAGATGGCGTCGAAGGGGAAGCCGGCCGACCTCGTCGAGGCCTTCGCCACCCCGCTGCCCGTCATGGTCATCTGCGAGCTGCTCGGCGTCCCCTTCGACGACCGGCACAACTTCCACCGCTGGTCCGAGGCGATCGTCTCCACCACCTCGCTCAGCATGGAGCAGATCCAGGAGTACATCGGCAGCCTGCACGCCTACATGGGCGGGCTCGTGGCGCAGCGGCGGGTCACCGAGACCGACGACCTCATCGGCGCCATGGTCCGCGCCCGCGACGAGAACGAGGACCGCCTCACCGAGGCCGAGATGATCCAGCTCCTCGCCGGGCTGCTCGCGGCCGGGCACGAGACGACGGTGACCCAGATTCCCAACTTCGTCTACGTGCTGCTCACCAACCCCGACCGGTGGGCCGAGCTCGTCGCCGACCGCTCGCTGGTCCCGGCCGCCGTCGAGGAGCTGATGCGCTATGTCCCGCTCGGCACCGCCGCCGCCTTCGCCCGCTACGCCACCGAGGACATCGAGCTCGGCGGCGTCCTGGTCAAGGCAGGCGACCCCGTCCTCGGCTCGCTGGGCTCGGCGAACCGCGACGAGAAGGTCTTCGACCACCCCGACGAGCTCGACTTCGCCCGCGAGTCCAACCCGCACATCGGCTTCGGCCACGGGCCGCACCACTGCGTCGGCGCGCAGCTCGCCCGGATGGAGCTGCAGATCGCGATCGACGCCCTCGTCCGCCATTTCCCCGGGCTCACCCTCGCCGTCGAGGAGCCCGACCTGCGCTGGAAGTCAGGAATGCTGGTCCGCGGACTGAAGGAGCTGCCGGTCACATGGTGAGTCCCGACTGGTTGATCGAGGTGGACGCCCGGCGGTGCATCGGCTCGGGGCTCTGCGCCGCCGGTGCACCCGACCACTTCACCGTCACCGACAACGTCGCGGTGCCGGTGAACACCGCGGTGGAGGCCGACGAGGCCGTGCTCGACGCGGCGGAGTGCTGCCCGATGGAGGCGATCATGATCCGGCACGCCGCCGACGGGCGGGTGATCGCTCCCGCACCGTAAAGCACGGTTTATACCGTTAAATCCTGACCGAACGGCTAGATCGTCACTAAAGTGGGCACCCCCGGCCGGCATTGCGTTATCGTCGGTCGGGTGTCCACGGACGTAACATCGCAGGTCCGGGCAGGTATCGGAACCAGCGTAGATCCCGACGCCGCACAAGCCGGACGGGAAGCCGCCGCCATAGCGCTCGCCGCGCTCGGGCGGGAGCAGCCAGCCCTCATCCTCGTCTACGCATCGGTCCGCTACGACCTCCCGCTGCTCATCAAGGCGGTCCGGGAGATCACCGGTACCACCCCGCTCGCCGGGGCCACCAGCAGCGGGCACTTCCACAACGGCGGCGTCACGCCACCGGGCCAGGGCATCGCCGTGCTCGCCCTCACCGCCGGGCCCTACCGCTTCGGCATCGGCTCCGTCACCGGGCTGCGCCGCGACGCCTTCGCCGCCGGCAAGGACCTCGCCCGCGCCGCCCAGCAGGACCTCGGGGAGCCGATCGGCAAGCACTCGGCGCTGCTCGTGCTCGTCGACGGCCTCGCCGGGGACCAGCAGGCGTTCCTCAACGGCGTACACAAGGTGGTCGGTGCGGCCGTGCCCGTCGTCGGCGGTGCCGCCGGCGACGACCGCCGCATCACCGAGACCGCGGTCTTCGACGGCGACGAGATCCTCACCGAGAGCGGCGCCGTCGCGATCTGGATCTCCTCGCCGTGGCCGCTCGCGGTCGTCGCCGACCACGGCTGGCACCCGATCGGTCTGCCGCTGCTCGTGACCAAGGTGGACGGAACCATCGTGCACGAGATCGCCGGACGGCCCGCTGCGGACGTCTTCCGCGAGCACTTCCGCTCCGACGAGCAAGGTCAAGAACTCGGCTGGGTACGCAAACCCGGCTACCACTCGGCACACGCCTTCGGCCTCATCGAGCCCGACGGGACCCAGCTCATCCGAGGCGCCTACCTCGACGACGACGGGCAGCTGCACACCTTCTGCCCGCTGCCGACCTACTCCGCGGTGCAGATCGTCACCTGCCAGGCACCCGACCTGCTGGAGGTCACCGACGGCGTGGTCGAACGCACCGTCGCCGGGCGCGACCCGTCGGTGATCCTCGCCTTCAGCTGCGTCGCCCGGCTCGACATCCTGCAGAACCACGGCGCCGCCGAAGCAGCCCGGCTGCAGACCGCGGCCGGCGACGTGCCGACGTTCGGCTTCTACACCTACGGCGAGTTCGCCCGCACCGGACGCGTTGCCGGTTACCACAACGCCACCCTTGCCGCGATAGCCCTGTGAGGCGCCCATGACCCCATCGTCCGACGAGGCCGACCCGACCGTCGCCCAGCTCCAGGAGCAGCTCGCCGCCGCGACCGTCTCCGCCCGGGAGGCGTTCCGCGACACCACGCGGCTGATCCGGCTGCTCTCGGTGCTCGGCGAGCCCGCGTCCCCCGAGACCCTCGTCGACCAGACCCTGACCGTCCTCTCCGAGGTCTTCTACGCCGATGTCGCGTGCGTCGCCCACGTCATCGCCGACCGGCTCGTCGTCACCGGCTGCTGCGGCCTGCCCGAGGACGACCAGGCCTTCACCCGCGGCCTGCCCCTGGGCTCCGGCGCCGCGCAGGCCCTCGCCGGGCACGTCGTCGCCCGCAACGGCGGCCTGCTCGACCCGGCCGACGCACCCGGCTCCATCGGGCGCCTCGGCATCCGCTCCGCGGTCTGGGTGCCGCTGTCGCCGCAGTCCTACACCAGCAACCTGCTCATCCTCTACCGCAGCAGCGACGAGCCCTTCACGCCCTCGGACATCCAGGTCCTGACGTCGGTCGCGGTCCGCCTGCGCCTCGCGGTCGACGAGCGCGAGCGCAGCGCGGTGGTCGAACGACTCGCCCGGTACGGGCACCGCCTCGCCCGCCACCTCGCCCCCGAACCGCTGCTGGACGAGGCCGTGGAGCTGCTGCGCAAGCTGACCGCCGCCGACCAGGCCTGGATCGTGACCCTCGACGAGACCCAGGCCCGGCTGCGAGCGCAACGGGGGCTGAGCAGCGAGGTCATCTCGTCGTGGCCCCGACCGCTGGGCGAGCACGACGAACCGGCCGGTCCCGGGGTGCTCCGCGTACCGGTGCTGCGCGACGAGACGATCTCCGCCCTGCTCTTCGTCTCCCGCCAGCCGCCCCGGCCCTTCGCCCGCGACACCTGGGAGATCATGACGATCTTCGCCAACTACCTCGGGGTGGCGCTCACCAACGCCGAGCTCTACCGCACCCTGGAGGAGCGGGCCACCCGCGACTCGCTGACCAGCCTCGCCAACCGCAGCGTCATCGCCGCCCACCTCGAACAGGCGCTGCTGCAGCGCTCCACCAGCCACGTCGGGCTGCTCTTCTGCGACCTCGACGGGTTCAAGTCGGTCAACGACCGCCTGGGCCACGAGGCCGGTGACGAGCTGCTCCAGCAGGTCGCCGTGAGGCTGCGCCGACGCGTCCGCCCCACCGACCTGCTGGCCCGCTTCGGCGGCGACGAGTTCGTCGTCGTCATCGACGGCGTCACCCAGCTCGCCGAGGTCGCCGAGGTCGGCCGCCGCATCGCCGACGACCTCAACGACGTGTTCGTCGTCAGCGGCGAGCAGGTCCACGTCACCGCCAGCATCGGCGGCGTCCTGGGCACCCAGGGCACCAGCACGCCCAGCGCGATGCTGCGCGACGCCGACGCCGCCATGTATGTCGCGAAGGGGCGCGGGCCCGGCCAGGTCGAGGTCTTCGACGACGCCGCCTCGCACCGCTCGCTCGACCGACTGGACCTGCGGTCCGAGCTGCGCCACGCCCTCGACCGCGACCAGCTCGCCCTGCACTACCAGCCGATCTTCTCCCTCAACACCGGCCGCATCCTCGCCTTCGAGGCGCTGCTGCGCTGGACGCACCCGCACCACGGCAGCGTCTCGCCGGACGTCTTCATCCCGCTCGCCGAGGACACCGGGGCGATCGTCGAGATCGGCAGGTGGGTGCTGGACCAGGCCTGCCGCCAGCTCGCGATCTGGCACCGGCTGCCGCACTGGCGGACGCTGGCGATGGCGGTCAACATCTCCCCCGCCCAGCTGCGCGGCACCAAGGTCGCCGAGGAGACCCTCGGTGTCATCCGCCGCACCGGGTTGGAGCCCAGCGACATCTGGCTGGAGATCACCGAGCACAGCTACCTTCGCCACGACGTCACCGAATACGCCACCACCCTGCGCGCGGCCGGGGTCCGGTTCGCCCTCGACGACTTCGGGACCGCCTACTCCAACCTCGCCTACCTCAAGCGGCTGCCGATCGAGATCCTGAAGATCGACCGGTCCTTCGTCAGCGGCGTCACCGGACCCGAACTCGACCTCAGCATCGTGCGGGCGATCATCGCGATCGCCGACTCGCTGGGTCTGAGCTGCATCGCCGAGGGCATCGAGACCGAGGAGCAGCGGGTCGCCGTACAGGAGCTGGGGTGCCGGCTCGGCCAGGGCTTCCTGCTCTCGCCGCCGCTGCCGCCCGAGGAGGCGACGGAGCTGCTGCGCACCGAGTACCCGCTGGACGCGGTCCGGGTCCCGATCCGCTGACTCATCCGCCGAGGTTCGGGAAGGTGAGCACGGGCGCCGACGGGTCTGCTCCCTGGCCGGACGGGAATTCGGGGCAGAGGCGCCGGTAGGGCTCCGGTCCGACGTAGACGCTCCACTCGCTGCTGGTCAGATTCCGTCCCGCCCGGCGGCAGAGCTCGCGGGGCCAGGTGTCGGGTGCCGGTGTGAGGCGGCCGGTGCGGTCCCAGGAGGTGGTGGCGATGGTCCTGCCGTCCGGGCTGAACGCCACCGCGGTGATCCACCCGACGTGATCGATGAGCTGAAGGACCAGCTCGCGGCTGCTCACGTTCCAGATCCGCGTGGAACCGTCCCGGCTGCCGGTGGCGATCGATCGCCCGCCTGGGCTGAACGCGACCGACGTGACCTCCAAGGTGTGTCCGGACAGGGTGGCGACCTCCCGGCGGTGGGCCACGTCCCACAGCTGGGCGGAGCCGTCGGCGGGGGCGACGGCGAGGAGCTTCCCGTCGGGGCTGAACGCCAGCGAGGTCAGGCGGCCGACGTTGCGGGTCAGCGTCGCGACGGGCTCACCGGTTCGGGCATCCCAGAGCCGGGCCGTGCCGTCCACCGAGGCTGTGGCGACGGTCGTGCCGTCGGGGCTGAACGCCACCGCGTCGACCCAGTCCGTGTGGCCCCGCAGCAACACGATCGTGCTCCGCGTGGCCATGCTCCACAAGCGAGCGGTGTGATCGATGGATGCGCTGGCCAGCATCTGGCCGTTCGGGCTGAAGGCGAGGGAGGCGATGTCGTCGGCGTGCCCGGTGAGGCTGCCGATCCGCCGGCGGGTGCCCGTGTCCCACAGCCGGATCCCGCCGTCGCGGTGGCCGGTCGCCAGCAGCCTGCCGTTGGGGCTGAACGCCACCGCCAGGACGAAGTCATCGGTGACATCGGCGTCGAGGACGCCGGTCAGGCTGCCGTCGGCGGCGTCCCACAGGCGGGCCGTCCCGTCCCTGCCGCCGGTGGCGACGGTCCGCCCGTCCGGGCTGAACGCCACCGCGTCGATGTGGCCGGTGTGGCCCTGGAGCGTGGCGACGGGCCGGCTGACGGTCGTGCCCCACAGCCGAGCCGTGCCGTCCATGCTGCCGGTGACGATGGACCTGCCGTCGGGGCTCGCCGCCACGGCGAGCACCTGGTCGGTGTGGCCCGTGAGGGTCGCCACGGACTGGTGTGTGGTGGTGCTCCAGAGCCGGGCGGTGCCGTCCCAGCTCCCGGTGACGAGGGTGCTGCCGTCGCCGACGAACGCGACGGCCCGGACGAGGCGGGTGTGGCCGGGGAGAGTGGCGACGACCTTGCGCGTGGCGGTGTCCCAGATGCGGGCGGCACCGTCGGCGGATCCCGTGGCGAGGGTCGTGCCGCCCGGGCCGAAGGCCACTGCGAAGACCTCGCTCGGGTGGTCGGGGAGGACCGCCGTCGTCCGGTGCGTGACGGGGTCCGTCAGCCTGACCTTGTTGTCGTCCCCGCCGGTGGCGAGGCTCCTCCCGTCCGGGCTGAAGGCCACCGCGTAGACGGGGCCGACGTGTCCGCCCAGCGTGGCGAGCCGACGCCGGGCAGCGGTGTCCCAGAGTCCGGTGGTGCCGTCGTCGTTCGCGGTCGCGAGGGTCGCACCGTCGGGGCTGAATGCCACGGCGTTGACGGCGGCGTCGCCGGTCAACCGGCCCAGGGGCTGGTGGGTGGCGGTGTCCCAGAGCCGCACGCTGCCGTCGACGCCTCCGGTGGCCAGGATGCCGCCGGTGCCGTTGAAGGCGACCGCGTTCACGCCGCCGCCGTGCGTGACGGCGGCGGACCGGCCGGGGGTCGCGGGGTTCCACAGGCGGACGGTGCCGTCGGCGCTGCCGGTGGCGACACTGTGGCCGTCGGGGCTGAAAGCCACGGCGGTGACCGCACCGGAGTGTCCGATCAGCGGTCGCGCGACGTGCATCGGGGCCGACATGGTGGCCTGGGCGCTGGCCGCGGTCTGAGCGGTCACGGCGTGGCCGAGTCCGGCCAGTGCCAGCAGATTCGCCAGGTCCGGTTGGGCGGAGAGGACCGCACGCGACTGCGCGGCCAGGCTGCCCGCGACGGCGAGGTCGCGTTGGCCGCTCGCCTCGACGGTCTTCACCACCGCGACGACGGCGAGCAGGCTCACCGTGACCAGTCCCGCGACCAGGCCGCCGATGGTGGCCCGCAGCCGGCGCCGGCGGCGCGCGCGTTCCCGCCTGTCCCGCGCCCCGCTCGCGGCGAGGAAGCCGCGTTCGGTGTCGTTGAGTTCTCCGGTGTCCCGGTCGGCCCACTCCTGCAGCAGGCTGCCCCGGTAGAGGAGCGCTTCATCGTGGCCACGCGCCGCCCACTCGGCGGCGGCACCGGTGACGCGGCGGTGGGCCCGCAGTGATTCCCGATCGGCGGCGAGCCAGTCCCGTAGGGTCGGCCATCCGCGGATGAGCGCCTCATGGGCGATCTCCACGGTGTGCGCGCCGATGGTCACCAGCCGGGCCGCCGCTAGGCTCTCCAGCACCGTGGCGGTGACGGCGTCGTCGC
Organism: Allocatelliglobosispora scoriae; assembly: GCF_014204945.1. Classification (NCBI taxonomy): domain Bacteria; kingdom Bacillati; phylum Actinomycetota; class Actinomycetes; order Micromonosporales; family Micromonosporaceae; genus Allocatelliglobosispora; species Allocatelliglobosispora scoriae. The sequence goes on from NZ_JACHMN010000002.1 coordinate 39,415, forward strand.
CGAGTTCGGCACGGGAGACCCGCCGACGGGTGTCCTCGGTGCCGTCGCCCAGCGCGGTCAGCCGCAGCAGGATCCGTCGGGCCGCCCGGCGGTGCGCCTCGTCCAGCTCGCCGTAGCAGCGCTCGGCCGACTGCGCGACAGCACCGTCGAGGCCGCCGACCGCCTGATAGGCGGTGAGGAACAGGCCCGTGCCGCGCCGCCGACGCCAGGTCTCCCACAACGCGTGCGAGACGAACGGCAGTGCCGCGGGTCGGGACGCCGCCTCGGCGATGATCGTGGCGACGAGCGCCTTCTCCACCATCAGCCCGGATCGAGCCGCCGGTGCGGTGATGGCGACGGACAGCTCCTCGGGCGTCATCGGACCGACGATGAGCTGCGCGTCCTGCAGCGCCGCCACCAGTTCCGGCAGGCGCGCGCAGTGGGCGTAGAAGTCGGCCCGGACCCCGATCACCACTCGGGCCCGGCCGTCCCGGTCGTGCGCCGCCGCCAGCAGCATCCGGATGAAGGCCTGCCGCTCGGCCGGGTCCTGGCAGAGCGAGAACACCTCCTCGAACTGGTCGACGACGAGCAGGCACTGGGCATCCGGCCCTCCTGCGGCCAGGAGCCGGGACAGGGCCGGGCCGAGGTTGCGGGGGTCCGCATCGAGTTCGGCCGCGAGCGCGGCCGGGTCGCCGCCCGATCGGGCGGCGAGCTGCGCGGCGCATTCCCGCACCGGGTACGCGCCCGGGGTGATCAGCACCGTCGACCAGCGATCCCCGTCGGCGTGGACGGCCGGTACCAGTCCGGCGCGCATCAGCGACGACTTCCCGGAGCCGGAAGCACCGACGACGGCCACGAAACGCTGCCGTGCCAACCGGTCGACGAGCTCGGCGACCAGGCGGTCCCGCCCGCAGAACAGATCGGCGTCGTCGGGCCCGTAGGCGGCCAGGCCCGGATATGGCGGCCGGTCCGCTCCCGGATCGGGCGCCCCGGCCGCCTCCGATGCGGCGTCCAGCTCCGCCGCCGCAGCACGCCAGCGAGCGGTCCACTGTGCCTCGTCACCACCGCACGCTCGCGCGTACGCCGATGCCACGGCCAGCGTCGGCAGCTGATCGCCGGCGGCGGCCTGAGCCAGCGTGGTGGCGGAGTAGTGGGCCCGTTTCGCCAGCACCCGATAGGTCGGGTTGCCCGCCGACCGCCGCAGCTCCCGCAGCGCGACGGCGAACCGCTGCACCGGCCCATCGACCGGGTCCACCGGACGTTCCGGACGCGGCATCCTCCACCTCCAGCAGCCGGGCTCTATAGCGACAGGTGCGGATGCTATCAGCGCTTTCACCTCCGGCGATCCTCACCGAAGGCGAAAACGGCCACGAAGTTGTCCGCTCTTGGTTGTCCGGTTGACGCTCCCGAAGCCTGACAACCCGCGACGCGCTAGACATTGATCCGCACGCATCGCGCAGCAGCACACAGGAGCGGAACAATGACCTTTGACGAGTTCGTCGCCCAGCGGTCGGGCGGGCTGCTGCGGTTCGCGATGGTGGTCACCTGCGACGGTCGGTTCGCCGAGGACGTGGTGCAGAACGCGCTGGTCCGCGCTTCCGGCACGTGGCATCGCATCGCGGCGATGGAGCGGCCCGAGTCGTACCTGAGGGCGATGGTCGTCACCGAGTACCTGTCCTGGCGGCGCCGCGCTCACCGGCTGCAACCGGTGAGCGGACCGGCGATCGACCACGGCGGTGAGGCCGAGCTGATCCGTCGCGTCGTCGAGCTGCCGCCACGCGAGCGGACCGTGATCGCGCTGCGCTTCTTCGACGGCCGGGGCGGTGCCGAGACCGCGGACGTCGCCCTTCCCCGAGCGCTGGAGCAGATCGCCGCGCAGGCACCCGATCCGAGCGCGCTGCAGGCCCGGCTGGCCGACCGGATCCGCGCCCACCGGCAACGCCGCGCAGTCCTGGCGACGGCCGGCCTGCTGACCGGCGGGGCGGTGATCGGCATCCCAACCGCGTCGGCGCTGCGCGTTCCGGCTCCGCCGGAATCCACCGCGACAACGGCACCGCTGGGCCTGCGTCCGACCTGGGTTCCCGACGGACTGGTCGCCTATTCCCGCAGCGCATCGGTGGACGACCTGTACAGCGAGCAGAGGTGGACCGCTCCGCAGGACGACGCGGCACTCCTGGGCGGCACCAGTCCGCCGACGAGGCTCAGCCTCTGGGTGGGACGGATCTCGACGGTGCCGGACCGTCCTCTGACTGCCCCGCTGTTCGACACGCCCAACACCACCGTGGGCGGCCGCCCCGCCCGATCCGGGCCTCCCCACCTGCTGAAATGGCTGATCACCGACGACATCCTGGCCGGGGTGGCCGCGACGAGGCGGGACGACCTCGATCTGCACCGGCTCGCGGAGTCCATGGTGGACGACGACCGCGCGGTGTGTGAGGTCGCCATGCACGCCGGCTGGTTGCCCACCGTCGTCGCCAGGGGTCAGAGCCTCCCGCTGACGCGGAAGGTGCACGTGTGGGGTACGAGCCGGCACTGGGTGCAGGAGCTCACCTTCGCCGACCGGCTGATCACGATCAGGCTCGCGAGCACCCCCGGCGCTCTTGACGAATCGGGCCTGCGGCAGCCGTTCGAGCCGACCATGCTGCGCGGGCGCCCCGGGCGGATCCGCCACGTGCCCGGCGGCTCCGGCGTCGAGAAGCACGTCGAGATCCGGTTCGACCTGCCCGACGACCGGTACGCGCAGGTCACGTGCCACATCCCCGTCGACGACCCGGTCGCGTTGCGGTCCACCGCGATCCGCATCGCCGAGGAGCTGTCGATCGGGCCGAACCCGGACCTGCGCTGGCTCGGGCGACCGCTGCCGTGATGCCGCGTTCAGGCGGCCTCCCCCGCGGGTGCCAGCAGCATCAGCAGGTTGCCGAAGCCGTTCTTCGTCCGTGAGCTTGCCTGCGCGACCAGGTCGAGGGCACAGAAGTCGAGCATCGCCTCGACCCCGTCCACCGCGTACTTCCTGCTGACGTAGAGGCGGATCATGTCGCCCGCGGGAAAGGGGATGGGCGCACTCGCGAGCCGCAGTGTGGCGTCGTCCACGGCGTCGTGGTACATCTCGATCCGGATGGCGTGGCCGGGTTCGATGACGCCATGGAATCTCACCGATTTGCTGAGGTCCGGCATCGAGATGTCGCTGTTCTGACGCAGGGTGGCGGTGACGAACTCCTTGAACCGGATGCTGCCGCTGTACTCGAGCCAGGCCAGCCGCTCACGGCCGGCGAGCTCCTGGGTCACCGCGACCTCGAGCACGAGGCGGTCCTGCGGCCGCAGGAGCGTCGCCAGGTTGCGCAGCAGCTCCTTGTCGTCATCGAAGTTCGCCAGCGTATTGCCGAGGAGGGAGTAGAGGATGGGGGCACCCCCGCCGAGCTGGGCGGTCACGGTGCGCAGTTCCGCGATGCTGAAGATGCTCGAGAAGTCGAGGTTGATCGGGAACGACAGCATCTCCGGTGACAGACCGTCGGTGGCGTCGAGGCATTGCTTGAGCATGTCGACGCTCATGTCGACCGGCACGTACATCAGGTCGGGCTGCCGGCCGACCAGGGTCTCCAGGACGATCCGGTCCTTCTTCCCGGTGCCCGGACCGAGGCTCACGTAGTGGTACGCCGTGTCGTCGGGCAGGCTCGGCCACACCTCGGCCCAGGTCCGGTGAAACGACTGGAGGCTCCGTCCGGGACGCCTCATCACCCAGTGGGGATCGTCGCAGGCGTTGACCCATGCGTTCGTCGGACCGAGGCCCCAGTACGACAGCCCAGAAGGCACCCGCTTGCCGGCTCCGGTCTCCGGGTCGCCGGCGAGCGCCTGGTCCAGCACGGCGAGAGCCTCCGCCTGGTCCTGCCCGAGGAGGCACACGGACCAGTCGAGTTCGCTGGCCGCCGCCTTCGAACCCTCCAGGACCCTGGCCAGGCGAACGAAGTACTCCTCCGAGGACACCGATCCCGGCCTTCCGATCGTGGACTTGGTGCCGCCCGGACGCGAGATCGACGGATCCCGGTGGTCTCGGTGCAGTTCGGCCGCCCCGATCGCGTTGTAGAGCCGCTCGGCTTCGCGGAGTCCGTCCTCGCCGCCAAAGGCGACGGCCCACGGCCGGACGACGCGCTCCCAGGACGGAACCTTGTTGAATTCCATCGCGTCCTGCCATGATCGGCGGAAGGTCTGCACCTTGGCATACGCGATCAGCCGCGGATCGGTGGAGTTCCTTTCGACGGCCCGTATTCGTCGGTGCACGGTGGCGATATCGGCGTTCTTGGCGAGGACCCAGCGAAGGTAATTGAGCAGTTCCTTCAACTCCGGAGCCGCGTGCGAGACCGGTTGTCTAGCGGGCCTTCCCCGTCGTCGGGACTCGCGCAGGTCCGTCACTGACCCTCCTTGGCCTGGCAATGGACACTTGAGAACCGTCATGCTGGGTCGTTGGACATTCTGGGGGCGACAGAGGGCTTTAGCGAGGCCCCCACCGGGCTCATCCTGGAACGATCAAATCATACAGGGTTCGCCATACATCGATGCCGGTCCTATATATCCGCACCCAAAAGGCACCTGTACTGGGCTTTTTCGCATTTCGCCATATGGCTACCGTGACATCAAGCGGCGCTGCCGGAACATCCTTTTCCGCAACGGTCTCCCACTCCATTGGCCCTGTCTCGCCGTACGGCATCGGCAGGTCCGCCGCTCGCCGGTCGAGGCGCCGCGAAAGCGCCACAACACCAGACCAACAGGAGGTCTTGAAATGCGTAAGCTGACAGCACTTCTGGGAACCGCCGCAGTCGCATGCGCGTTGCTGCTCACCGCGACGGGAGCCGTCGCTTCGGGCAACGATCAGCAGACCGGCGCTCCGCTGCCCGGGGCCGCGTCCGCCGGTTCATCAGGGGACTCGAAGCTACCGGCCTACCGGATCGCCGACACCCAGCGGACCATCGACGCGGCCGGTGGCGCGACCGCGAGCATCACGTTCAACGGATGCGCCGACCTCTACCTGGCACTGCCCGTCTACGCCAGGCAGCCGGTGGCGGTGTCGGCGAGCGAAATGGTGAACGGGGTCGAGTGGATGGGCTCCGCCTGGATCGACGTCCGCAACGTCCGGGTGATCTCCGGCGGAGTCCAGGTCCGCCTGTGCGTCGACTGGGGATCGCCGCTCCCCATCAGCATCCACTACGTCTGGGCCTGACCCGGGAGGCACCGACCGTGAGCGAGGGGTCGGCGCCAGCCCCTCGCTTCGTCGGGACCGGCCGGCGAGCACGGCTCAGAGAGCGAGCTTCATGCCCTCGTGGCTGGCGACGAAGCCGAGGCGGGCATAGAACCGGTGCGCGTCCAGCCGCGACTTGTCCGTGGTGAGCTGCACCAGCGCGCAGCCACGGGACCTGGCCTGGTCGATCGCCCAGGTCATCATCTGCTCGCCGATCCGCTGACCGCGCCGGTCGGAGCGGACCCGGACCGCCTCGACGAGGCAGCGCTCGGCGCCGTGGCGGCCCAGGCCCGGGATGTAGGTGAGCTGGAAGCAGCCGACCACCTCGGCACCGTCGACCGCCACGACGAGCTGGTTGCGGGGGTCGGCGTCGATCGCGGCGAAGGCCCGCTCGTAGTCGTCGTCGACCTCGGCGAAGTCGCGCCCCTTGCCGAGCACGTCGTCGACGAGCATGGCGATGATGTCGGGCAGGTCGGCACGGGTGGCGTCGCGCAGGAGCATGCGGTCACCGTACCCAGACGGTGGTCGTCGGCGGCGGTGCCGGCGCCCCGGTGCGGCATGGACCACACCGGGGCGCGGGGTGTCAGTTGGTGCAGAGCGCGCTGACGGTGGCGTTCACGATGTACCAGGCGCCGCCGGGCGCGGTGTAGACGGAGGCATAGGTGGCCGACCAGCTGGTGCAGCTCACCCCTGCCGCGAGGATGTCGGCCTTCGCGGCGGTGAAGCCGGCCGCCTGAGCGGCCGACGCCGAGGAGCCCCCGCCCTGCCGGGTCGCCGAACGCGACACCGTGTAGGGCGGCGGCACGGCGCAGTAGCCGGTCGCGGTGCCGTTGTAGACGTATGCGGCGCCGCCGGGCGCGGTGTAGACCCAGGTCGCCGACGAGGTGATGCTGCTGCAGACCTCACCAGCCTGTGCGGCCTGGGCGTTCAGCGCGGCGATGGCGTTGTTCTGGGCGTTGGCCGCACCGGCCGCCGCACTGGGGCCGGAGCCCTGCGCCGAGGCGGTCCGCCAGCCGTCTGCATGCGCGGCGACCGGGCTGAGTGCCAGGCCCAGCGTCGCCAGGACGGCCACACCGGCCAGCCTGCCTACGAGCGTCCGGGTGCTGTGCTTGTCCATCTGTTCCCCTTCGTGGTGCGATGTGATGGAAGCGCTCCCACACGCCGGACCGATATTAAGCGGCCTCGATGCGCCACGCAATGATCGGCCATGGCTTGACATCATGCAGGCGATTACCTGCATAATGGGCTGGTGACCGACTCCCTGGACAGGGCCTTCAAGGCGCTGGCGGACCCGACCCGCCGACGCCTCCTGGACAGCCTTCGGGAGCGCAACGGCCAGACTCTCGGCGCGCTCTGCTCGCAGCTCTCGATGGCTCGCCAGTCGGCCACCCAGCACCTGGGTGTGCTGGAGGAGGCCAACCTGATCAGCGTCGTCTGGCGCGGCCGGGAGAAGCTGCACTACCTCAACCCGGTGCCGATCCACGACATCCAGCAGCGGTGGATCGCCCCGTTCGAGCACCCGAGACTTCAGATGCTCAGCGGCATCAAGCGGCAAGCGGAGGGACACGACATGACCGCCATACCGACGTTCGTCTACGTCACCTACATCCAGAGCACGCCCGAGCGGGTCTGGCACGCGCTCACCAGCGCCGACCTGACCGCCGAGTTCTGGGGCCACAGCAACGTCTCCGACTGGCAGCCCGGCTCGACCTGGCGGCACGAGCGCACCGACGGTTCCGGCATCGCCGACGCCGTCGGCCGGGTGCTGGTCGCCGAGCCGCCGGTGCGGCTGGTGCTGACCTTCGACGACCCCGACAGCGAGCCGGTCGAGGGCGGCCCGACCGTGACGTTCCTGATCGAGCCCCACCACGAGATCGTGCGGTTGACCGTCACGCACGAGAACCTGCCCGACGCCGACGCGCTCGGCGCGATCTCGCACGGGTGGCCGGCGGTGCTCGCCAACCTGAAGTCGCTGCTGGAGGTCGGGCACGCCCTGCCGCAGGCCCCGTGGGAGATGAAGGCCACCCGCTGAGTACGCGGAGGCGGCCGCCTCCGCGTACTCAGAACGACTGGGGTCAGGGTGCGGGTGAGGCGGCGAACTTCGTGCTCAGCTTCTCCGCCACCGCCAACAGGTCTTCGGCGGAGATCGGCGGATGCGCCGTGTACGTCCACTCCTCGTTGCTGACCATGACGCTGTTACCGATGGAGATACGCATGTTGACGCCGTTGGCGAGGACGATGTCGGCCATGTAGCGGACCGACTCGCCGTTGACGAGGTTGTAGCGCAGGACGTAGCGCAGTCCCGCCTCGGTCAGGCCCTCACGGCAGGCGGCATAACCGGTCGGGCACTCCGGGCGACAGGCAGGCGTACCGTTGATCGCCGGGTCGGAGCAGATGGGGTAGAGAATCTCCACCATCAACTCACCCCGGTCTGCGCCTTTGGCCAGGCCCCAGGTCGACCGGAGGTCCATGTCGGTGCTGTAGAACCGAGGCGGATCGCCGTCGACACTCTGGGCCGCGCCCTGGAAGAAGCCGAGGACCCAGTGCGACTCCGGCGCCACCTCCTTCACCGCCCGGTCGAGTTCGGTGGAGAGCCAGTTCCACCGGCTCTCCCAGACACCGGCCGGGATGAACTGCAGCGGGTGGACCGAGGGGGTCGGCGACGGTGTGCCGGCGGGGTTCTCCAGGCCCACCGGCTTGATCACCGCGAGGCCCGCGGTCAGCGCGGCAGCGACCGCGACCGCGACCGCGCTCAGCGCGGCAAACGAGATGCGGAGGGTACGGTGGCGTCGCTGCCTGACGATGATCGTGTCGACATCGACGGTCGAGGCGGGGATGTCCCCGATGAGCTCTGTGAACAGGGTGTTGGACATGGTCAGGCTCCTGCCTTCGCCGCGTTCGAACGGAGGATGACCAGGCCGCGCGCGGACTGGCTCTTCACGGTGCCCTCGGTGACCCCGAGGATCTCGGCGGTCTCCTCGATCGAGTAATCCAGGTAGTAGCGCAGCACCACGACCGCTCGCTGCCTCGGTCCGAGTGAGGTGAGCAGCCGGTCCAGGCCCTCCCGGTCGAGGACCCGGTCGGCCTCGGTCACCGTCGTCTCCGGGAGCGTGTCGCGCGAGCGTTCCCGGCGATGCCATGGACGGCGCTGCTCGTCGAGCCAGGTCCGGGTGAGGATCCGCTGCGCGTAGGCGTCCGGGTTGTCAGCCTGGGAGAGCTGGCGCCAGTGCCGGAAGATCTTGCCGACGGTGATCGAGACCAGGTCGTCGGCGAGGTGCCAGTCCCGGCAGAGCAGGAAGGCGGTCGAACGCCACCTGTCCATGCGGGCCGCGGCATATGCGCGGAACTCTTCTTCCTCGGCTTTGTTCACATCGGTCCTCCCTCGTGCGGTCCAGTCCACACCACGACGTAGCGGGGGTCGCCGAGGGTTGCTAGCGAATCGTGGGTTCATCGGTGCGGGGACCAGGACCACGCCGGAAGTCGGACCGGCCCCGGGCTGCGTCTCGTTCAGACCCGCCGGTCTGCCTCGCGTTGCAGCTCGTCCCGGTCCCAGGTGACGACTGCTCCGGGGACGGCGTCGGGCAGCGCGTCCTCCATCCGCCGCAGCGTGGACCAGCGCAGCCCCACAACGGCGAGCAGGACATGCAGCGTGCCGAGCACGACCAGCGCGAGCGCCATGCCCCGGCCGGGACCGGTGCCGAGCAACCCGCCCATGCTCGTGGCGAGCCGCCCGTGTTCGGCCATGGCGGGCTCGACGACCGCGTCGGCGAGCCAGCCCGCGACGAGGTAGCCGAGCGGTTCGGTGAGGTTGGCCGTCATCCGGTTGGTGGCGAGGATCCGTCCCTGCAGCTCCATCCCCACCTTGATCTGGATCATGGTCTGCCAGTGTCCGTTGATCAGCGCGATGGAGGCCATCATCAGGGCGATACCGACGATCGGGAAGGCGGCCGACGGGCGCAGTCCGGAGACGATGAGGCCGACGCCGGTGAGCGCCACAAAGCCGATCATGCCGGTGGTACGCCGGTCGAACCCGCCCCACAGCGCCATCGCCATGCCACCCGCGATGCCGCCGACCGCGCCGATCATCGTGGCGAGGCTGAGGGTGCCCGCGTCACCGAAGGCCAGCACCATCGGCGGCAGCAGCGCGAGGGCGAGGCCGAGGATCAGGTTGTAGCCGAGGAAGAACACGACCATGGCGACGAGCGGTCGGCGCCGGGCGATATACCGCAACCCGCCGACGATCTCCTTCCACAGCGTCTCCTCACGCCTGCGGAACAGCAGGTCCGGGAAGCGCACGGCGAGCAGCGTCACCAGCGCGACCAGCACCGTGGCGAGGTCGGCGACCATGACTCCGCCGAGGCCGATCGAGACGATGAGAGCGCCGCCGAGCAGCGGTCCGGCGGCCTGGCTCACCGCCATCACCGCCTGCAGCACACCGTTGGTACGCCCCAGGTACTGCTTGGGGATGAGCTGCGCGACCGCGGCCATGTAGGCGGGTTGCTGGAACGACGATGCGACCGAGCCCAGGGCAGCGGCGGTGTAGACGTGCCACAGCTGCAGCGATCCGGTGGCGAAGGCGACCAGGCACAGCCCTGTCCCGACGGCGTTGGCGACCTCGCTGCCGATCATGAGCGCGCGCCGGTTCCACCGGTCGGCGGCGGCCCCGGCCAGCGGCAGCAGGAGCAGGCCGGGCAGGAGGGCGACGATGAGGATCGAGGAGAACCGGGTGACGCTGCCGGTCTGCAGGTAGACCCAGATCCCCAGGGCGAAGGCGGTGGCCCGGCTGCCGGTCAGCGAGACGAGCTGCCCCAACGTGACCAGGGCGAACCCGCGCAGGTTGCCCGCCGGGGCGGCCGGCGCCGCGATCCGCCGCGCCGGTTCGGGTGCCGTTGCCGGCCGGCTCTCCCCGACCGCCGCCGGGTCTGCGGCAGGCCCGCTCAACCGCTCCCCGGTCCAGCCGACGACGATGTCGGCGAGCTGCCCCGCCTGGTGTTTGAGGAAGAAGTGGCCCGCGTCCGGGATGACGGCCAGGTCCGTCCGCGCGCAGAGCAGGTTCCACTCCGCGTGCCGTTCGGAGTGGAACTCGGTGATGCGGTCCCGGTCGCCGACGACGCTGAGCGCATGCAGCGACCTGGTCGGCTGCCCGCTGTGGCACAGGCGGGTGTAGAGCTCCTCGGACTCGCGGGCGTCGTGGCGCACGGCCCTCAGGGTGAACGCCTGCTGGTGCGGGTCCACGATCTCCGTGAGCCCGCCGATGCCTCGGAGCATGTCCCGATAGAGGCGATCGGAGCGCCAGCGGTCGCTGGGCATCAGCCGCGCCCACACGTCGAACACCCGCCCGGGCAGCCTCGGCGCCGGAAACGCTCCGCCGAGCACGACGCCGACGACCGGCATTCCCAGCAGCTCCAGGCGCCGGGCGATGTCGTAGGCGAGTGCCGCGCCGACGCAATGTCCATAGACGACGATCGGGCCGGCCACTGTCCGGCGGACCTCTTCGACGCAGCCCGCTGCGATCTCCTCGAACGGTCGCAGGGCCTGCTCCGGGTCGGCACTGTCGTGCCCGGGCAGCTCGACGGCGTAGAGCGGGAACTCGGGCGGCAGCGCGCGGGCGAGTTCGGCATAGGCGACCGCCGTGGCACCGCCGAACGGCACGGCGATCACCGTCGCCGTCGCGGCGACCGGTTCGGGTCCGGCACCGGGCAGACGGCAGAGGTAACCGGTCGAGGTTGCGCCGCCGACGGCCTCGGCGAACTGCCGGATCGTCGGGTACTGGAAGATCGACACCACACGGGTGCTCGCGCCGATGCGCCGGGCCAGGCGCATCGCGGCGAACGAGTCCCCGCCCACGGCGAAGAAGTCATCGTCCACATGGACCTCGTCCAGGCCCAGGACCTCGCACCAGAGCTCGGCCAGGTGCGCCTCGCGGGCGTTGCGGGGCGGCGTTGCCGGTCGGTCCCGGGCGGCGTGCCGGTCGGGTTCGGGCAGCGCCCGCCAGTCGAGTTTGCCGTTGGGGGTCAGCGGCAGCCGGTCCAGCGCCACGAACGCGGAGGGCACCAGGTAGGCGGGCATCGCGCCGCGGGCGAAGTCGTACGGCGAGAGTTCCACGGGGACTCCCGGCCGGGGGACGTAGTAGGCGACCAGCGCTGCCCGGCCGTTGTCGGTGCGCACCGCGACGGCGGCGTCGGCGATGGCGGGGTGGCGGCGCAGGACCGACTCGACATGGGCCGGTTCGACCCGGTAGCCGCGGATCTTCACCTGCCGGTCGAGACGGCCGAGGAACTCGATCGACCCGTCCCGGCGTTCTCGCACCCGGTCGCCGGAGCGGTAGGCCCGCGCACCCGGCTCCGCCGAGAACGGGTCCTCGATGAACCGCGCGTGGTCCGCGCCCCCGGCGCCGAGGTAGCCCCGAGCGACGCTGTCGCCGGTGATCAGCAGCTCCCCCGCAGCACCCCGGGGCACAGGTCGGAGGTGCCGATCGACGACGTGGACGCCCACATGGTCCAGCGGGTAGCCGAGCGGCACGGTCGCCCCGCGGACGGCCGGGACCTCCTGCGGTACCGGGTAGGCGAGCACGGACACCGTCGTCTCGGTCGGCCCGTACTGGTTCCAGACCGCGCACCCTTCCCTGGCCGCCCGTACCGCCGTCACCAGGTCCCAGGGGCAGGCCTCACCGGCGAGAACGAGATGGCGAGCCGGCACGACCGCCGCGAGCAGCCCGGCGTCGGCGACCGCCTGCAGGTGGCTGGGGACGAGCTTCATGACGTCGATGCGGTGCCGGCCGAAGTAGTCCGCGAAGCGCTGCGGGTCGGCCGCCCACTCATAGGGAAGCAGGTGCAGGGTGCCACCGGTGGCGAGTGCCCCGTAGACGTTGGTGAGGCCCAGATCCGCGGCGAAGGTCGACACCAGCGCGTAGTGGAGCCCGTCCGGCAGCGCCATCCGGCCGACGATCGAGTCGAGGTAGCTCGCGAAGTGGCGGTGCTCCACGACGACGCCCTTGGGCGTCCCGGTCGAACCGGACGTGAACAGCACGTACATCGCGTCGTCGACGGCGAGCACGCGGGTCGGCGGGTTCCCGGACGGCCGGTCTTCGATATCCTCGATCGCCAGGGTCCGCACCCCCGGCACCGGCGCCACCGTTACCGCGGCGTGGGTCAGCAGCAGGTGCGCCCCGGCTGCGCGCTGCACCGCCGCCAGGTGCGCGACGGGCATGACCGGGTCGAGGGGCACGTAGGTGAGCCCGGCCTTCATCGCGGCGATCATGGCCGTGACGTAGTCGGCGGACCGCTCGAACAGGAGCCCGACCACTCCCCCGTCCGGAGCCTGCTCGGCGAGGTGACCAGCGAGCCGGCCGGCCCTCTCGTCGAGGTCGCGGTAGGTGACGGACTCGCCCGGGCCGCGCACGGCCACCCGGTCCGGGTGCGCTCGCGCCTGCTGTTCGAACCGCCGCAGCACCGGCACGGGGTCCGCACCGATGCCCGCCGGGACGCGGGCGGGCCGCAGCGGGTCGCCCGGCGGCACCGGCGGCAGGGTCGCCACCGGTGCGTCGAGGTCGGCCAGCAGCCCGGCCAGTACGGCGACGAGGTGCTCCCCCATGCGGCACACGGTGTCGTGGCCGAGCAGGTCGGTAGCGTAGTTCAGGGTCATCCGCAGCCTGTCGCCGTGGTCGACGACCGTGCAGGCGAGGTCGAACTTGGCCCGCGAGTGAGGGACCTCCACCGGGTCCAGGCGCAGGCCGACAACGTCGGAGGGCGGCTCGGTGGCGGGGTAGTAGTTGAACATCACCTGCACGAGCTGGCCGGCGGCGAGGTCCCGCTCGGTGACGAGTTCGGCGACGAGCTGCTCGAACGGCAGTTCCTGGTGCTCCAGGTCGGCGAGCGTCTGCTCCCAGACCCGGCGGACGAGCTGCCGCCGGGTCGGCAGCTCGCTCAGGTCCAGTCGGAGCACGACGGTGTTGATGAAGCAACCGATGAGCTGCTCCACGTCGACCCGGTCGCGGCCGGAGACGGGGATGGCGACGGCGACGTCCTCGGTGGAGCAGTGCCGGTGCAGGACATGGCCGAACGCCGTCAGCAGCAGTGCGAACGGTGTGACCGACGCGTCCCGGGCGGCCTGGTGCAGGCCCCGGTCCAGGTCCAGGTGGATCTCGGCGGCGTGGTCGGAGCGCAGCGCCGGCCGGGCCTGCTCCAGCGGCAGCTCCAGCACCGGCGCCAGCCCCGCCAGCCGCTCCCGCCAGTAGGACAGGTGCCTGTCCGATCCCCGAGCGGCTGCCTGCCATGCGGCGAAGTCGGCGTACTGCACGGCGGGCGGCGTCGCGTCCGGGACGGCACCGGCCGCGGCGGCGGCGTACGCCTCGAAGAACTCGCGTACCAGCAGTCGGCACGACCACGCGTCGGAGGCGATGTGGTGGATGGTGAAGAGCAGCACGTGCTCGTCGTCGCCGAGGCGGAGGAGCACCACCCGCAGCGGCAGCTCCACGTCGAGGTCGAAGGGCCGGTTCGCTGCGGCGGCCAGCATGCCCGCGAGCGCGTCGGACGAGGACGGGAGCGTTTCTATGTGCGGCCGGAGCTGCGCGACCACCAGCTCCGGCGTGCCGTCGCCGTCGGCCGTACCGACCGTGGTCCGCAGCACCTCGTGCCGGGCGACCACCGCGACCAGCGCCGCCGACAGCGCATCGGCGTCGAGCTCGCCGCGCAGGCGGATCGCTTCGACGTTGTTGTATGCCGCGCTCTCCGGCCGCAGCTTCTGCAGGAAGTAGAGGCGACGCGCGGCGTTGGAGATCGGCAGACGTCCTGACGACCGGTCGATGACCGGGATCGCGGCCGCGCTGCGCGGCTTCGCGACCCGCTCGCGCATCAGCTTGGTGAGCTGGGCACGCTGCTGTGGCGTCAGCTCTGCCAGGCGCCGCGCCACGGACGGTTCGGTCATGCGCTGTCCAGCGAGTCGAGCATCGCGGTCAGCTCGTCGGAGTCCAGGTGGAGCAGCTGCTCCCGCAGCACCGCCGCCGCGACACCCGTCACCGTCGCCGCGGCGAAGATCGCCCGCTGGGACAGCTCGACGCCGAGGTCGTCGGCGATCCGCGAGGACAGGCGGGTGGCGGTGATGGAGTCCCCGCCGAGGGCGAACAGGTCGTCGGTCGCGGAGACCCGGGACACGCCGAGCAGTTCGGCGAAGCGGTCGGCGAGCCAGCATTCGATCTCGCCGTCGGGTGCGACGTACACCGCGGCCGCGGCGTCCCGCTCGGCCAGCGCGGTCAGGCTCGCCCGGTCGACCTTGCCGGTCCGGGCGACCGGAAGGTGCGCGACCTCGACGAAACGGCTGGGGATCATCGCGAGCGGCAGCACATCCAGCAGGTCCAGCCGCAGGTCGGCCGCGGTGGTCGAGGCGCCCGCCGCGAGCACGACGTAGGCGGTCAGCCGGGGTTCGGGATGCTTCACCGCGACGACGAACCCGTCGGCGACCGCCGGCAGGGACCGTAGCGCCCGGGTCACCTCGGCCGGGTGCACGCGGACACCGTTGATCTTCACTTCGTCGTCGGCGCGCCCGATGACGACGAGTTCTCCCTGCTCGTCGACCCGGCCCAGGTCGCCGGTCCGGTAGGCGACCTCCGCATCGCCGAGGTCGGCGAACCGGACCGCATTTTCGGCGGGCATGCCGAGGTAACCGTGGCTGCAGGAGCGGCTGACGAGCACGATCTCGCCTGCGGCCGCCGGGTCCGCCAGCGCCGCCGCCACGATGCCGGCGTCCAGCGGTGCTTCGGGCGGGATCAGGCAGAACCGGGTGCCCGGAACCGGCCGGCCGGCCGGGACCCGGTCGGAGAACCGCTCGCCGACCGGGATCTGCCGGAAGACGGTGCCCTGACCGCTCTCGGTGGAGCCGTAGGAGTTGACCTGGATCTCCGTGCCGGGGAACACGCCGTACCAATCCGCCTGCACATCGGCGGTGAGCGGCTCGCCGACGAAGAAGACCGCCCGCATCGAGGCGCACTTCTGCCGGGCGTGGCGCAGCCAGCCGCGGGCCACCGACGGCACCGCGGTGACGACGCTGATCTGCTTCTCGGCCAGCCAGTCCACCGTCGACTCCGGTGAGCCCGTGTCCTCGGGCGACGGGATGACCAGGGTCGCGCCGACCGACAGCGGCGGGAAGATGTCGCGCAGCCCGGCCTCGAAGCTCACCCCGGCGAGGAACGCGAACCGGTCGTCGGCCCCGAAGCCGAATCTGGGCCCGAACCAGGCGGCGAAGGTCGATACCCCACGGGCGGAGCCCAGGACCGGCTTGGGGATCCCGGTGGATCCCGAGGTGAAGTAGACGAACGCGCCCTCGTCGGGGAGGTCCGGGTGGGGCCGGCCGTCGAGGGCGGCCGGTGCTCCGGCGCCCAGCAGGAACTGCGGGCGGGCCAACTCGACGAAGGTGCCGCGCCGCGCGGGCGGGAGGTCGGGATCGAGCGGGACGACGACACCGCCGACGGCGAGGACCGCCAGGTAGTCGGCGATGAACTCGACCGCCTTCGGCCGCTCGATCGCGACGACCGCCCCCTCGGCGCCGTGTGCCCGCAGCTCGTGCGCGCGCTCGCCGACCAGCCGACTCAACTCGCCGTAGCTGACCCGACGCGTCCCCTGCTCGACGGCGATCCCGGCACCCCCATCGGCGGCGCGGGCGTGGACCAGGTCGACAAGGTACTGCTTGTGGGTCACCATCAGGCCTCACGTCAACTCATCAGTACGCGGACATCGACGGCGATTCTATGTCTCCGAGGTCTCGTGTGACACTCCTAGATAGCGATATTTGCATTCAACGCCACCGTGTGCCGTGGTGGAGGTGCCGGGCCGCACCCCTCGCGCGCGGTGCGGCCCGGCTGCTCAGATCAGCGCCACTGCCAGACCTGGTTGGCCTGCGGCTGTGAACCGGTGCCGCACTGCCACAGGATGGTCCGGGTGCCGTTGGCGGTGCTGGCGTTGGCGACGTCGAGGCACTTGCCGGAGTTGGGATTGACGAGCGTGTTGCCCACCAGCCGCCACTTCTGGGCCGGGTTGTTGAGGCAGTCCCAGAGCTGCGTCTTCGTGCCGTCCTCGGTCCGGCCGCCGGAGACGTCCAGGCACCCCCCGCCGCCGGAGCGGCCGACAACGGCTGCACCGGGGTGACGCTCCGGTCGACGGCGAAGTAGGGCGGCGGGGCGTCCGGGCCGTGCGTACACATGACGGGGGTGACCGCGACCACCCGCATGCCGCCGACGCACTGACCGGCGGAATCGGCGGCGAGGCCGCGGTAGACCAGGCCGAGTCCCGGCTGGTCCGGCGGGAGGGCGACCGGCGCGGCGCCGGCGCCGAAGGCCGGGATGACGGGGTCGGTGACCGGCCGGGCGGACGCCGAGCCGGTGAGTGCCGTGGTGAGCAGCAGCGCCGCGAGCGCGGCGACGAGGATCGGCCGTTGGCGCGGGCCGATAGGCGGGGCAGAGCCATGGGGGTGGCTCCTTCCTGTGGAGGGGGAAGGGAGCCGAACGGTATCCACGACCACCGCCCGGAGTCGATGATTTTCGATACACCTTTCGCTCCGACCCCCGTCACGTTGTGCAGCAAACCGTGCTTTCGCAGCGCGAAATAGCCACGCTTTGCTGCACAACGTGACGGGTTGCGTTTCTGCGCGCCCGAGGTCGGGTAGAACGGGATCATGCAGATCTGGCCGGGACGGCGATACCCCCTGGGCGCGACCTATGACGGGACCGGCACCAACTTCGCGGTCTTCTCCGAGCTCGCCGAGAGCGTGGAGCTGTGCCTCTTCGACGACACCGGCCTGGAGCGGCGGATCACGCTGCCCGAGGTCGACGCCCACGTCTGGCACGCCTACGTGCCGGGTGTCGAGCCCGGCCAGCGCTACGGCTACCGGGTCCACGGCGCCTACGACCCCGGCCAGGGAAAACGCTGCAACCCGCACAAGCTGCTCATCGACCCCTATGCCAAGGCGATCGACGGTGATGTCCGGTGGGACCCGGCGGTCTACGACTACGACCTCGACGAGCCCGGCCGGATGTCGACCGCCGACTCAGCGGCTTTCGTGCCGAAGTCCGTCGTGGTCAACCCGTACTTCGACTGGGGCAACGACCGCCCGCCGCAGACCCCCTACCACCGGTCGATGATCTATGAGGCCCACGTCAAGGGACTCACTCAGCAGCACCCGGGAATCCCGGCGGAGCTGCGCGGCACCTACGCCGGCGTCGCCCACCCGGCGATGATCGACTATCTGAAGTCGCTCGGCGTCACCGCGATCGAGCTGATGCCGGTGCACCACTTCGTGCACGACCACCGCCTCGCCGACCTGGGGATGGCGAACTACTGGGGCTACAACACCATCGGGTTCTTCGCGCCCTACCACGGCTATTCGGCGATGGGCAGCCGCGGCCAGCAGGCGCAGGAGTTCCGGGGCATGGTCAAGGCCCTGCACGCCGCCGGGATCGAGGTGATCCTCGACGTGGTCTACAACCACACCGCCGAGGGCAACCACCTCGGGCCGACGCTGGCGTTCAAGGGCATCGACAACCCCACCTACTACCGCCTCGACCCCGACCAGCCCGAGCGGTACGTCGACTACACCGGCACCGGCAACAGCCTCAACGTCCGCAGCCCGCACTCGCTGCAGCTGATCATGGATTCGCTGCGCTACTGGGTGCAGGAGATGCACGTCGACGGGTTCCGCTTCGACCTCGCCGCCACGCTGGCCCGCGAGTTCTACGAGGTGGACCGGCTCGCCACCTTCTTCGAGGTGGTGCAGCAGGACCCGGTCGTCGGCCAGGTGAAGCTCATCGCCGAACCGTGGGACGTCGGCCCCGGCGGCTACCAGGTCGGCAACTTCCCGCCCAACTGGACCGAGTGGAACGGCAAATACCGCGACACCGTCCGCGACTTCTGGCGTGGCGAACCGGCCACGCTCGCCGAGTTCGCGTCCCGGATCACCGGGTCCCCCGACCTCTACCTCGACGACGGCCGCAAACCCTTCCACAGCATCAACTTCGTCACCTGCCACGACGGTTTCACCCTCGCCGACCTCGTCTCCTACACCGAGAAGAGCAACTGGGCCAACGGCGAGGAGAACCGCGACGGAGAGGGCCACAACCGGTCCTGGAACTGCGGGATCGAGGGACCGACCGACGACCCCGGCGTGCTGGCGCTGCGGGCCCGGCACCAGCGCAACCTGCTCGCCACGCTGCTGCTGTCGCAGGGCGTGCCGATGATCGGGCACGGCGACGAGCTGGGGCGCACCCAGCGCGGCAACAACAACGGCTACTGCCAGGACAACGAGCTGACCTGGATCGACTGGGACGGCATCGACGACGAACTGCTCGATTTCGTCCGCACCCTGACCGCGTTCCGCGCCCGGCACCAGGTCTTCCTGCGTCGGCGGTTCTTCACCGGGCTGCCCGTGCACAGCCGCAGCGCCGGGTCACCCGTACCCGACCTGGCGTGGTTCACCCCGGACGGCCGGGAGATGACCGGCGACGACTGGGGCAACGACTTCGGCCGGGCTGTTCTGCTCTTCGTCAACGGCGACGGGATCGGCGAGCGCAACCAGTACGGCCAGCGGCACCGCGACGACTCGTTCCTGCTCTGCTTCAACGCCCACCACGACCCGCTGGAGTTCCACGCGCCGCCCGTCGATTACGGACACGAGTGGCGCCGGGTCATCTCGACCGCCGAGTCGGACCCGCTGGACCAGCAGACCGTCGAGGCCGACAAGGCGATCACCGTGCCGCAGCACTCGCTGATCGTGTTGGAGCGGATCAGCCGGTAACCCTACGATGTGTCCGGTGCATATCCGGGCGAAGACCGACAGCGACGCCGCCGCCTGCCTCGACCTGCTGATGCGGGTGCATGCGGCGGACGGCTACCCGCTGCACACGGCCCCCGACCGGGTGGCCGCCTATCTCGCCGAGGGCGACGAGGTCGCGGCCTGGGTCGCGGAGCACGACGGTCGCGTCGTCGGGCACGTCGCCCTGCACTGCCCGCCGGCCGACCCGACGTTCGAGGTCGTGGAGCGGGCCACCGGGCTGCCTGCGGCAAAACTCGCGCTGGTGGCGCGCCTGTTCACTGCGCCCGAGCTGCGCCGGTCGGGCGTCGGCCGGACCCTGCTGCGGCACACGGCCGCACAGGCACCGATGCTGGGGCGGCGTGCGGTCCTCGATGTCGGCCAGACGCTGCACTCCGCCGTGGCACTCTACGAGGCCGAGGGCTGGAGCCGCGTCGGCGAGCTGCGCCTGCCCCTCGCCCCGGACAGCACGCTCGACCTGTGGGTCTACATGAGCCCGGCGCCACCCAGCTCTTGATCGCGTTGTTTCCCGGAAACAGTCCCCTCACCCTGCGCCGGTAGGGTTTACTTCCGTGAATGAGCACGATCTTGCGGGTGTGACGGCCCATCGGCCGTGACGGGGAGCAGCTCCGCGAGCGCCGGCTCCACACCGGTCATCCACGCCCGGCGAGTGCCGCCGAACGCCATCCAGCGCAGCCCCGCCCGCGCCCGCCACGGCACGGAAGCGTGTTGTTGTCCCAGATGTCAGCCAGTCGGGAGATGCGCGCCGCGTCGAAGTCACGCGCGTCCGCCGCCACGGCGGCGATCTGCTCGATCGATCGATCGAGCAGATCACCGAAGATCTCCACGTGGGTACGCACACCCGCAACCTACGCGGACGCGGTGACCGCTGACTGACCCGGGACCCGGATCGCCACTGAGTTCAACACATGGGTACGAGTCGATCAACCCGCGCAGTCCGTAGGATCCTGCGCCATGCGGTTTGTGAAAGCAGCGGTCCTCGGGCTCCTCGGCCTTGCCATCCTAGGTGCAACCGTCGTGCTCACTGTAAAAGGAACACAATCGCCTTCTGCTGGCATGACCATCGCCATCGCACTGATGGGAGCGATCGGAGTCCCTATCGGATTCGGCGCATTGAACCTTGCCCGGCAGGCTACGCAGCGACCGGATGCGGCCCTACTCAAGCACGAAGCTGAGGCTAAGCGGCGCACCGCAGCCGCGCTGGAGGACGCCGAGACCGCAGAAAGGCTCAAGGCTGAGCTCGACGCCTTCGTGGCCCTTCGAGCGCGACGGTTGGAGATTGAACGGCGGCGACAGGAGCTGAAGGCTTCCGCAGCAGCCCTGGTCGACATGCATCGCGAACTCGGCACTGCGGAAAAACAACTGGGCGTGGCCGAGTCGGCCTTCGATCCCCAGGTTGCCCAGATCCTTGACGAGGTCATGGGACTTCGCCTAACGACCGAATACCGAGCCGTGAAGTTTTACCTCGGCACCATGGACAGGATGCTTTCGATATTCCTTCCTATCCCGGCTGGCGGATCGTTGGTCGAATCATCCGAGCGACTGATGACCGTCCTCGACCGTCGAAGAATGCGCAGGCTCGCCAAACTGGCCCCGGAGGCACTGTCCCAGCCTGGCACGTCGGCACCCACCCCGCCGACCGCCCCGAATGGCTCATCAGCACAGTGATTGGACCGGCCCGCACCCAATCCATGCAGGCCGGTCCCAGCTCAACCCGCTTTCTTCATTGCCTTTATCCGCGCAGGCCGGTCCCAGCTCAACCCGCTTTCTTCTTTGCCTTTATCCGCATCAGATGCGTCCAGAACTCCTCCGTCGGCGCGGTCACTCCACACGCTGTCTGGAGGCCTCCGTCAGCGAGGAGGCGACCGGCGCACGGCAGATACGTCGTCTCACAGGACTCGCACACACCGTCGACCGGTTCGTGCTCGGCCAGCAGCTCCCGGGCGGTCGCCCACATCACCGGGTCCACGCACGCTTCCGGCGGATCCTCCGGTGGGTCGGCCAGGTCGAAGGGCGGCTTGGTCGGATGAGAGAGATCGGTCATGAGGGCTCCATTCGTACTCAGCTGGCGTGCATCAACGATCATCTACATCAGGCAATACCGGCTACCGAATGTTGCAGGGAACTGTCACTGCGTGTGTTTTCCCCATGCCACGGGGAATCCCTCCACCAGCGGCAACAGGTAGCGTTCGATATGTCGAGCAGCACACCACCGGGGGCACACCGTGGAACCTCAGCTCAGCCTCAGACAGCAGCAGGCCCGCCTCACCGCGCGACTGCGCGCCGAGGGCATGACCTGGGTACGCATAGCCGAGGTCTACCGGGACCGCTTCCGCGTCAACCCGCGAGCCGCCCTGCGGATGGTCCGAGGCTGGAGCCAGCAACGTGCCGCCGATGCCTGGAATCAGCGCTGGCCCGACCACCCCAAGACGCTGAAGAACTTCTCCTACTGGGAGAACTGGCCCAACCCCGGCGGCCACGCCCCCACTCACGAGCACCTCGCGATGCTCGCCGAGCTCTACGAATGCAGCGTCGGTGACCTGCTGGCGGATCTGCCCGACTTCCGGCACCTCGACCAGGCCGCAACGGCGAACTTGGCAGTGCCACGGGATACTCCCGCAGCCGTCACCGGTGAGATCATTGTTCCGAGCAACGCAGAGAACCTGCTGCTCGACCTGCTGAGCCGACAGCCAGGAACCGACCCGAGCCAACCGCTACCCGCGTCGCTCGGCGAACTGTTCCGCCGGTCCGAGGAGGTCGACTTCGGAGAATTGGCGAAGGTCATCATCATGTGGACCCAGCACATTCCGCATCTGCCTGGCAGACGAGAGATCTTCGGCAAGCTCGCGGCTGCCCTCACCGTCGCTGCGACAGCTCCACTGACTGACCTCGACGGCATGGTTGCGTCAGCACGTGAAGGCCGATTTGATCTTTTAACCTTGGAGCACTGCGAAACAGTGGTCCCGAACATGCGCCGACAGGGCGACGTGCTCGGTGCACTCTCCACGCTGCCCAGCGTCCTTGCATACCGGAGCATCGCGGAACAGCAGGCTGAGGCGGCACCACCCGCCTATCGTGATCGCGCCGTCGCGGCCTACGCAGAACTCACCCAGCTCACCGGCTGGCTCTGCTTCAACGCTGGAGACTACAAGGCCGCCCAAAGGTATTACGACGAGGCCAGGACCGCCGCGCACGAAGCACGCGCCGTCGAACTCGTCACCTACATCCTCTGCGCCATGAGCCACCTCGCCACCTGGCAGGGCAAGCCGCGCATCGGCATCGACCACGCCGCAGCAGCAGCGTTCTGGGCCGAGCAGACCGGTAGCGCTCACGCCCGCGCGTACGCCGCAGACGTCGCCGTCCGCGCACTCCTGGCCGACGGACGACCAGAGCAGTGCGATCCATACCTCAGCCGCGAGCACGAGGCGCTGATCGGATACGACAAGAATTCAGAGCCCCGCAAGTCATGGTGGTACTTCTTCGACGAGTCGTTCTATTGGCGGACCAACGCCGAGCACGCGCTCAAGCTGCGCAGACCAGACGAGGCCATGGCGGCGGCAGATCGATCGCTGGAGCTGAGCGACATGGCCAATCTGCACAATCGCGCCTTCCGGATGCTCTTTCGCGCCGAAGCCTTCGTCCAGCAGGACCGCATCGAATTCGCCGTGGAGGCGATCGAACAAGTGGTCATCCTGACGGCGCTCAACACGACCAAGCGCCTCGACCAGCGCGTTACGCACCTGCGTTCGTCGCTCGATCCGTGGCGGCGGACGAGGGCGGTCAAACACCTAGACCAGGTGATCAACGCCTACGCAATGGCGGTACCGGGCCGAAGCGGCAGAACAAACCGCACATACTCCGTGTAATAAGAGCCCGGCCTGCCCGGCACGACACCTACCCGCCGCCAGCCCCACCCCTGGTAGAGGGCATGGGTCTCGGCAGCCGCCGGATTCGAGGCCAATGTGGCGCGTTCCTCGCCACGACCACCGAGGAATTCGTCATGAAGCCGGTGGCCGACGCCTCGGCCTTGCCAGGCACTTCGCACCTCAATCTCAGCGAGCACCACGGTCCGATCGCCGGTCTCATCTATGAAGCCGGGTGCCGGTTCCGGGTTCAAACCGTTCCACCAGCCTCGTTCGGGACGCAAGCTGTAGCCGAACACGAAGCCGACGATGCCGCCGCTATCCCAGGCCGTCACAAGCTCATAGTTGCTGGCATCCAGTGCGGCGTCAGCGCGATCGCGGAAGGCTTCCGTCTTGACCGTGCTGTCCTCCCCGGGCACGTGGCCGTAGGCGTCGGCGTAGACATCGCACAGAGCATCCAGCAGGTCGGGAACCTCGGCGGCGGCATGGCGCCGGAACGTCAGAGTGGACACTCGGACAGCCTACGACCGCTGCTTCTCGCGACCTTCCCCATACCACGGGGAAGGTGAGTTTGGCATTGAGGCCGCGCGACCCAGACCTACGCGGATGGTGGATGGCCGCTGAGGTGCTCAAAGCCACTCTTACCACAGATGGAGACTGGCGGCCCGGGCGTCGGGCCACAGGTCGAGCAGCCCGTCATCGGCCAGGCCGAGCTCGACCAGCGTGGCCCGCCAGGACTCAGGGTCATCGATCACCCGCCGGGTCGGGCCGTCGGCCCCGAGCACGGTGAACACGCAGCCGCGCATCGTCTCCACCCGGTCCGGCCGCCGGCTCTGCGCCAGCAGATATTTCTTGTACGGCGAACCGGCCGCACCGGACAGCTGCCGATGCGCCGGGTAGAAGTCGGCGAGGCCGACCGGTGCGGTGCTAAACTGCATGTAGGCGAACGACCCGCGCGGATCGTGCACGAATCGCCAGCCGTCGACGGTCGGGGTGGGCTCGAGCCGGTATTCGAACGGGCCCTGCCGATAGCTGCCGGCCCGCAACGGCAGCGGCTCGGACATGCCGTCGCCCAGTCCGACATCGACGAACCAGGTGCCGTCCAGGTCGTGCACGAGAATCGTGAGGTGGGTCAGCGCGGGACTGTCCTGGCCGTACTTGGGCACGTGCGGAACGAGTCCGCTGTGCAGCGTGACGGTGAACCCCAGCGCCTCCAGCAGCCAGGCGAAGGCCGAGTTGAGCTGGAAGCAGTAGCCGTGACGGCCCTCGACGATCTCCCGTGCCGCCTCGACGGGCTCGATCCCGACCGGTGCGCTGCGGATGATCTGCAGGTTGGTGTAGGTCGCCCGCTCCACATGCGCCGCGTGCAGCCGGGCCAGGAACTGCGGCGACGGGGCCGCCCCGGTCACGCCGAGCCGCCGCAGGTACGCATCGACCAGTCCACCGTCCACACGGCGAAGGCTACCGCGCGGGTACGACCGGGCTGAACGCCTCAACGCCGATGATGGCGCAGAATGGCGGGGTGTCCAGTGAGAGCAGTCGCACCCCGGCCTGGCAGCGCGTCACCGAGGGTGAGCAGCGGATCGGCGTCGGGCTCGCCGTCGTCGCCCTGATCCTGCTGCAGTACTTCGCACCCCGGCAGTACGCGTTCCAGCCCTGGTGGATCATCCCGGCCCTGGAGCTGGCGATCCTCGTCGTGCTGGCGGTCGCCAACCCCTACCGCATCAATCGCGAATCCCGGGCGCTGCGCTTGCTGGGCCTGCTGATCGTCGGGGTCGCCACCTTCGCGACGGGCTGGTCGGTCGTGCTGCTCAGCTACGACATGATCTCCGGCAAGCACGACCTCAGCGCAGTCGAGCTGGTCCGCAACGGTGGCGCGATCTGGCTCACCAACGTGATCGTCTTCGCGCTGTGGTACTGGGAGCTCGACCGCGGCGGGCCGGCTGCCCGGGCCGCCAACCGGAAGGACAAGCCCGACTTCCTCTTCCCGCAGATGGCGACGCCAGACCTCGCCGACGAGGAGTGGGAGCCGGAGTTCCTCGACTACCTCTACGTCTCGTTCACCAACGCCACCGCGTTCAGCCCGACCGACACGATGCCGCTGTCGCGCTGGGCGAAGCTCGCGATGATGTTCGAGTCGGCGATCTCCCTGGTCACGGTCGCCCTCGTGATCGCCCGAGCGGTGAACGTCCTGGGAAGCTGACCGTCCCCGGCCGACTGATCACTGCCGACCGGGGACGGGATGGTGTGCTCAGACCCCGGGACGGCAGGTCGGGTTGCAGGTGTTGAGCAGGAGGCTGTCCACCTGATAGGTGAAGGTGCCCTGCCCGGTGGGGGTGGTCACCCGCAGCCGGACCGTGGCGGCACCGGTGGGTGCGGTGGCCTGGAAGGCCCGCTCCTCCCAGCCGGTGGTCAGGGCGATGTCGGTGCTGGTGCTGGTCGACAGCAGGGTGCCGCCGGAGTTGTACCAGCCGAGCTCCAGCCGGGCGTTCTTCGCGGAGTCCGAGCGCAGTCGGGCGAAGAACTTGTAGGTGAGGCCCACGGTCACCGCGGGGCGGCGCGACACCGCCAGGTACGCCTGAGCCGCTCCCCCGACGCTGACCTGGATGGAGCGCCGCCCGTCGTAGTAGGTGCAGGACACACCGGTCACACCGCAGGCGGGGGTCACGGCCATGCTGGAACCGCTGCCGGTGAACGTGAAGCCGGTCGGCGCCGTGCCGGGAGCCGTCGCCTCCGCGGTGCGCTCCTGCGCGGTGAGCAGGTCGTTGCTGAAACCGGTGTCACAGCACGTCGGCGTCGTCAGGGCCGGATGCCGGGCGATGTTGGCGGTCGTCGTCGACGGGTAGGGGTCGATGTAGAAGCTCGCGGTGGTCTCGCTGGGGTCGTAGTAGGTGTTGAAGTCCTGGTCGGCCATCCAGTAGTCCCACCAGCCGTACATGATGTCGGCGTAATAGGCCCCGCCGGACTCGCCGGACCAGGCGTGCCCCGCGCCGAGGACGTGGGAGAACTCGTGCCCGGCGACACCGCTGTCCCACAGCTCGACGACGGCCGAGCAGTGGCCGGTGACCGGGTTGCCACCGGTGGTCGGGCACTGGTAGGCGTCCGAGTCGGACTCGAAGTCGGTGAAGACCAGGTAGTAGCGGTTGCTGTCGTCATAGCCGGTGCCGATCAGGTCCGACCGCACCGTGGACGAGGCGGTGTAGGGATTGGCTCCGGCCTCGATCTTCTCGGGCACCACCAGCGCGTGCGCGTAGTCGGCGTAGGTGCCGTTGTCGGCGTACCGGCAGCTGAGTTTGAGGTGTTGGTCGTAGTTCGTCGATTCGTCGATCAACCAGTCGATCCGGTCGACGATCCGCGCGATCTGCTCGACGGACTCCTCGTAGTGGTTTCCGTCGCCGTCGTGCCAGGCGTAGATGACCTCGACGGCCGGGGTGCTGCCGGTCGGCGCCGTCGGATTCGCCACCGTGGTGCAGCCCCGCTTCGGCGGTGTCGCGGGCTGCGCGTAGGGCAGAGTGGGCTCGGACCCGCCGCGGTGGTGGGCGTAGGCGGGGGCGCCGGCCGCCATGACGGCGGCCGCGGTCAGCACCGCCGGCCAGGCAAGATGTCGGAGTCGCAACAAGGTCTTCTCCCCTGTGTGGTGGATCGATGAGGAACGTCACCGTTGACGATGCATCCAGTCGATCTATCCACATAGGCCTGAGTCAACCCCGCCCGGCGGTTTGTGAGGAATCCCCAGTGGCGGCAAGGGCCCTAGCTGCGGAGAGCCACGGCCGGGCTCTCCGCAGTAGGATCCCTCATCAGAGGCGGTTACCAGGTTCGATGATGGCGCGGACGGCGGCGACGATGCGTTCGACCGCGGCCGGGTCGGCGAGCAGGCCCGCCACGGCCTCCCCCTCAGCCGTCGAGCCGTGCGGCGGCTGGTCCAGGTCGACCGCACCGATGTCCGAGCCGAAGACCAGCCCCAGCACCTCGACGGTGACCGCGGTGATGACGGCGACATCGTCACCACGGTGCAGGCGGGCCGCGATCTGGTCGACGGCGATCGCCGCGAGCCCGGTATATGCCCGCTCCCGGCGGTCGTCGCGCACCGACGCGGGGACCGGCCGGTTGCCCAGGCCTTCGTCGCCCAGCAGCATCCCGGCCACGATCGGCTTGCGGCCCATCGGCTCTTCCACGTACTTGGCGTACCAGGCGGGCCTGCCCTGCATGACCCGCAGGACCGTCTCGATCTCGCGACGCACGAGCGCCGGATCGGCGCCGACGGTGTCACCGGTGACCTCGGCGCGGCGCTGAGCCCACCTGTCGACGGGCCAGACCGCCGTGCCCGCGGTCGCGGTGACGCCGGCCCAGACGAGGATCTGGGTCGCGAGCTCCCGCGGCCACGGATCGTTCCCGAGCGCCTGGGCCAGCCACTTCGGCAGGCGCGGGCGCTGCAGCGCGCCACGCTGACCGCGGCGACGCCGATGGGCGTCCACCGTGGCGACCGTCAGGCGGCTGGCGACCCATGCCTCCAGGTCGCGGATGGGCATCGTCGCGTGGGTGAGTACGTGCTCCACCACCGCTTCGACATCGTCATGGAAGCCGTCCAGGCACCCGTCGGCGAGATGCCGGACGGAGATGGCGCAGGTGTGGTGGCCGCGGCCCGCCTCGAC
Source organism: Allocatelliglobosispora scoriae (assembly GCF_014204945.1). Classification (NCBI taxonomy): domain Bacteria; kingdom Bacillati; phylum Actinomycetota; class Actinomycetes; order Micromonosporales; family Micromonosporaceae; genus Allocatelliglobosispora; species Allocatelliglobosispora scoriae. Next base: position 66,954 of record NZ_JACHMN010000002.1, read on the forward strand.
GCGGCGGGTGATCCGCTGGAAGACGACCGGCCACACCACCTCGTAGGCCTCCCTTACCAGGCTCATGCGCTCCTCCCCGAGAACGCACGCCGCCCGTCGTGCCAGCCCGCCGGTGCTCGCCAGCTCGCGCAGATCCGCTGGCCCGCACGGTCCGGACCGCCTGTCGTCGAGCGACTGATCGCTCATGGACACTTCGACTCCTTATGTAAACGATTTCGCAGTGATCACGACGGAACAGGCACCACGTCTCCGGCCGGCAGGTCGTCGCCCCGCTGCGCTCTCGGGTGACTTCCCGACCGGCGCTGCCGCACGCTGCCGAAGCAGCGGGAGCAGGCGCCGGGCCTGGCGTCCCGATGCGGAAATGATGTCTGGGGCGAACGTGAAAAAGTGGTCAATGCGCGGCCATTCGTGAGGCGGGCGCAGAAAATCCGCCGACACTGGCCGCAGGCACAGCGGGCGGGGCACGTCGCCTACGGAGCGTAGGCGTGACGTCGCGGTTAGCTGTGCAATCTTCGCGCACCAGCGTCCCGGGCGGTGGCCAACCACCGGCCATGCTGGAGCGGGTGGACGGCGGCAGTGGCCAGCCGTCGCACGTCCGTCAGTATTCGGCGTGGCGATCACCTACCAGCAGCTTGTCAGGGAGTTCGTCCGACTGCGCCACGGCCGCGCGCTGCAGTCCCCCGATCTCTACGGCAAGCTGGGCCCGGGCCTGCGCTCCCTGTTCGGCCTGCAGCCCGGCGGGAGATCGGACTCCGACGTCCGCGACCGGCTGACCTCGCAGCTGGCGGTGCTCATCACCGACTTCCCTGACGAGCTGCGGCTGGCGATCAGGTACGCGCTGGCGATCGACGCCAAGAAGTACACGACCCTCACCGGCCGCGTCGACATGCTCGCCGCGACGCTCACCTGTGGCGTCCGCACCGCCCGGCGCCGGGTACGGGACGCCTTCGCCCGCCTGTCCGAGGAGGCATGCCGACGCGAGGACCTGCAACGGGACCCGGCCAAGGGCTGGCGGGTCCGGCAGTTCCGCTCGGAGCTGCAGCTCGACGAGGCCGCCCGGAAGCTGGTCGAGCGCCGTACCATCGTGGCGTTGCAGAACAACGTGGAGCGGGTGTCGGTGCGTTTCAGCCTGCCGACCGTGGTCGGTGCGGCGGCTCCCGCCGTCCTCCACGCCGAGGTCACCGACGGGGCGACGCTGGAGAGCTCACCGGACCACGGCGGGGAGCACTTCGAGTTCGTCCTGCTCCTGGACCGCCCGCTGTCGCTGGGCGAGGAGCACACCTTCACGATGGTCCTCCGGGTGCCGCCACAGCAGCCGATCCGGGACCACTACGCCTTCGTTCCGCTGGTGGCGTGCGAGACCTTCCACCTGACCGTGCGGTTCGACCGGCGGCACCGGCCCGCGGCGGTGTGGCTGCTGGACCACCTCTCGCCCTCGGAGCTCGCGGGCCGGTGGACCGGTGAGACGACGGAGCCGCTCGACCTCGCCGACGAGTACACCAGGGAGTTCACGGACCTCGGGCAGGGCTTCGCGTACGGCCTGCGGTGGAGCTTCAGCGACGAGGACTGAGCACCCGACCCGGGGCGGGCCACCAGTAACTTCTGAGTATCCATACTCATGTTCGTCCGATGTGCCGGGACAAGCATGGGACCCATGGATGGGATCTACGTCGGATCGTTCGCCCACGCCCTGGGCTCGCAGAAGCGGCACCTCCGCGAGTCGGCGGCGGCGGGACTGCTCCGGTCCGCTCCGGCGGACCTCGAAGCCGCCGGTTTCCAGTGGCACCACGTCTGCGCACCGCGCGACACCGCCTACGACCTGGCACGGGCGGCGGTCGCGGAGATCGCGGCCCGGGACGGGCTCGCCGACATCGACGCGATCGTCTACGCCACGTGCCTGTCCGTGATCCGCTGACCCGGGCGCTGGCCGGGCTGCGGGCTCAACCCACCGATGTGGACCTGATCGCGCTGGGCGGACCCACCGACCGGACCGCACCGGCGCACTTCGAGATCGCCACCGTGTAGCCCCACCAAGGTCGCCGCAACTCTTCAAGAGTTGGTCCTGAGAAGCACGACCACATCGTCGAGGTCGATCGCGTTGTGATCACCTCAGCACGGGCTCGCTTCACCCCGCGACAGGTCCGCGCCAGGTCCGCGATAGGACCAACTCTTGAAGAGTTGCGGCGATCCTGGGGCAACGGTGAGCCCGCACGGCGATCCTGCGGGGGCGATCGTGGGGGCGCGGTGCGCGTACCCACTGCGGGGTTGGAAAAGCCTGCGCCGACCCGGGGTGACGGGTCGGCGCAGGCGTGTGGGCAGGTCAGGCCGGGGTGGTGAAGGTGTAGCTGCCCGAGGGCAGGTGGTAGACGGCGGCGCCGGCGGCGTAGCCGAAGGAGACCGCCTGGGCCGGAGCCGTCACCGCGGCCGCCGACGAGGCGGGGACCTTGACGATCGCCGAGGTCCCGACCGGGATCGTGACCCGCAGTGTGAGCGTTCCGCCGGAGCTGGTCCAGTCACTCACCGCCTGGCCGTAGGGGGTCTCGTAGGCCGACTTCGCCGAGGTGAGACCACCTCCGACCTTCGGCGCGACGACCAGCGACTTGTAGCCGGGGCTGCCCGGTGCCAGGCCGCCGACCTGCTTGTAGAGGAAGTCGCCGACCGAGCCGAGGCCGTAGTGGTTGAAGGAGTTCATCCCGACGTCGTTGAGGCTGCCGTCGGTGCGGATGCCGTCCCAGCGCTCCCAGATCGTGGTCGCGCCGCGGCTGAGCATGTAGCCCCAGCCGGGGAAGCCGGGCTGCAGCAGGATCTGGTAGGCGATGTCGGCCCGCCCGTTGTCGGCGAGCACCGGCAGCAGGTTCTCCACGCCGAGGAAGCCGACGGTGAGGTGCCCGCCGCTGGCGGCGACCTTCGCGACCAGCTTGTTGACCGCCGGGCCGACCAGGTTCGCCGGGAGCAGCCCGAAGGCGAGCGCCAGGACGTAGCCGGTCTGGGTGTTGCCCGCGACCGTGCCGTCACCCGAGACGAACCGGCTGGTGAAGGCGGCGGCGATCTGATTGGCGAGGTTGCCGTAGGTGGTGGCCTCGCTCGGGTGCCCGGTCGCCGCGGCCATCTCCGAGACGAGCCTGGCGGCGTGGGCGAAGAACGCCGTGGAGATGATGTTGCGGGCGGTGTCGTCGTTGACGTTGAGCCAGTCGCCGTAGCCGCCCTGGTCCCGGATCAGGTCCGCGGCGGCGGTGCTGCGCAGGTAGTCCACCCAGCGGGTCATGTTGCTGAAGTGGTCGCGGACGACGGCGATGTCGCCGTAGCGCTGCCACAGCGTGTAGGGCACGATCACACCCGCATCGCCCCAGCCCGCGGTGCCCGCGCCGCAGCACACGTAGGGTGCGGTGTCGGTGAAGGCGCCGTTGGCGAGCTGCGCGTCGGTGAGGTCGTCGGTGAACTTGTCGAGGAACCCGGCGACATCGACGTTGAAGGTCGAGGTCGCGGCGAAGCTGGCGATGTCGCCGGTCCAGCCGAGCCGCTCGTCGCGGTTGGGGCAGTCGGTCGGGATCGAGAGCATGTTGGAGCGCTGACCCCAGACGATCGCCTTCTGCACCTGGTTGAGCATGGCGTTGGAGGTGGTGAGGGTGCCGAGCTGCGAGCCGGAGGTCCAGGCCGCCTGGCCGGTGACGGTGCTCGCGGTCGGGGTGCCGGGGAAGCCGGTGAGCTCGACGTACCGGTAGCCGTGCACGGTGAAGCGCGGTTCGAAGACCTCTTCGCCACCCGTTCCGGCGAGGGTGAACCTGTCGGTGGCGAGCCCGGCGACGCGCAGGTTGGCGGTGTAGAGGGTGCCGTTGGCGTTGAGGATCTCGCCGTGGCGCATGGTGACCGTGGTCCCGGCGTCGCCGGTGACACGCAGCCGGTTCCAGCCGGTGAAGTTCTGGCCCATGTCGAAGATCCAGACCCCGGCCTGGGGCTGGGTCACCGCGATCGGGGTGAACTGCTGCTGCACCGTGACACCCGGGTCGACCTGCGACACGAGCGCCGGCAGGGTGCCGGTGCGGACGGTGACCGCGCCCCACGCCGCGTCGTTGAAGCTCGCCGAGTCCCACCCGGTGACGGCGCGGCGGGCATCGACCGTCTCACCCATGTAGAGGTCGTCGGCGCGGATCGGACCGGCGGCGGTCTTCCAGGTGCTGTCGGTCTTCACCACCGAGGTCGTGCCGTCGGTGAAGGTGAGGTGCAGCTGCGCGGCGTAGTAGGGCTGGGTGCCGTATCGCTGCGAACCGGCCATGCCGAGGCTGCCGGAGAACCAGCCGTTGCCGAGCCACGCGCCCAGGGCGTTGTTGCCCTGCTGGATCTGCGACGTGACGTCGTAGACCTTGTACTGCAACCGCTTGGTGTAGTCGGTCCAGCCCGGTGCGAGCACGTCGCTGCCGACCTTGGCGCCGTTGAGCCGGGTCTCGTGCAGGCCCAGCGCCGTGGTGAGCAGCCGGGCACTCGCGACCGGCTTGCTGACGGCGAAGGTCTTGCGTACCAGCGGCGACACCTTCCCGATGAGCACGTTGGCACCCCACGGACCGCTGCCGTAGGTGACCAGCGCCCGCGCGGCGACCCAGCCGCTGTCGTTGTAGCCCGGCTGCTCCCAGCCCGAAGGGTTGGTCTGCGACGCCTTCCAGCTCGCGTCGGTGTTGACCGTCGCGAAGCCGGGGATCGTGAGCTGGGCGATCACGCCCGTCGGGGACTGGGTGGTGTTCTGGCTGGAGATCGCGATCGAGTTGGTGCCCGACCGCAGCCGGCCGGAGAGGTCGACGACCGAGGCCTGCTTCCACGAGTCCGTCGCCCGGACCGAGGTGCTGACCTGGGTGCCGTTGACCCAGACATCGGCGGTGTCGTCACCGGTCACGACGAGGGAGCCGCCCGCCGGGGCCGAGGCGAGGCTGAAGGTCTTGCGGAAGAAGCGGGTCATCGGCGGCAGGCCCGCGATCGGATCGCCCTCCGGGTACCAGATCCAGCTCGAACCGGTCAGCCCGGCCGAGGTCACCGGCTGTCCGATGAACGCGCCCTGCCACTCGCTGCCGGGGGCTCGCAGGCCCATCTCGAAGTTCTGGGTGCCGCTCCAGGCACCGGCACGGCCCTGGGTGTCCCAGACCCGGACGCGCCAGAAGTAGCGGCGCAGCGTCATGAGCGCGGGTCCGGCGTACTCGACGTCGACTGAGGTCGCGCTCGCGACCCGGCCGCTGTCCCAGACGTCGCCGGTGTTGCTGCCGGCCAGCGCGCTGGTGCTGGCCACGATCACCTGGTACGCCCCCTGCCGCTGCGGCGCCGCCGAGGAGAGCTTCCACCCGAACCTCGGCTTCGCCGCGTCCACGCCGAGCGGGTTGACCCGGTGCTCGGTCGTGGCGCTCGCGACGCCCAGCCCCGACGCGGAGGTGTTCTCGGGAGCGATGACATCGGAGTTCCACGGCGCCATGCCGTATGCGCCGAGGTCGGCGGCGGTCGGCCAGCCGCCGTCGTTGAACCCCGGCTGCTCCCAGCCCGCCGGTGAGGTCTGCGACGCCTTCCAGGAGCCGTCGGTGATCAGGTCCAGGGTGCTGGAGCCGACGATCCTGACCCGCCCGATCAACCCCGCCGGGCTCGCCGACGTGTTGCGGGCGACGATCGCGAGGGTGTTGCTGCCGCCCACGACGAGCGCGGACTGCAGGTCGAGGTAGAGGCCCTGCTTCCAGGAGTCCGTCGCCCGGGTGGACCCGGCGATCGGGGTGCCGTTGAGCCAGACGTCGACGGTGTCGTCGCCGGTGAGGACGAGCTGCGCTTCACTGATCGTGCCGGACGGCGCGGTGAAGGTCTTGCGGAAGTACCGGTCGCCGATCGGGGCGCCGGTGGCCGGGGCGCCTTCCGGGTACCAGAGCCAGTGCGCACCGGAGAGGCTGACCGGGGCCGCCGCCTGGGCGGGCGTTGTCCCGATCGCGATGCCGGACGAGACGAGGACGACGGAGGCAGCGGCGGCGGTGAGCCATCGCCGGTGCCGTTTCAGTGCGGGGATTGACATGGCAACTCCTGGGGACGTCAGGGCCTGAGCAGCGACCATCGACCGGACGATGACGATGTTCGTCGATGCTCCGGATGGATTAAAACGTTTCATTGCGAGGTCGGTGCTGAGACCATAGGTGCCGTCCAACCTGGAGTCAATACATCGACGAAATACTCGCGAAACCTGCCGACCTGGTTGGCACAGAAGTGTGCCAAGATCACTCGGTGACCCCGCTGCAGCCCGACGCCCCCGGCACCGCTCCCACTCCTGCCGCGGTGCCGGTCATCCGCACGTCGCTGCTGCTGCTCGGCTACTTCGGGTTCATCAGCCTCGGCCTGCCCGACGGGCTGCTCGGCGTCGGCTGGCCGTCGATCGCCGACGAGTTCGGCGTCGCCACCGACACCGTCGGCATCCTGCTCTTCGCGGGCACCGCCGGTTACCTCGTCTCCAGCGTCGCGGCCGGATTCAGCATCGCCCGGCTCGGCGTCGGGCGCCTGCTCGCCGGGAGTACGGCACTCGCCAGCCTCGCCCTCACCGGCTACGCCCTGGCGCCCTCCCTCGGCTTTCTCGTCCCGTGCGCCCTGATCGCCGGGCTCGGCGGCGGAGCCATCGACTCCGGACTCAACGCCTATGCCGCGGGCGCCTTCGGACCCAAGCACATGAACTGGCTGCACGCCTTCTTCGGCCTCGGCGTGGCGATCGGACCGCTGATCATGACCGCGGTGCTCAGCAGCGGGCTGTCGTGGCACTGGGGATACGGCATCGTCGCCTCCGGGCAGGCGCTGCTCGCGGTCGCGTTCGCCGTCTCCGCGAAGCTGTGGACCCAGCGCGGACCCGGAGCGGAGCCGCAGGCGGTCGACCCGCAGGTTCCGATCGCCACAGCGGCACCGATCCCGATCGCGGTCACCCTCTCGATTCCGGCCGTGTGGCTCAGCGCGGCGATGTTCGCCGTCTACGTCGCGATCGAGATCGCCGCCGGTCTCTGGGCGTTCCTGCTGCTCACCGAAGGACGCGGTCTCGGCCCGGCGGTCGCGGGGGTCTGCGTCTCGGCGTACTGGGCGAGCCTTTTCGTGGGCCGGGTCGTGCAGGGCTTCGTCGTCGAGCGGCTCGGCACAGTCCGGATCCTCGTCGGCAGCCTGCTCGGCATGCTCGCCGGCTCGGCACTGATCGCCGTTCCCGGACCGGGCTGGCTCGCCGTGATCGGCCTCATGGTGGTCGGGTTCGCGGCGGCACCGGTCTTCCCGCTGCTCATGCTGACCACCGCCGACCGGGTCGGCGCGGCGCACGTCGACCGGGTGGTCGGCGTGCAGATCGGCGCGTCGGGCCTCGGCGGCGCCCTGCTGCCCGCGGGGGTCGGCGTGCTGATCAACCGATTCGGCGAGGACGCGCTCGGGCTGTGCCTGGTCCTGCTGTCGCTGATCCTGCTCGGCCTCTACGCCGCGACCCGCCGCCCGGCAGCGAGGGCTGCGGTCGCCGATTCAGCACCCTAGGCGTCCTGGTAGAACAGATTGAAGTAGTAGCCGTCGTAGAGCGTGCCGGATCTGTTCTGGTAGCGACAGGCTTGGGCGTAGTAGTCGTCCAGACTGTTGAAGTACGCCCGGTCGTCATCGCATTGCGCAAGCGTGCCGTAGGGGCCCATCTCATACCACGCCGCTTGGGCTGGGCTCGCCGGCAGAACCACGACTGCCGCGGCGATGCCGAGCGCCGCCAGGGATGACCTCAGGAGAGCGCGCACAGCATCCGTCCCTTCTATCGATTGATAGAAAGATATCAGTCAAATGCCATCCCCGGCAGCGGCCGAGCGGCCCACCGCCCCCGCGACCGCCGTCATCCACCTGTCGGGCTCGCCGCCGCACCCGGTGGCGAGCCCGATCCGGCCGAATCACTCCTGCGCCGGCCAGATCGTCGCCTGGATCTCGTAGCCGCCCTCGACGGGCTTGACGAACCGCACCGCCACGATGCGCCCGGCGCCGCGGGTCCGCACGCAGAACACCGCACCCTGGTCGAACGCCGCCTGGCTGACACCGTGTGAGCGCAGCAGATCCGCGCAGTCGCGAGCCGTCGGCGCCGCCGCCTGATTCCACCGGGCGACGTTCTTCAGCCCCACACCGTAGGCCACGATGTGCCCGCCGCCGTCGTAGACGTCGATCCCCGTGCTCAGGCGGGAACTCGGCGGAGTCACGTCGAAGTCCACGCCGCTGTTGTCGAAGGTCAGCGGGCCGGTCCACGGCAGCCCGCCGACCGGCTCCACCGGGGCGGACGTGTCCGGTGCCGTCGTGGCGGGGTCGGCCTCCGGTCTCGCCGACGCCGGAGCGGAGTCCACCGCTGCGACGGGAGCATCGTCGTCTCCCACCACCTGGTAGATCAGCGTCCCCGCCGCCACCAGCGCCGACAGCAGGGCGGCGATCGCGGTGAGGACACCGGCGAAGCTGGTCCAGAACGAGGGACGCGGCGCCGACGGTGATTGATCAAGCTGCATTCGTACATTATGGAGGCCCACACCGACCGCCCGTCGGCCTCGGATACGGCGGTGCTCTGACGTTCGGCCGAGCGGACGCGACGGATGGTGTCCGGCCGAGCCACCTCCCGGCGCGAATGCCCACTCGGTCCTAGGGTGGAGGCATGGTTGATCGTCAGCGGGTGCTGGCCTTCCGGATACACGCCCAGCAGCTCGACCGGGCGCGCGGCACGGTGGGCCACACCGCCGTACTCGACATCGGGGTGCAGGACACCGGCCCCGACGGTGCCCGCTGGGCCCTCGCCTGCCGCGGCGTCGATGTCGCTGCGCTCACCGGCAAGGACCTGATCACGCTCTGGACCGTCCGCGGCGCACCCCACCTCTACCGCCGCGCCGACACCGGCAAGGTCGCGGCGGCGGTCGAGCCGTTCTCCGAGGCCGACGCCGCCAAGCGGATCTACGACGCGGCGAAGCCGTTGAAGGCCGCCGGAATCGAGATCCTCACCGCGCTCGACGATGTCGCCGCCCACCTGCGCGACATCGTCACCGACCCCACCGTCAAAGGCGACGCCTCCGGGCGGCTGGCCAAGGTGATGACCGAGCCCTACCTGCGGTTCTGCCGCCCGTGCAACGCCACCCACCTCTACGAGATGCCGTTCCGGCTCGCCGCCGTGCGGGCCGGTCTGGAGCTCCAGCCCGACACCTCGCCGCCGGTCCTGCAGCGCATCCCCGGCTTCCGCAAGGCGGCCACGGCCGGTGACCGGCACGACCTCATCCGTGCCTACCTGCGTCTGCTCGGCCCGGCCACCCCCAAGCACGTCGCCGACTACCTCGACGCACCCGTGAAGGACGTCACTGCCCACTGGCCCGACGACATCGTCGAGGTGACGGTCGGCGGGGAGAAGCGATCGCTGCTCGCCGCCGACGAGAAGGCCCTGCACGCGGCCGAGGTCGAGGGCGTACGCCTGCTCGGCCCCTTCGACCTCTTCCTCCAGGCGAAGGACCGCGCCACGGTGGTGCCCGACGCCGCCCACGCCAAGGAGCTGTGGCCGGTGCTGGGCCGCCCCGGCGCCGTCCTCGCCGACGGCGAGCTGGTCGGCACCTGGCGTCCCCGCAAGGCCGGCCGGAAGTTCACCGTCGCCGTCCAGCCCTGGCACAGGCTGTCCGCAGCGACCCGGGCAGCCGTCACCGAGCAGGCCGAACGCCTCGCCGCCTTCCGGGGCATCGCCCTCACCGGCGTCGACGTCGGCGGCTGAGACTGCCATACTCCCCGTGTGATCGGGGCACCGGAGGACAGTTCGCGTACCGAGGGCCTGTGGTGGCCCGGTAGCGTGCTGCGCCTGATCACCGGTCTGATCCTCGCCTTCGCGCTGCCCGCGGGAGCGACGCTGCTCGCCGACGCCCGCGCCCTCGGCACGTTTCCGTCCCTCCTCTACGTGCTGTGCGTCGTCATCGCGGCGCTGGTGGGGCGGCTGGCGGCCGGCACCGTCGCGGTGGCGGTCTCAGCCCTGATGCTGGACCTGTTCGTCATCACACCGATCGGTTCGCTGTCGCAGATCAGCAAGGACAACGCCGCCGACCTGGGCCTCTTCGTGGTGCTGAGCTGGGTGATCGCGGCGCTGATGGCACGGACCGAGCAGACCAGGGCGGTCTCCAAGCGAGCGCATCAGACCACCGAGACGGCCCACCGGCGCCTCGGCCTCATCGCCGACACGAGCAGGATGCTGGCGGCCTCCTTCGACCTGCCGACCAACCTGCACGCCGTCTGCGCCGCCATCGTCGATCACGGCACGTTCACCCACGCGGCCGTCCTGACCACCCAGGCGGACGGCATCGAGATTCTCGCGGGGGCCCAGCGACGGGCCGCTAAGCCACAGCGCTGGTGGCGTTCCACGCCGTCGACGGCCACCCCGGCGGCCCGGATCGACACCGGCGCGGGCTTCGAGTCGGTCCCCGCCGCGCTGCGCAACCGCAGCATCCGCATCCTGGACCCGGCCACGCGGCGCGGCAAGACCCGGTTCGGCCCCTGGCCCTACCGGTCGGGGCTCGTGGTGCCGCTGCTGATCGGCAACGACATCATCGGCGCGCTCGTCCTGCTGGACACGGCGGAACGCCGGACCTACAGCCACCACGATGTCGTCTTCGCCCGCGAGATGGGCGAGCGCGTGGCCCGTGCCATCGACACCGCACGCAGCTATCAGCACCAGGCCCACATCGCCCGTACGCTGCAGCAGAGCCTGCTCCCGCAGACCCTGCCGCCGATCCCCGGGGTCACGGTGCACGCCCGGTACCAGGCCGGTGCCGGCACGGAGGTGGGCGGCGACTTCTACGACCTCTTCCCCATCGGCGACGACACCTGGCTGGTGGTCGTCGGCGATGTCTGCGGCAAGGGACCCGAGGCCGCGGTCGTCATGAGCCTCACCCGCGCCACGCTGCGAGCCCTGGCGCTGCACGAGCACAGCCCGAAGCGGCTGCTGACGCTGCTCAACGAGGCACTGCTCGCCCAGTTGCACGACTACCGGTTCGTCACCGTCAGCCTCGCCACGCTGCGCCCCCAGGGCGGGCGACTCGTCGTCGACCTGGCCCTCGCCGGACACCCGCCACCCATCGTCCGCCGTGCCGGGACCGCCACCGCAGCCACCGACAGCTACGGCACGCTGCTGGGCGGGTTCCCCAACATCCGTCTCGGCGAGACCAGCCTGGTGCTGGCACCGGGAGAGTCGATCGTCTTCTACACCGACGGCGTGGAGGACCATCAGACCTCCGCGAAAGACCAGGCCACGCGCCTACTGGAGCAGCTCGGCGACGCCCCCGCCGACCGGATCGCCGACGTCTTCACCGCGTCGGCACGCAACGCTCCCCCGGGCAAGCAGGACGATCTCGTCGTCCTCACCCTCGAGCTGGACAGGTGACGAGAGCTCGAGGGTGATGTCCGCCGATGCGGTCACACGATGAGAAGTTCGACCAGTCCGGTCGCTGAGGCCACGGTCCCCAGACCCAGGGTGCAGAACGTGATCGCCAGGGAGGGCGTGGTCACCGTCTGGGTGAAGGACGCGCCGGAGAAGAGACCCGACGTGACAGTGCCGGTGGTGACGTTGACGATGGCTGCTCCGACGATATTGCTGTTGGAGGTCCCGGTCAGCGTGGAGGTCTGGCCGGTGTTCCAGGTGATGGTGAAGATCCGGCTACCCCCGCCGAGCAGGGTGACGCAGCTCTGCGTCGGCCGGAGGAACGACCCCGCGTAGGTGCCGGAGACGACGGCGGGCTGGCTGAGCGAGACGCACGATGAGTAGGTGCGGTCCACCGTCACCATCGTGGGCGTAGGGGTGGCGGTCATCGGTGGATCGAAGGTGGTGGACTCGGAGCTCGGCAGGGTGCAGGCGACCAGATTCCCGGTCGCGTACGCCGGTGCCGGTCCGGCGGCTGCGACGGCTGCGACCGCAGCCAGAACAGCGGCGGTGCTGATCCATCGGGACATGCGTTTCATGGCGCTCCTCGGTGGTCAGGAGGAACCCCCGGCGGCACCTGGATCGTCACCGCCGGGAGACCGTGTGCTCGCCAAGCACACCCGCACCCCCTGACTGCGGCAAGGCGGCGTTCCGCTGAGCGGAACTGTTCCCGACCGCTCCGGTCACCCGGCTGCCGGGTCGCGCAGGAACGTGGCGGCGAGCCGCTTCGGCGCCTGGATCAGCCACGCCTCGGTGAGCACCTCGCGCAGCTCGGCCTCGCCGATCTGGTCCAGCCGGATCAGGATCGCCGGATAGCCGTCGAAGTGCGTGACGGTGAAGAAGACCGCCGGGTCCTCGGCGAGCAGAGCCTCCTTCTCGACCAGCGTGGTCCGCACCGCCAGGATCGGGCCCTGCGGCGCGGCGTCGCCGAGGTCGTCGAGGTCGCGTTTGCGCAGCGGGCGCTCCCAGGCGACCGGCTTGTTGCGCACCCGCCACTCGGAGTGCTCCCCGGACCTCTCCTCGATCTCGGGCAGCAGCGCCGCGAGCCGGCTGACGTCATCCCACGTGGCCACGTCAACTCACACAGAATTCGTTGCCCTCGGGGTCGTGCAGGACGACGAAGTAGACCGGGTCCTCCGGGTCGTCGTCGCGGGTCCGGCTCTGCACGCTCGCGCCCAGCTCGACGAGCTCGGCGACCGTCGCCTCGACGATCTCGATCCGTCGCTCCACCGACAGCGCGCGGTCCCGGCCGGTCGGGTAGAGATCGAGGTGGAGCCGGTTCTTTCCCGCCTTGGTCTCCGGCACCTCCTGGAACCAGATCGGCGGGCGCAGCCCTTCCGGGTCGAAGAGCCGGTCGTCGAAGGCCGCGTCGTCGCCGAGCCGGGCGCGGTAGAGCTCGTGCCAGGTCGTCGCCGGCTCCGCCGGCGGCACCGGCTGGTAGCCCAGCGCCCGGGCCCAGAACCGCGCCAGCAGAGCCGGGTCGTTCGCGTCGATGGTCAGCTGCCAGAACACCATGTCCCGACGCTATCCCAACCCACCGACAGCCACGCTGAGAAGCCTCCGGCGGCATCGCACTCGACGCCACCATGCCCGGCCTGTCCCGGGCGAGCAACCTCAGGAAACCGGGACGCGACGGCGGCGGAGAGGCGCGGCGCTCGCCGAACGAGGTGTCCGGCACGTGTCACTCCCTCACAAGCCCGACGCGATAAGCCGCCCCGAGGGCCGTGGTCGCCGGTATATTACGCGCTTCCGCCCGTGCCGGAACGCCGGGCGGATCCTCGGATCAACAGGAGGGATCGCCGTGAAGTTCGTGCTCGAGGTCGACATCAGTGAGATGCCCGGCGACGAGGTGGCCGCGGAGCTCGGCCGGATCCTCCGCTACTGGGCGGGCGGCGTCGGCCAGATGGAGCTGAAGCCCGGTGCGGGGTCTGGCATCTACGACTCGGCATACCGCGAGGTCGGTCACTGGTCCATCAGCGACACGACGGCCGTGCCCGGCGAGTGAACCCGGGTGATCGAGGTTGAGTGGTCACGGCTGGGCGTATAGGCGCACCTCGCGCATGGTCACGTTGTCGGCGGCACCGCCGTCCTGCGTGGCCGGGTAGACCGACTTGATCTCGATCTCGATCTGCTTCGCCGGCTCGGCAGCGTCCACCCGGATCTCCTGCGCGTCCGGCGAGTCTTCCAGCTCGTGTTCGATGCAGTCGCCGGCGTCGACCCGGACGCAGATGTCCTTGGGCCGCGGCCGCGAATCGTATTCGCCCTCCCGGCCGCCGGACACCACCTCCATCCGGACCACCCGCGCGCCGTCGGATGACTTCAGGGTGAAGGTCAGCCGTGGGATCGGGTCAGGGTTGGACTCGGTCGGGTTGGCGGCCCAGTAGGTGTCCTCGTCACCGTCGATGAGGTACTGGGCCTCGGCGTCGGGCTGAGAGGTGGACGCCCGGGCGACGATGTCGTCACCCGGCACCTCCTGGCCCTTCGGCGTCGGCGACGGACTCGGGCTGGCCGACGGCGAGGACTCCTCGGCCACGGTGCCGCCGTTGGTGAGCGCGCGGGCCAGCAGCCCTCCGGCGAGCACCAGCACGATCGCGCCGAGCACGGCCCCCAGAATCCACGGCCAGCGCCGAGGACCGCGGGGCGCGCTCTGGACGTACTGGGGTCCGGCCGGTGGCGGTGGGGGCACGACGCCGCCACCGGTCAGCGGGCTGCCGCAGTGCCGGCAGAAGGTCCTGGTCGGGTCGTTGCCCCAGCGGCAGTTGGCGCACACCGTCTCACCCGGCCGCACCGGCGGGATGCCCGTCTCGGCCTGGAACGGCGCGACCGGCGGTGGCCTGCCGGCCGACGGCGGCTGCGGCTGGTACTGGCTGGGCTGTGGTGGCGGCGCAGGCGGGGGCGTCGGCGGGACGGCCTTGAGCCGGTCGAGCGTATCGTCGTTCAGCGGCTCCGGCGGGGGCTGCGGCTGGTCGGAGCCCGTCGGTTGCGCCACCGCGCCCTCGAACGCCAGGTAGGCCCCGCAGCCGGGATTCGTGCACCACTGGTCGGCGTCAGTGTTCCGATGTCCGCATTTCCTACAAATGATCATCGCTGTACCACCGTCATCGTGTGCGGCAGATGGGCAGGCTTCACGGCCGCGATCGCGGCCTCCACCTCGGACATATCCACGGTCGCCGGGTCCGGGACCCGGATCCGCACGGCCAGCCGCGGCGTCTGCTGGCCGGGCAGGACCGCCGCCGGGTCCTGCGACCACGCCACGCCGCCGGAGTCGGCCACGTCCACCTCCTCGACGGGTACGCTGGCGGCGAGCGCCACCTCGGCGGCGATCGCGGCCGGGGTGCCGACTCGGCGCAGGTGTCCACCGCCGGCGGCGACGGCGGAACGCAACCGGCCGTCGGGGAGCTCCGACCGCGACGCCGGTGCCTCGATGGCGATCCACGAACCGAGCCAGGCGACGAAGTCGGGTGGAGCCAGTAGCGGATCGAGGTAGCTGGGCAGGTTGTCCAACACGCTCAGCACCGGGGCGAGTACCTCGTCGCAGGCCGCGGTGATGGCCTGGGCCAGCTCGTCGTCGGCGTACATCGCCGGCAGCCGGACGCCCATCGGGTACGGGCTGGGCAGGCCTGTGACAATGCCACGCATCCGGTTACACCTCCACCTTCAGCACGTGCTGGTAGCCGAAGACCAGGGCGTTCGGCGCGACGTCGATCCGCCGGGCGGGCTCGCCCCGGCGGCCGGTGACCGCGTCGGCGGGGAACAGCTTGACGTCGTCCACCAGCTCGATCCCCGTGACCTGCTGCAGCACCGCGTAGATCTCCCCCACGTGCACCGAGCGGCCGTACGGCCAGCCGGTGCCGTCCGGGCCGCCGGCCAGCGGATGCAGGTATCGGTGCAGCACCGCCAGCGCGGCCGTCTCGACGGCGCCCGCGCGGTGGCGATCGTGGGCTCGCGCGGTGGCCACCACCGTGACCGCCTGGTAGACCGGCGGCACCACCAGCAGCCGGGTCCCGGCGATCCGGCGCGGCTCCAGATAGGACGCGATCGAGGAGAGCAGCTCGGGCGACGGGACCAGATCGGCGAACGACACCGGGGTGTCGGTCGGCACCCGCGGCACCACCAGCAGCCGCAACGCCGGATCGTCCACCGTGACCGGCAGGCAGGTCACCCGGCCGACCTCCGGCGCGGCCTGCCGGGCCAGCTGCTCGCAGTCGGCGGCGGTGACAGCCCGGTCCCGGGCCCGCAACGCCAGCGGTGCCCGGGCGCGCATTTCGGCGATGGTCTCGCCGTCCACGCCGCCCAGCGCCTGCTGCCGGTTGTCCACCTCGCCGCGCAGGTAGGGCACCGAGGACTTCAGCACGGTGACCAGGTGCGCAGCCACGTTGCCGGCCGCACCGCCCCCGACGCGGTAGCCGCGCACCCGCAGCCGGGCCCCGTTGGGCGGGACCGCACCGAACTGGCGCATCGTGCCGTCGGGCTGGCGGACCGCCGGACCGAACTCGACCTCGCCGGCCAGGTGATCCAGCCGGAAGACCCGATCGCCGGGTTCGGATGCGGCGAAGGTGTCGACCAGCCGCCACTCCTGCCACGTGTCGTCCGCGTCCACCGGTTCGGCCGGTGAGACCTCCAGCACCGGCTCGGGCTGGTCCGGTACGACCGGCCGGTGTGCCAGCGGGAACCGCTGCCCGGCCACGCCGGACGAGACGCCCAGCTCCTCCGACTCGATGACGGCGGCGTGCACCGCGGTGGCCGTACCGCCGATGGTGTGTGCCGTGATCGACACGATCCGCGGCGAGTCGCTGTAGGGCTCCTGCCCCACGGCGGTCGGGGTGATCCGGCAGCGCAGCCAGCCGGCCAGCGAGCCGGCCAGCAGGGTGCGCACATGGCCGGCCGGCACGTGCAGCAGCACGTCGCCGGCGACGTTGAGCCCGCCGGTGTCGTCGCGCTCCAGCTCGCAGGGCAGCCAGCCGTCCTCGGTCCACGCCTCCCAGCTCAGCGGGGGCCAGCGCGGATCGACGCCGTGGCCCTGGATCTCGCAGTCGATCCGCAGCGCCACCAGGCAGCGCGGCGTCGCCGCCGACAGGCCGATCAGCAGGCACTCGTCCGGGGCCGGCGGAGTGGAGAAGCACAGGAACGGCTGGGAGCGCTCGAGTTCGGTGGTGCGGTCGATGGTCTGACCGGCGGCGTCGACGGTGCCGAGCGCCGCCAGCTCGCACGGCACGATGTCGAGGGGTTCGACGGTGGTGAAGACGACCGGGTCGGAGTCGTGGATGCGGCGCGTGGCGGCCTGGGTGCCGGCGGCCACCGTGACGGTCGCCGGGCGGGGCGCGGTCAGCCGGAAGGTGACGTCGACCCGGGCCGCCGTCGGCGGGAAGGGTACGATCCCGACCAGCTCCAGGAACTTCAGGTAGAGCCGGTCCGGCACCCGGTTGAGCCGGTAGAGCACGATGTCGGTCATCCAGGCGAACAGCTCCAGCAGCGTGACGCCCGGATCGCTGACGTTGTGATCGGTCCAGGTCGGGCAGCGCTGCTGCACCAGCCGTTTCGCGTCGTCGACCAGGTCCTGGAAGCTGCGGTCGTCCAGCCTGGGTATGGGCAGCGACATCGGATCAGCTCCCCTCGCCCGGGATGGTGTAGAACGGGAAGACCAGGTTGCGGGGATCGCTGCGGCCGTGCGCGGTGTAGCTGATGTCGATCAGGACGGTGCCGGGGTCGTCCGGATCGTTGAGCACCGTGACGTCGTGCACGTCGATACGCGGCTCCCAGCGGGTCAGCGACGAGCGGACCGCGGCCGCCAGCCCGCCGGCCGTCGTCGCGTCGACGCTGTCGAACACCTGGTCGTGGATGCCGCAGCCGAACTCCGGCCGCATGGGACGCTCGCCGTAGGCGGTGCCGAGGATCAGCCGGATCGACTGCTCGAGCTTGCGGTCGCCCCCGGCGAGCAGCACCTGTCCGGCCTGGTCGGCGGCGAGCGGGTAGTGCCAGCCGCGCCCGATGAAGTCCTCGCTCATCACGCACCGACCAGCACGGTGGCGCCGGTGGCGGCGAGCGTGCCCGGCGTGCCGGCGCACAGCGTGACCGAGCTGGCGGCGGTCGCGATCGGCTTGCCGCCGGCCAGCACGGTCGCCGACCCGCTGACGATCACCCCGCGCTGCATCGGCGGTGCCATGAACGGGTCGGTGGCGTGCAGGCCGACGTGCGGCGGGGTGTTGTTGCCGGACGCGCCGACCACCAGCACCGGCTTGCCCCCGACCAGCACGGTGGAGACCGCGCCGGTGACCACCGGAGCCGCGAACGGCATCGGCGGCCCGGGCTGCGGAACGCCGCTGGCCGGATTGGGGATCTGGTGCAGCGGGCAGGTGCCCGTGACCTGGTCCCCGACTACCGCAACCGGTGTGCCCATCGCCACCTTCTCAGTTCAACTTGATCATCGAGCCGGTCACCTCGACCGGTCCGGAGGCTTCGACCTTGACGGCCGCGCCCTGGAGCCGCAGCTGCCCACCGGCGGAGATGGTGGCGTCGCCGCTGGCCTTCACCGTCACGTCGGCACCGGAGATCTCCACCGCACCGTCGGCGGTGATCCGGATCCGCCGCTCGGTGCCGTGCAGCGAGATCCGCAACCGGCCCTCCTCGGCCAGCAGCGCCACCCCGGAGTCGGCCGGGTCGTCGAGGAACACCAGCGCGTGGCCGCGCCGGGAGACGAAGCCGCGCCGCCGGACCGCGCCGGTGGTGGCATCGATCAGGTCGTCACCCAGCGAGGGCTGGTCGACGCCGTTGTAGAGGCCGCCGAGCACGTAGCCGTGCCGCAGGTCGCCCTGCTCGAACGCGACCAGCACCTCGTCGTCGACCTCGGGCAGCACGACCGTGCCCCGATTGCCGCCGGCGCCGGCCGACACCACCCGCAGCCAATCGGAGGCGTAGTTCTCGGCCAGCCACGGAAAGGTCACCTTGACCCGGCCCAGCTTGTCGGGGTCGGCGACATCGGTGACCGTTCCGGGCACCACTCCGCCGCCACCGGCACCGCCGGCCGCCCCGTTGGTCAGGGCGAGCAGCGAGCGGTCCTGCCGGCCGCTGGCGTTGAAGCCGACCGTGTAGCCGTCCGTGCCGTCGTAGCGGTGCCTGCTGCGGGTCAGCGTGTACCGGCCGTCGAACGGCGCACCGGCCAGGCCGATGCTGACCGCCGTACCGGCTCGCAGCCGAGGGTTGCCCCGCGACACGCCGGACAGCTCGGCGCACGCACCGGCCACCTGGTCGGCGGCCGCCTTCGCGGCGGTCTCCACCTCGGTCTGCGTCCGGAACGGCGGGTCGGTCAGCACCAGGCGGTGCCCGCCGAACCGGCCGGCGATCTCGCGGGGATCCGCGCCGTTGCTGGCGGCCGTGGTCGCCGCCGGCGCCACCGCGACCAGCGGCCGCTTGGTCCCCGGGTCCCAGCCGCGCACCTCGACCTCGGAGACCTGCTCCGCCGCCGAGATCCTGGCGTGGATGCGCAGCAGCTCGTCGCCGAGCCGCAGCTGCAGGGGCCCGGTGGAGTCCAGGGTTCCCGGCTCGGGTCCCTGCGACGCCTGCGTCGGCTTGCGGAAGTTCAGGCTGTCCTCGGTGACGCTCAGCTCGAAGCCGACCTCGCGGGCCAGCCGCTGCAGGAACTGCCAGTCGGTGGTGTTGTCCTGTGCCACCCGCTGGTGGATCGGCCTGGTGGCGTCGATGACGCCCTCCTTCAGACCGGCGCGGCGAGCCACCACCCGGACCACGTCGGCGTAGCTGACGTCGGCGTGCGTCTCGCAGCGCCGGCCGATGAAGAGCCGGTGCGACAGGTCGTAACCGGACGCCACGGTCCGGGTCCCGGCCCCGTCGGTGTCCATCGCGACGGCGGTGATCTCGCCGACCAGCAGCGGCACCGGTGCGGCCTCTCCGGACGGCTGGACGCTGACCTTCACCTTCGCCCCGAACGTCAGCTTGCCGGCGGCCAGCGCCTGCCGGCCGGGGTCGGCGAAGACCAGCTCGAAGCTGTCCGGTACGTACAGGTTGTCCTCGACGACGACGCTGGTCAGCGCACCGGCGATCTCCGGGGCCAGCGGATTGCCGTCGACCTCGATCAGGAACTGCTGTGAGCTGTGCTGCTGTGCCATCTCAGGCCGCCGGGAGCAGCAGGCGGGTGCCGGGAGTGAGCCGCAGCGGATCGTCGATGTCGTTGGCCTCCGCCACGTCACGCCAGCGGGTCGCGTCGCCGTACGCGGCGTAGGAGATCGAGGCGAGGCTGTCCCCGGCGATCACCGTGTGCGCGTGGGTGGAGTGCGCGCTGCCGGAGGTGGGGTTCTGCCGCTTGGGCGGCGTGCCGTGCTTGGCGGGGACCGGGATCTCCTCGAGGGTCAGCTGGCAGACCGCCCGCAGCGGGGTGCCGTCCGGCATGAACAGGGTGTATTTCGCGTTCACCGACTTGACGAAGGCCACGAAGCTGACGATCTTTCCCCAGCCGAAGAGCACGAACGGCGGCAGCGGCTTCTTGCCTTTCGCCAGGGTCGCCGGCAGCGGGACCACGCACTTCAGCAGCGTCTCGACCGCCTCGTGCACCTGCACCTTGAGGTCGGGGTCGGTGGCGTCGAGGAACATCTCCACCGAGATCGATCTCGGTCCCGCCCCGGTGAACTCCGGCATCGCGGCCGACGCGGCGTTCTTGGTGGACTTGCGGCTCCACTCGGCGCTCTTGGTGACGGTGTACTCCTTGGGGTTGAACATGAACTGCAGCTCGGAGACGGTGCCGACCGAGATCGATCCGCCGGGTCCGTCCTTGACCGTGGGCTCCAGGAACTTGAGGTAGGCCTTGGCCATGCCGGTCATTTCGCCGCCCCCTGCTGCAGGAAGCCGTGGTGCGCCAGCTCCAGCGTCTCGGTCGCCACCTTGTTGCTGTCCACTGACATCGACGGTCCGGTCCAGCGCACCGGAACGACGCCGACCAGGCTCCACGAGCACACGGGCTTGCCTTCGGCGGTCCGGGCGACGATGGTGGCCGTGGTCCGCGGCACCGAGCCGTTCAAGCTGGCGAACCAGGCGGCGATCTTCGCCGAGTTCTCGTCGACGGCCCGGGTCAGCTTGACGTTGGTGTACTTCATCCGCCCGGTCAGCTGGTGGACGAATCCGTTGTTGCCGCCCTCCTCGCGCTGCTCGATCACCACCTCGCAGCCGATCCCGTCGCAGCCTGTGAAGGCGCCCAGATTGTGCGAGCCGACCTCCACGCTGAAGCAGACCGCTACCGCCGGATCCGGCTTGGGCGGCGGGTTCTCAGGCGGTGACTTGGCCATCTGCGGTCTCCCTTCGTCATCGGTGGTCGGTGCTGGTCATCGTCGGTGTCAGCAGGTCAGTGCAGCCCGGTCGCCAGGCCGGCCCGTTCCCGGTCGCGGCGCAGCTCGTCGCCGAGCCGGTCGCGGATCCGGTCATAGAGCTGCCTGGCCAGCTCGTCGAGGCCGCCGGGAGTCATCGCCGGTCCAGCGCCGCCGGCCGGCGGGGCCGAGGCGCCCGCGCCTGCTGCGGGGTCCGCCGGAGCTGCCGGGGTCCGTGCCGCCGTCGGCGGCTGCCCGGTGGCGCGCTGCACGATCGGGACCTCCTCGGGGTACGGGTCGGCCCACCGGAACCGCACACCGTCGCCGTCCCGTTCGGCCACCCCGGCCGCCAGCGCGGCGGCACCCGGGTCGGCTGTAGCGGCTGGACCGCTTCCGTCACCGGCAGAGCTCGGCACCGGCGACCGCTGCACCGAGGCGGTCGCCCCGCCACCCGTACCGGGGTCCGGCCACCCGCCGACGCCGCCGTACTCAGCGCCGTCGTCGTGCCGGGCGGCGCTGTCATATCCGTCGTGGTCGTCGCGCCCGGCGATGCTGTCGCGCCCGGCGCCGGCCGACATCGACGACGCGTCGTGGCTCGGCTGCCGGTGCGGCCAGCCGACCGCGTCGGCCAGCTGCGTCTGGATCGGACGCGCCCCCAGCAACCCCACCGGCCCGGTCGGCACCGGCTGCGCCGCACCGGCTGCCGTCGCCGGGACACCGGTGCCGAGCTCGATCGAGCTGTCCGACGACCGTGCGCTCGGACCGGCCGGATGCGGCCGATCGCCGGGCGCCTCGAATGACGTCGCCCGGTCGACGGCGGACGGCACTGCTCCCGCCGCGTCACGCTGCAGGCGGACATCCGCCGACGAGCGGCGCGGATCTACCGTCGGCGGCCACGGCTCAGCGCCGCTATCGGTCCACAATGGCCGATCGGCCGGAGGCCCGGCGGGCGGCGGTTCGATCCGGCCACGCACCGCCCACCCACCATCCGACGATCCGATCGCTCGGTCGACGCCGTCAGCAGCCGCCGTGTCGTCATCCCCGGCTCCGCCTGTCGGGCCGGCGGCGAGCGCCGGGCCGCTCGCCGATCCGGTCTCCGGCCGGGCCGCCGCGGCGCTGCCGCGATCGGGGAGCGAGCCGAGCCGACCGCTGGTGGCGGCACCGTGCGGCGCAGTGGGCGTCGGCGCAGCGGAGTCCGGCTGAGCCGAGGCGGCCTCCGCTCCGACACTCCATCCCATCCGGTCCGACGCGGCGGTCGAGCTGAGCGGGCCTGTCGATCTCGCGGTCTGCACCGAGACGGCCGGATTCCCCGAGGCCGCGTCCTGCGCCTCACCCGGGCCCGTCCCCACGCTCGGACCGGCGCTCAGGCTCGGGCTCGGGCCGGCTTCATCCGACCGGGTAGCGCCACCCGGATCGATCACCGGCAGGCGCTGTAGCGCGGAGCCGTCGCGTGGTGGTCCGAGCCGAGGCGACCGTCCCGACGGACGGCCGGTCGCCGACGGGGTCGCGGTGACCGGGTGCGCGGCCGACCGGCCCGACGTGGCGTCAAGCGCCGCGGCAGCCGGTGGCACCGGCACAGCCGGCAGATCGGGGCTCGCGCCCTCCGGCCCCGACGCCGCAGCTTCCGCAGCATCAGGCCGCACCGGCCAGGTCTGCACTGCCGGCCGTACGAACGCGGGCGGCAGCGGCCGTGCGGCCACGATCTCGTCCGGGGCCTCGGCCGCCGAGCCGGTGGCGGAGAGCAGGCTGGTGGTGAGCGCGCGTGGATCGCCGATGTGGTGGCCCAGCTCCGCCCCGAACGTGATCGGCTGCCGGGTGACCAGCGTGTCGGCGAACCGTTGCGGCTCCACGGCCGGCCGCAGCAGCCCGGTCGTCGGGGTCAGCGGTGCCACCTGCGACCAGGCGGGTGCTGCTCCACCGGACGAGCGGGCGGGCGAGGGTTCTGCACCGGCCGGGCCGACGGCTGGTGTGTCGGCGGGTGACGAGCGACGGAGTCGATCCAGCCATCCCACGGCTTACCTCCCCCGGTCCCAGTCGCCGATGATCGACACGAGCCGGGTCCGGTCGGCGTGTTCGAGGTCGAGAATGACATCCAGCGACCAGCCGAAGCGGCACGCCACCGTCGCGGTCTCCTGCCAGAGCTGCTCGGGCGCGTGCCTCACGATTCCCCCAGGCGCCCGCCTGCGGTGTCTGCGGTGAAGTGGCGCCCGCAGCCGGGGCAGGCGACCTCGACGTGGGTGTGCCCCTCGGCGTTGACCCGCCGGTAGAGGTCCTGCAGGAAGGCGAGGTCGGCGGCGAACAGGTTCTCCATCACCCCGGCGTGCACCTCGCGGACCCGGCCGAGCCGGGTCACCACCCGGGCCAGCAGCACGATGGACAGGTAGCCGGGGTTCTCCCGAACGCGGTCGTCGCGCAGCGGGACCAGCTCGTCGCGGGCGGTCGCCAGGCGCATCACCCCGTCGCGGTGCACCTCGCCGTCCGGGTCCACATAGCCCATCGGCAGGGTGAAGGCGAACTGGGTGATCAGCCGATCCTCGCGCGGCGGGGCGGCATCCGGTGCCGCTGCGGCAGGCATCGCGACGACCGCGCCGAGCACCCGGCGCATCAGGCGACCTCGATGCGCTCGTAGGTGACCGAGAGCTTCTCGGTGAGCAGCGAGGTGTCGCCGGCCTTCAACGAGCCGATCTCCAGGCTCTTCGGCCAGGCGTTGACCAACCGGTAGCGCTTGATCTCGGCGCCCTCGAAGTCGTAGATGATGATCGATCCACCCTTGCGGGCGTCCTTCATCTTTCCAAACTGGCTGGCCTTGACCCAGTTGGAGAAGCTCTGGTCGGAGGTGAGGCCCCGGGTCAGCGTGACCTCGCCGGGCTTGGGCCGACCCGGCAGCCGCTTGACCTCGAACTTGCCGTCGGCGGTGTTCTGCTTGAGATCGATGACGTCCTGCTCGATCTTCAGCCCGCTCACCTCGGTGATCGACTTGATGGTGATGCCGTCGAACTCCAGGCCGAACGAGTGGCCGACGGCGCTGTCACGTTCCGGAATAGGCATGCGAAGCTCCTTGCTGACTGAACAGGCTCACTACTCGCTGACCAGGCTGGTGCCGCCGGAGAACTGAGCCAGCCGGAAGACGACGAACTCGGCCGGCTTCACCGGCGCGACGCCGATCTCGCAGATGACCTGACCCGCGTCGATGGACTCGGCGATGTTGGTCTCCTCGTCGCACTTGACGTAGAAGGCCTCGTCCGGCGTCAGCCCGAACAGCGAGCCGCGCCGCCATTCGTTGATCAGGAACGCGCTGACCGTGCGGCGGAGCTTCGCCCACAGCGCGACATCGTTGGGCTCGAAGACCGCCCATTGCGTCCCGGCGAGGATGCTCTCCTCCAGGTAGTTGAACAACCGGCGCACGTTCAGGTAGCGCCAGGCCGGGTCGCTCGACAGCGTTCTGGCACCCCAGACCCGGATGCCCCGGCCGGGGAAGGCCCGGATGCAGTTGATCCCGACGGGGTTGAGCAGATCCTGCTCGGCGGAGGTGAGCTGCAGCTCCGGTGCGAGCGCGCCGCGGATGACCTCGTTCGCCGGTGCCTTGTGCACGCCGCGGGTGTCGTCGCTGCGGCCCCAGACGCCGGCCACGTGCCCGCTGGGCGGCACCATGATCGGCAGGCCGCGCACCGGGTCCATCACCTTGATCCAGGGCCAGTACATCGCGGCCTGCTTGGAGTCGTAGTTGGCCTGGTCGACGCGCCAATGCTTGACCTGCTGGGCGGTGAGGCCGGGCGGCGGGTCGATGATCGCGACCCGGTCGCCCATCAGCTCGCAATGGGCGATCATGGCCTGCTGTACGGCGTGCACGCCCTCGATGTCGATGATCCCCTGCTGGTACGAGGCGAGCAGGTCCGGGACGGCGAGGATGGTGACCTCCTCGACGGCCTCCAACCCGGCGAACCCGGTGCGGTCGGCGGAGTCGCCGACATAGTCGGAGGGGCGCAACGTCATCCCGGCCGTGGTGGTCGGCTGCTCGACCGGAGCCGGGGTCGCGGGCGCGCCGCCGCTGAGTGTGACCGTGCCCGCCTCCGGCCGGCTGACCGTCACCGGCTCGTCCACGGCGATCAGCTTGGACTGCTGGTTGATCACCGTGACGATGTTCGTCCGGCCCGGCTTGGTGGAGACGGTGAACTGCTCGCGCTGCTGCTCACGGCGTACGACAATCGTGAATTCGTCTTTGGACGGCTTGTCCGTCCCGCTGTCGTCGCCGCCGGCGTCGGCGGACGGCGGCGGCTCGACCTCGATCTCGATGCCGTCGCCGGCCGGCCCGGGTTTGAGCGCGCGGACCGGGTACGACCCGAGCAGGCCGGTGGCGACCGCAGGCTCGGCCGGGGCGGTGTCCACCGGCGCGGCAGCGGTGTCGCCGTCGTTTCCGGCCCCCACCCTTACCACGTAACAGCTTCCGCCGCCGTTGGCGAAGTAGCCGTAGACGGCATGGGCCAGATAGGACCCGTCGATGAAGTCGCCGAAGGCGTTGGTGAACTGGGTCCAGTTGGTGACCAGGGTGGGCGTGTGGGCGGGGCCGCGAGCGGCCATCCCGATGAACGCCGTCACAGCGGTGCCGACTCCCTCGATGGGCCGGGAACCCGCCTCCACCTCCTCGACATACACGCCGGGTGACAGGTAGGGCGCCATCTCATTCCTCCCTGGGCAGCTTGCGGGTGTTGGCCGGAAGCCTTGGACCTTTTCGCAGCGTACCGGATAAAAGGTACAATTCTGAGGTAACTCAGCATGGGGAGCTGTCATGCGAATCCACGACGAGGACCTCGGGCGCCACCCGGCCGCGAAAGGCCTGGCCCTGACCGGATCGGACCTCTCGCCGGTGCAGCGGGAGATGCTGGAGCTGCAGCGCTCCGCCGGCAATGCGGCGGTGGCAGCGGCACTCGACGAGCAGCCGGCCGACGCGCAGCCCGCGGAGCAGCAACGCTCCCCGGTGCTCGACGTCGTCGGCCGAGGCGGCGGATCGTCGCTGCCGCAGCCGATCCGCGACGACATGGAGTCCCGCTTCGGCGCGGACTTCTCCGGCGTTCGGGTCCACACCGGCGAGCAGGCGGCCGCCAGCGCCGCCAGCGTGCAGGCCCATGCCTACACCGTGGGCGACGAGATCGTCCTCGGTGCCGGCCGCACCGACCTGGCCGGCACGGACGGGCAGCACACCCTGGCGCACGAGCTCACCCACGTGCTGCAACAGCGCGCGGGCGCCGTCGACGGCACGGCGACCGGCGACGGCATCCAGGTCTCCGATCCGTCCGACCGGTTCGAGCAGGCCGCCGAGGCGAACGCGACCTCGGTGCTCGCCGCGCCGCCCGTCCCGGCTCCGGTCGGCGCCGCCCAGCGCCAGGTGGCGCCCGAGGAGGAGGAAGCGCCGGTGCAGTCGATGGCCGTGCAGCGTGCGGACGCAGCGGAAGAGCCGCCGCAGGAGGAGCCCGCCGGATAAAATCGATCGGTGACCCGCCAGGTCGGAACGGCACGAGGCGACATGACGCGCGGCGGTCGACGCGCCCCGGCGCCCACGCGCCACCGGCCTGCGACCGGCGCCGAGGCACCGGGCGGGTCACTGACCAGCGCCCCGCTCGACCAGGGCGGATTGCTCGCCACCCAGCGCCTCCTCGGCAATCGGGCCGCACTGTGGCAGCTGCAACAGGCGCCCAACACCTCTGAGCCGATGTCTCGGCAGCCCGTGCCGCTCGTCCCGTGGACCGGCGATCCGGTCTCCATGGCCAACGCGCTGCGCAACCTGCTGCTCAGCAGGGAACTCGACCGGATCGCCGACTCGCTGGCGATGCTGTGGGTCCGGGGAATGGTCGACACCCTGCGCATGCTCAAGCTCGACGCCGGCGCCTACGCCACCATCGTCGGCTCGGCCCGGTTCAAGGGCAACACCCGGCTGATGGCGGCACACGACGTGGTCGAGGGCCGGCCGCCCACGACAGCCGGGCTCTTCACCGATCAAGCCATCGAGCTGCGAGCCATGCACGATGTGCCGAACTGGCCGACCATCATCGGCCCGCACGTCAAGAACAGCCTGCAGCTGCCCAACCCCGACCAGGTCAGCGATCCCTCGATCGACCCGGTGCTGACCAGCCCGGCCTATCGCGCCGCGCTCTTCGACGCCATCCGCCGCAACCGGACCATGACCGGGCAATATCTGCTCAACACGGTCAAAGCCCGGCCCGCGGACAACGTGCCGGGCGGCTACAAGTATGTCGGCCCGTCGCACAAGGGCGACTCACCCAGCGAGCTCAACGTGCCGGACCCGAAGCGGGAGGAGGTCAACAAAGCGCTGTGGAAGGAGCTCGGCGTGGGCGAGGGCACCCAGGCGTCCATCAACACCTGGGACACCGCCAAGTTCAGCTTCGGTCCCGGTTTCGCCGCGGTCGGCCTGCTCGGCCAGGTGATGGACAACCTCGCCAAGGCCGGCTCCGAGGTCCTCGTACCGCTGCGCAACGCCGGTCTGATCTTCGAGAAGGGCACCTGGTACGTCGTGGACACCGAGGCCCAGGCGGTGCGGTCCGGCAAACCGGCGCTGGAGCTGCTCTCCAAGGACGTCGGCCTCATCCAGACATTCCTCGACACCGCCGGTGACGCGAAGATGCGGCGGCAGTGGATGGACGCCGAGTGGAAGGCGATGCAGGGCGCCGGCGGCGCTGCCGCGGTGCCGCCGGAGGTGGTGGAGAACTGGCCGGTGGAGCTGATCGTCTTCGTCGCGCACTGCGTGCACTGGGGCGGACCGACCTGGAAGGAGTGGAAGAGCGCCACCCCGCCGAGCCTGTTCCACGTCGTGCGGACCCAGGCCAAGCACGTCGACCGGAGAGCGGATGACCCGCGCATCCTGACCCACCTCAGCGCCGGCACCTTTCTCGGATTCAGCAACAGGCTGCTCGAACGGACCCTCAGGACGAAGAGCAAGCGGATGGGGATCGAGGCAAACCTGCCCGACGACTGGAAGACGGGATTCGCCGGCGCGGTCGCGCTGCCCACCAAGACGTCGACGCCGGTGTTCCACGTGATCGAGGCTGACGAGTGAGCAGGGCAGCTGCGGCGCAGAGCCCTCGGTCGCCCGCCCCGCGACCACATGCCGCCCGGTCGCCCGGCAGAACGCACCAGCCCCGGCTGCTCGAACTGCAGCAGCTGGCCGGAAATCAAGCCGTCACCCAGCTGATCTCCGTGCAACGGGCCGACAAGCCGGCCAATCTGGATGAGGCGATCCGCACCGGCGACAGCTCCGCTCTGGACCCGTTTCGGCCCTTCACCGGCATCAGCGCCAACCAGCTGCTCAGCCTGGTGAATCTCATCGTCACCCAGACGTTCGTCAGCTGGCGTGAGGAGTCGATCCTGGAGGAGGCATGGCGGTCACGGGGGAACGCCGCCGATCTCAGCCGCTTCGACTTCGATCTCTGGAAAAGCTGCCAGAAGCGGGGCGCCGACCCGCACAAGGTGCAGTGGATGCGCGATCTCCGCACCCAGTTCGCCACCGACGTACGCGAGGAGGCACGGGAGAACCTCCGCAAGAACGGTGAGATCATCGACGCGGAGTCCCGGCGACTCGGCATCAGCTCCGGTGCGGATCCGGCGGCGGCAGATGAAGCGGTCCGCGAGCAGGTCCGGCAGGCGTCGCTGATCCGGAAGGCCAAGGAAACCCTGCGAACGCTCGGTCAGATCGATGTGGGCTACACCGAGCCGCCGATCAAGCAGGGATCTGACCGAAGCGAGCACGGCGGCACCTCACCGGCCGGCGGCACCGGCACCGCGGCAGCGCGCAACCGGGCGGGCTTCAATCCGCTGCACGCACCGCCCTACCCGGCGGAAAAGGGTGACGGCATGGCCTCCTGGGAGACCATCATCGACCAGCACCAGAAGCTGAACACCGCGATCGGGACGATCCTCAACGAGAACCCCGCCCTCTACGCGATGATGGTCCTGGATGCGAAGGATCGGGCCCGTGACGGCGGCTCCGATGCCCTGGCCAGTGGCGACCAGAGCCCGGCGGGAGCTCGGGCCAAGATGGGCGCGGCGCTGGCGAAGGTGACGGAGAACATCCGCACCGCTCGGAGGGACATCGACGACAAGCGGTTGCGCTTCGAATCCATGTCGTCCGTGCAGGACAAGCTCTTCGAGAAGGACAAGACGTGGAGCAGGCCCTTCGCCCAAGGGCTGGCCCGCGACTACGTCAAGGAGAGCGGCGAGGACGCGGCGAAGGGCGCCATGCTGGTCGAGATCGCCCTGCTCGCGGCGGTCACCATCGGCACAGCCGGCACGGCGGCGCCGCTGCTCGGCGCGATCATCGGACTCACCTCCTCCTCCGCGGCGGCGGCCGACAGCTGGAACCAGGCGTTCGCCGTGAGGAGCGCCGGCAAGGCCACCGTGAAGGACGAGCTCGCGATCGTCGGCACCGCCCAGGCCGCGGAGGCCGAGTTCCAGGCCATGATGGACACGATCACGGCACTCGTCGACGTGTACGGGGCGGCCAAGGCGGTCCGATCCGCGACCAGTCTCGCCAAGGTGGCCGGGCTGGAGGCGAAACTCGCGGCCAAGACCAAGCTCGCGAACTTCGCCACGCTGCCGCCCGCCGGACAGAAGCAGCTGCTGACCGAAGTGGTCGAGGCGGAGGGTGCGCAGGCAGCCGTCCTCGGCACCGGCCGCAAGGCCGAGGACCTGATCCCCATCGTCGGCCGGGACACCACCGCCGGCCAGCGGCTGCTGGCACTCGCCGGCGGCGCCGGGCACATCTCCGTCAAGGACCTCGAGGTCGCGCTGCCGCTGCTCGCTCAGAAGAGCGCAGCGGAGGCGGGCAAGCTCGTGCAGCAGTCCATCGACCTCATCGGCCCGGCCGACACGCTGCGCCGGGTGGGCGGATGGGGAATGCTCGAACAGGCGGTCGGCAAGGAAGCCGGTGCGATGGCAAGGCTGGAGGCGTGGCGGTCGGGCCTCATCGACCAAGCCGGCCAGACCCTGGGGGCCGCCTCCGGCAAGGAGGGCGTCTCCGCGGCCCGATCGCTGCTGGCCAAGCTCGGCGGCATGCCCGAGGGAGCGGTCGAGACCGGGCTCGGAATCCTCCTCACCGTCATGGAGAACACCGGCGCCGAGACGCCCGCCACCTCCGCCGTCGGCTCATACGGCCAGAGCCCGATCGACCTCGATGAGGCGGCGACGCGCCTGGCAGCCAAGAAGGGCGTGGCCCAGCGCCAAATGATCATAGGCCCGAACAGCCCGCCGCTTCCGCTGACCGAGCATCAGCTCAACCGGCTGTCACACGAGGAGTTCGAGGAGGTCATCCGCAGGGCCATCGCCTACGGGCACTTCGCCGGCGACGGGCTGCCCCGGATGTCGGTGCTGGAGCTCAAGAACCACGGCGGCGGTCACGGACTCGACGGGATCGGGCTGCGGCGCCGCGAAAACCTCGTCGACCTCTACAAGTTCGAGTTCAAGCAGGTGACCTCGGATATCGCGCCCAGCCTCGACATGCGGGCCGCCGGTGTCCAGGGCGGCTACGGCTGGACCGTCGCCAACATCGACAAGCTGATGGCGTCGAGCGATCCGGTGGCGTTCGAGACTTTGGACGTGCTCGAGCGGCGGCTGAAGCGCTACTTCGGAACGGCGTACAAGGAATCGCTGATGATGGAGGCGCTGCGCGAGAGTCTCGGGCGAGCCCCGCTGGTCGTGGTGACCCGCGTCGGCGCCTCGCTGGAGACCCTGGTCCCGCAGCTGCGCGGCCTGGCGCGTTCCCTCGGACGCGGCAATGTCAAGCTGCTGCTGGTGCGCGGTCGGCCGACCCGGTAGGCGTCTCCTTCGTCGAGATACGCCCCACCGCACCGGGGCCGGTCAGACCGACCAGGTGCCGAACCAGCTGCCGAACTCCGCCGGCAGCGCCAGCCGGCCGAGCTTGCGGTACTCCCGGTGCACCGCGACGACCAGGTCGGACATCGTCACCGGCTGGCCCGCCTCGGCCGCCAGGTAGGCCGCGGTCACCGCGATCGAGCGGATGTTGCCACCCGACAGCTCGAACGACTCGGCGCAGTAGTCCAGGTCCAGGTCGGCGGCGCGGGGCAGGTCGGCGGGCAGGCAGGCGCGCCACAGCCGCAGCCGGGCTGCCGCGTCGGGCTTCGGGAAGTCGACGACCACGTCCAGCCGGCGCAGGAACGCGTCGTCGAGGTTGGCGCGCAGGTTGGTGGTGAGGATGGCGACCCCGTCGAAGGACTCCATCCGCTGCAGCAGGAACGCGGTCTCCACGTTGGCGTAGCGGTCGTGCGCGTCGGAGACGTCGCTGCGCTTGCCGAACAGCGCGTCCGCCTCGTCGAAGAGCAGCACGGCGTTGCAGTTCTCCGCCTGATCGAAGATCCGGCTGAGGTTCTTCTCGGTCTCGCCGATGTACTTGTCGACCACGGTCGACAGATCGACCACGTAGAGGTCGAGCCCGAGCGCGGCGGCGACCACCTCGGCGGACATCGTCTTGCCGGTGCCGGAATCGCCCGCGAAGAGAGCGGTCACCCCGGTCCCCCGGCCACCGCCCGGCCGCATCATCCAGGCGCCCAGCACGGTGTCCCGGTGCCGGACCCGGGCGGTCAGCTCGTGCAGCAGGCTGAGCACCGGATCGGGCAGCACCAGGTCGGTCCAGTCGACCGCCGGTGTGATCCGGCGGGCGAGCCGCTCCAGTCCGGCCGCGTTGCGGGCGCGGGCGGCAGCGCGCAGCAGCGCGACCGTGACCGTCCCGCCGTCCAACGCGGCGGCCTGGCGGGCGGCGGTGGCCGACTGGGCGATCTGTTCGGGCGAGAACCGGTACGGCGCGGTGAGGATGGGTAGCTGCTCGCCGAGGGTGTGCCGATCGCCCAGCTCGCGCCGCCACAGCGCGACGCGGTCCGGGCCGGTCGGGGCCGGTACATCGATGAGCTGCGGGATGCGGGCCGACCACTGCGGCTCCCAGCCGACGGTCCCGGTGAGCAGCACCTCGCCGTCGAGGTCGGCGAACGGGCGGACCCCGGCGCCGGCCGGGCCGCGCTCGGTGAGTGCCTCCACCGGCCCGGCGATCAGCGCGACACCGCGCAGCCGTGCCTCCCGGCCGGCCACCCGGGCCAGCTCGTCGAGGTCGTCGTCGGCTCCGGCCGGCAGCCGGGCCAGGTCCAGCACGATCGCCTCCGGCCGGGCGGCGACCGCGGCGGCCAGCGCGCAGCCGGGCGCCCGGTCCCGCAGGTAGGCCAGGCCGCCACCGGCGGCGACGACCGGCACGTCGATCGCGGCTCGCGGCCGGGCCAGCACCGGCAGCAGCAGCGGATCCGGGCTGTCGTCGCCGAGCAGGTGCTGGCACACCCGGTCGGGCACCCGCAGGCCGCGGCTGAGGAACGGGCGCTCGGCATCCTCGACGACGAGCAGCCCGGCGGCGCACAGCGGTCCGGCCGGGCCGGCCTGCCGCCGGGCCGCGGCGGACATGGTGGACAGTCCGGCGAGCTCCAGCGCGAGCCGCACGGTGGCCCGGCGGCGGGTGACATCGTCGTTGAGGTACCCGTACAGCCGCTCGAATCGTGGATCGAGGTCCGGGGCGACCGCGATCAGCAGCAGGGTGAGGTCGGTCTCGGTGAGCCCGAACGCGACCGCCAGCCGGCCGGGCGGGCTGTCGTCGATCGGCCCGGTCGGCTCGACCGGTCCGACCGGTCCGACCGGCTCGATCGGTCCCCGCAGGGCGGCGTCGACGTGCTCGTCCGACAGGTAGAGCCCCCGAAAGGCGTCGTCCGGGTGCGGATCGCCGGCCCGCCGGGCCGCCACCGCCAGCGTGACGGCCGCCTCCACGGCGGCGAGCCGGTTCCGCAACGCGGTCACGGGTTGATCCGTACGATCACCTCCTGCACCGGTGGGCCTGCGGTGAAACGGATCCCCGGCTGGATCGGGGCCACGATCCGCACGTCCAGCGAGGGGTGCAGTTCCCCGCCGAGCGCAGACCAGACGTCGGCGAAGGACCGGTCCTCCGGCGGTGGGAGCGCGACGGTGATCGGCACCGGCAGGGCCGCCTCGGCCAGGCCGCCGGTGAGCAGGTCGACCGGGATGGCGTCATGCGCGAGCAGGCAGGACAGCGCCGCTGACAGCAGCCGGTGCTCGTCCTCCGGTCGGGCCGTCCACGCGGTGAGCAGATAGGACAGCACGAAGTAGCGCGGCGGTACGCGCCGGGCCACCACCCGGCCGGACTTGTCGTACTCGTCGACGCGGCCCTGGGTCCGCCGGCGCAGGTCCTCGCGGATGTCGTAGAGGTAGACGTTGAGTGTGGGCGCGTTGCGCCGCGACGACCAGTCCTTGGTCGGCGCGTCGAGCACGATCTCGATGGCGTCGTCCACTATCGCCTCCCGCCGCAGCAGGGCCGTCAACGCGTCGTCCACCTCGAAGATCACCGCTTCAGGATTCCATCTGACGCGACATTCCACGGCAATTTAGGGGTGTTATCTCATAAAGTGACTGCTATGGGAGCATTCGCGAGCTTGGAGAGCAACGCGCTGTCGGCGCCGTGCGGCGAGTCGGTCGCCACGACGCTGACCGTCCGGAACACCGGCACCGTCGTGGACCAGTTCCGGATCTCGGTCCTCGGCGATCCGGGCGCGTGGTGCCAGGTGGATCCTCCGATGATCTCGCTGCTTCCCGGCCGCGAGGGCACCGTCTCGCTGCGGTTCTCGCCGCCGCGCGACCCGGCCACACCCTTCGGGCAGTTGCCTTTCGGCGTACGGGTCGAGCCCCAGGAGGATGCCGCCGGGCTGACCGTCGAGGAGGGCGTGCTGACCGTCACGCCCTACGCCGACCTGCAGGTCGACCTGGTGCCGAACACCTCCAAGGGCTGGCGGCAGGCCAAGCACCAGCTGACCGTGGTCAACCGGGGTAACGCTCCGGTGGCGGTGCACTGCTCGGCCACCGACCCCAACGGCGCGCTGGACGTCGCGGTCGACCCCGCCGGCCAGACCATCGGCCCGGGCATCGCGGTGCAGGCCGACGTCCGGGTCAAGCCCCGACACACGCTGTGGCGCGGCGCCGCGCAGACGTTGCCGTTCACCATCGGCGTACAGGCCGGCGTCGCGCCGGGACAGCCGGCCCCGGCCCCGGTCAACGTGAGCGCCAATCTGCTGCAGAACGCGGTCTTCCCGCCCTGGCTGCCCCGGACGCTGGCCACCATCGCGGCGCTGGTGATCGGGGCGGTGGTCGCCTGGCACGTGGTCCTGCGCCCGACCGTGCAGAACGCCGCCAGCAACGCGGTGGCGGCGCCGCTGGCGCAGACCGACGAGAACATGCGCCGGGTCGCCGACAAGGTGGGAGTGGAGATCGAGCCGCTGGACGGCTCGTCACCCTCACCCGGCCGGTCGCCCGGTGCCGGTGCGGAGGGCGGCGACGCTGCGCTGGGCCTGCCGCTGACCACCCGGCTGACCATCACCACCGAGCCGGGCGGCCAGCAGGTCACCGGGGCCGCCGTCGCGCTGCCGGCGGATCGGGCGCTGACCGTCCCCCGGGTGCTGGTGCAGAACCCCTACAAGGCGACCGGCCTGCTGGTGATCGGCACCAGCGCGGCGACGGACACGGGCCGGATGACCGGGCAGATCCCGGTCGCGGACCGACTGGTGGTGATCGCGCTGGGCGAGGACGGGAACACTCCGCCGCAGCCGTTGGTCTTCGATCCGCCGCTGGTGCTGCCGACCGGCCGCACCCTCGCCATGACCGTCCAATGTGTCACTCCGGGC
Organism: Allocatelliglobosispora scoriae; assembly: GCF_014204945.1. Taxonomy (NCBI): domain Bacteria; kingdom Bacillati; phylum Actinomycetota; class Actinomycetes; order Micromonosporales; family Micromonosporaceae; genus Allocatelliglobosispora; species Allocatelliglobosispora scoriae. The sequence continues at coordinate 101,426 of NZ_JACHMN010000002.1, forward strand.
AACAGTCCCGGTGGTGGGGCCCGGCCCAACTGCGAGATCGCGGCGCTGGTCGGCGGATACACCCGCACGGCGACCGAGCCGACCGGCAGCCCCAGCCCGCGACCGACCGTCCAGCCGTCGCCCGAGGATCTCACTCCGACCCCGACCGGCGAGCCGGAGAGCCCGGACGACGAAGACCCGACCCCGAGCCCCGAAGCGTCCTGACGGGCATCAGTCACCGGTCCATCATCGACACGACGACCTTGGCCGGCGCGTGGCCCTCCTCCACATAGCGGATCGCCGCCGGCACCTCCGCGAAGGCGTAGCGCCGGTCGACGACGGGGGCAACGGCTCCCTGCTCGATGAGCGCGGTCAGCGTGAGCAGGTCCGCCCGCTTGTCCGAGGCCCGGACCACGTCGGCCATCAGCATCCGCTGGGAGACGAACGGCGAGATCGCCACCGCCGCGAACGCGTGCCCGGCCGGCTGCACCCAGCGACCGGCCTGGCCGCCGACGACGACGTAGGCGCCCCGGGGCGTCAGCACGCGTCGGCAGGCCAGGGCCGACTTGCTGCCCGCGATGTCGATCACGAGGTCGTACCGCCGGCCGCCGAGGGTGAAGTCGGCCGCGGTGTAGTCAACGACCTCGGTGGCGCCGATGGAGCGCACCAGGTCCACGTTGCGCGTGCTGCAGACGCCCGTCACCTCCGCCCCGAACGCCCGGGCGAGCTGCACCGCGAACGTCCCGACCCCGCCGGACGCCCCGTTGACGAGGACCTTCTGTCCGGGTTGAAGGTTGCCCCGATCCCGCAGGGAGATCAGCGCAGTGATCGCCGCCATCGGCACCGCCGCCGCCTGCTCGAACGACAGGCTGGCGGGCTTCGGCGCCAGCACGCTCTCCGGCACGCAGACATACTCGGCGAACGCACCCTGCTTGAGCAGCGCGAACACCTCGTCACCGGGTCGAACCCCGCGCACGCTCCGGCCCACCGCCGCGACCTCACCCGCCATGTCCGCGCCCAAGATCCCCACCTTGGGGGTACGCAGACCGATGCCCCCCATCAGCCGGGCGACATAGGGCTCCCCGCGCATGTGGTGCCAGTCGTAGGGATTGACGGATGCGGCATAAACCCGGACCAGCACCTCCCCGTCGCCCGGCACCGGAGTCTCGACCTCGGCGAGCTCCACGACGTCGGGCGAACCGAACGAGCGCACGACAAAAGCCTTCATGGCCTTCTCCAACCCGGCAGCGCCACAGCAACCTTACAACGTAAGGCGCCCTTACGGCGTAAGGTACTCTTACGTTGTAAGGTTGTCGAGCGGTCAGACGGTGTCGCGCATCCGATCGAGGCCCTCGAGGATCAGATCGAGCCCGAACTCGAACTCGGTCTGAGCGTCGCACCAGCCCAGCGTGGAATCGGGATCGTCGTGGGCGACCTCCGCCAGCATGCCGACGAGGTGCGGGAACCGCTCGGCCATGCCCGCCATCGCGGCGGCCGCCTCGGGACCGGTGGGCGCGTCGCCGGGATCGAAGAGCTCCTGGTTGAAGCCGAGCGCCCGGCTCCCCAGCGTGTGCAGCGCGCGGTGGCACAGGTCGTGCGAGAACCCGCCGGCCTGCATGATCGCCAGCAGCCCGTCGTAATACTCCAGGATCCCGGCGCTGGTGCTGGTCCGCGACACGAAGACTCGGGGCGCCCACGGGTGGCGCAGGAGGACCTCACGAGCGGTCAGGACCCGCAGCCGGGCCGCCGGCTTCCAGCGAGCACCCTTGGTGGGGAGCGTCAGTCGGCCGACCGCCTCGTTGATCTCAGCGGCGATGACGTCGACGACACCGTCGAGCACCTCTTCCTTGTTGGCCACGTGGTGGTAGAGCGACATCGCCTCGGCGTCGAGCACATCCGCCAACCGGCGCATCGTGAGGGACTCGATGCCGCGCTCATCGGCGACGCCGACCGCCGCTCTCAGCACCCTGTCCCTGCTCAACGGCGGCCGGGGCTCGCTTCTCGGCTCAGCGCGGATGGCCACCTAGCTCAACCTCTCCACGCGCTCATCGTACAAGGATGGGTGTGAGTTGAAGCGTGAGCGGGCGGCCACCCGCGAGTGGAAGCCGTCAGGCCGCGACCGGGAGGAGCAGCTGCGAGCCGGACTCGACGGTGATGTCGACCGGCACGAGCCGGGTGGCGGTGGCGAGCGGCTCCCCCGTACCGAGGTTGCGGGCGTAACGTGGATGAGCACCGCCACTGACCTGCAGCCGGATGCGGTGTCCGGGCGCGAATCGGTGGGCGGTCGAGCTCATCGGCACCGTGATCCGGCCGCCGGCGCTGATGCGCAGCAGTCCGTCGCAGACGTTGACCGAGCGGCCCTTCTCGTCCACGTCGCACAGCCGGGCGAAGACATCGGCCGACGCCGCGGCGCCGATGGAGACCCGCAGGACCGCGCTGACCGCGCCGAGCACCTCGACCGCGTCGGTGAGCGGTTCGCCGGTGAAGGTCAGCACGTCGGGCCGGGCCTCCAGCGAGGAGTTGTCGCGGGGTCCGGCACCGCGCGACAGCACAGGGCCGCCGAGCGACGGGGTCGGCGACGCCGGGTCGTAGTGGACCGTCGCGAGCGCGTCGCCGGTGGCCGCCGCCTCGGCCGTGGTCAGCTTCCCGCCGGCCGCGAGCGACCAGGGCCGGTCCGACACCCCGACCGGCGGCCACTCGGCCAGGTCGCGCCAGGCGTCGACGCCCTCAGGCATCACCCCGCCGACGTGTACGCGGACCGGCGTGGGCGGCAGCCCCGAGCGGTCGGCGGTGAGATAGGCGCGCAGCCAGCCCGCGCTGTCGATGAGCACGGACCTGTCCTCCAGCATGTTCGAGTGCGTCCACGGGCCGATCAGCAGCCGGTTCGGGCATCCGGCTCGGACAAGCCGCTCGTGCTGCGCCAGGTTCTGATCGAGGTTGAGATCGAACCATCCGGCGACCATGGACGTCGGGATGGCGAGGCTCTCCGCGACCGGGCTCATGTCCTTGCCCGCCCAGTAGGGATGGTCGCGCTCGGCGTGGCGCAGCGAGTCCTCGATGATCGAGACCCGCTCCCCGATCCCGGGAACGTAGGCGTCGATGATCGGCAGGCTGCTGATGATGCGGCGCATGTGCCGCTGCAGGCGCAGTCCCGCCTGGATGAATTTGAGGGTGCCCTTCCCCTGGTGGACCATCGCGACACCGGCGATGAGCACCGTCTCCAGTGCGAAGGAGCCACCGGCGTAGCAGTTGCCGTAGGGATCGTGGCCGCCCGCCTGGATGACCATGGCGCGCAGCTCCGGCGGCGGGTCGAGGGCGAGGGCGAACTGCACGTAGCCGAGGTAGCTGATGCCGACCGTGCCGAGCACCCCGTTGAACCACGGCTGCTCGCGCAGCCACGCCACCGCGGCGTGTCCGTCGGCATCCTCGTTGCGGAACCAGTCGAAGGTCCCGCCGGAGCCGCCCGTGCCGCGGCAGCTCTGCAGCACGACGTGGAAGCCCTGCTGGGCGTAGGCGTTGCCGTAGAGCGCGGTCCAGGGGAAGCCCCGGCCGTAGGGCGAGCGCACCAGCAGCGTGGGGTAGTCGCCCTCGACGACCGGGAAGTAGTGGTCGGTCACCATCGGGCTGCCGTCGGCGGCCGGCACGGTCAACCCGGGCTCGTAGGCCACCTCGAGCGCGGCGGGGTCGGGCTTCCCGCCGAGCTTGCTGAGCAGCTTGACGTGGCGGGGCAGCGGTTGGCCGTGCGGCCGGGTACGGGTGGCGGGGTGGGCCATGACAACTCCCTGGGTCGGTTCGTCGACTTATCGTACACTGTACTGAAAGTCGTGCGCCACAATGTGGGGGTGAGTTTGATCGACCCGACGGTCCTGTGGGCGCCCCCGGCACCGCGCAGGCTGGGGCGCCCCGCCGCGTACAGCCGCGAAGCCATCGTGGCCGCGGCCATCGCCATCGCCGACGCCGACGGGCTCCCCGCGCTGTCCATGCGGCGGGTGGCGGGCGAGATCGGCGCGGGCACGATGTCGCTCTACTCGCACGTGCCCGACAAGGAGCACCTCATCGAGCTGATGGTCGACGCCGTCATCGCCGAGGCGACGCAGATCCCCCCCAGCGGGGACCCGATCGACGACCTGGTGCACTACGCCCGGCAGCAGCGGGCGCTCTTCCTCGGCCACCGGTGGCTCACGGCAGCCCTCGCCGTACGCCAGACGCTCGGACCGAACGGACTGACCACACTCGACAATGCGCTGGCGCTGCTCGCACCGGTCGACCTGCCGCCATCGTCCAAGATGGAGGCTTTCGCGCTGCTCACGGGTTTCGTCTCGACCTACGTCGGCTATGAGCTCGCGCAGTCCGAGATGGGGCGCTCGACGGCCGAGGCCCAGGCCGCTCAGGCTGCCTACCTCACCGGTGCGGCGACCAGCGGGCACTACCCGCACCTGACGGCCGCCTTCGCCGCCATGGGCGCCGCCGCCCAGGCGCCCCCCGACCCGGAGGAGACCTTCGAACGCCTGGCCCGTCGAATCCTGGCCGGCCTCCTCACCCCTCCTGAACTTTAATGCTGGACACGCCGCAAAACCCGCCACAAACGTCAGGATCAACTCCGGGAGCGCGACCTCCTGCTCCGCGCGCTTGAAGATCGCACCTTTTTCGGGCCGCGCCGACGCGCGGGCTCGATGATGATCGCGCACATTCCGAGAAACAACCCTTACCAGCGCTCAAGATCGTGCTGTTTCACGGAAATAGGCCCTTCGAGGTGCCCAGGTAGGGGTTACTTCCGTGAAACAGCACGATCTTGCGCGATATCGGTCTCCTCGACGGCGCGCAGGCAGACCTGTATCGGCGCGATCCGGAGCTGACCGGGCGGCGATCACATGCCGTGGCGGCGGTCGCCGAGGACTCGCTCACAGACCTGGGCTTCGGACTCGGCGGAGAACGGTTCCCGGTACGCCGCGACCGCCTGATCCGTCTCCTCGATGATGAGGTCGGCGTTGATCTGCGCCGCCGCCAGGACTCCCGCCGCAGCGGCAGCCCCGACCTGCGCGGTCATGTCGCCGACGTTGCCCGCGATCCACACCCCGGGCACCTCGGTGCGGCCGGTCGGGTCGGCGGGCACGAACTCCCCCATCCCCGACGGGTGCGGCACCGCCGACAGGCCGAGCGCCGCCAGGAATCCGGCCCGTGCCACCATCGGTGCCCCCACCGCGAGCGCCTCGCGCCCGACCACCCGGCCGTCGCTCATCCGCAGCCCGACCAGGCGATCATCAATGATCTCCAGCGAGACGACCGCGCCGGTCACCACCCGGATGCCGCGCGCCGCCAGCTTCTCGGCGTCCGCACCGGAAGGGGGCGGCATGGTGTGGGTGAAGTACGTGATGTCGTCGCTCCACTGCCGGAACATCAACGCCTGGTGCATCGAGTTCGGCCCTACGGCCAGCACTCCGATCGCCTGGTCGCGGATCTCCCAGCCGTGGCAGTAGGGGCAGTGCACGACGCCCCGGCCCCACTGCTCCCGCAGCCCTGGAAGATCGGGCAGCTCGTCGACGAGCCCGGTCGCCACCAGGATCCGGCGCGCCCGGACGGCCCGGCCGTCGGCGAGTGCCACAGCGAACCCGTCGTCGTCGCGGGTCACGGCGACGACGGCGCCGGAGACGACCGAAGCGCCGTAGCCGCGAGCCTCCGCGCGGCCCCGTTCCAGCAGCTCGCCGGGGGAGATGCCCTCCCGGCCGAGCAGCCCGTGTACGCCGGCCGCCGGCGCGTTGCGCGGGCTGCCCGCGTCGATCACGACGACCGACCGCCGGGCCCGGGCGAGCGTCAGCGCACCGCTCAGCCCGGCCGCGCCACCGCCGACCACCACCACGTCATAGCCGTCCCTCAATTGCTCGGTCACCGTGACCACCTCCACGACCACCATGCGAGCCTGCCCACAAGATCTGCAAATCTCGTTGCCGATCTGGCAAACTGGAGGCATGGACAAAGATCTCGACCAGGCATTGACGGCGGTCGGACCGAGACTCCGCGCGCTGCGCCAGCAGCGGGACACGACACTCGCCGAACTGTCGGCGACGACGGGGATCTCGGTCAGCACCCTGTCCCGGCTGGAGTCCGGCGACCGGCGACCCAACCTCGAACTGCTGCTCCCGCTGGCCAAGGCGCACGGCGTCACCCTCGACGATCTCGTCGGCGCGCCGCCCACCGGCGATCCCCGCATCCACCTGCGCCCGATCACCTCCCACGGCATGACGATGCTGCCGCTGACCCGGCGCGCCGGTGGCATCCAGGCATACAAGATCGTCATTCCCTCCACCAGCAACCGGAGGGTGCCCAACCTGAAGACCCATGAGGGCTACGAGTGGGTCTACATCCTCAACGGGCGGCTGCGGGTGGTCCTCGGCGAGCAGGACCTCACCCTCTCCCCCGGCGAGGCGGCCGAGTTCGACACCAGGGTGCCGCACTGGTTCGGGGCCGCCGACGCGGAGCCGGTCGAGTTCCTCAGCCTCTTCGGCACCCAGGGCGAGCGCGCCCATCTGCGGGCCCGCCCCAAGACCAAGGAACCGGTCGAAGACTGACGAAAGCCCGATAATAGACTCACTTCCGTCGATTTCCGAAGGTTGATCGCTTCTGTTACCCAGGAGCCGTGACGAACCGAATCGGGGAACTCCGAGGCCGCCGGCGCCGTGCCCGCCGTGCACTCATAGGTACGCTCCTGGCTGCGGTGATGCTTCTCGCCGCATGCACCGACGACGATGAGGGCCCGAACGCCGGCCCCGGCGGGACGGCGAAGTACGACCCGAGCCCGACCTCGCTGAGCATCATCGCGGGGTCGGAACAGGAAACAGTGCTCAACACCGTGGTGAACAGTTGGTGTACGGAGCACAGGTACAAGTGCACCTTCACCCTCAAGGGCTCGGTGGATCAGGCCCGGCTGCTCGCCGCGGGCAACGCCGACTTCGACGCCTACTGGTTCGCCAGCTCCGTCTTCCAACAGGTCGGCGACACCGGCAGCAGGCTGCAGGACGTCAAGCCGATGTTCCTCACTCCCGTCGTTTTCGCAGGCTGGCAGAGCGAGATGCGCAAGCTGGGCTTCGTCGGCAAGACAGACGTGGCGATCGGCGACATCCTCACGGCGGTCGAGTCCGGCAGGACCACGGTCTGGGCGACGAACCCGACCCAGTCCAACTCCGGCGCGACCGTCCTGTTCGGATTCCTCAACTACTTCGCGGGCAACGGCCCCGGCCAGGCCCTCACCCAGCAGCAACTGGAGTCGGCCGCAGTCGATGCGGGCATCACGCGCTTCACCCGGGCCATCTCCTCGACCCCGCCGTCGACCGGCACGCTGATGAAGGAGTGCCTCGACCACCCGGACCGCTGCAAGACCCTGTTCACCTACGAGGACCTGGTCATCGAGAAGAACCAGGAGCTCATCAAGGCAGGCCGGGAGCCGCTCTACACCGTCTACCCGCGCGGCTCGCTGGCGATCAGCGACGCGCCGCTCGGCTTCCTGCCGCACGGCAACGCCTCCGACGAGGGCAAGCGCAAGGCACTCAACGAGCTGCAGAACTACCTGCTGACCTCGCCGGACGCCCAGGCGAAGCTGCTCAAACTCGGCCGCCGCCCGGCCACCAGCATCGGCCTCACCCTCGACAACCCGGACACCGCGGTCTTCAACCCGGCGTGGGGCATCCAGGCCAACCTGCGCGAGCAGGGCATCCAGTTCCCGTCCTCGGCGGTGATCACGGCAGCGCTCAACCGCTACCAGACCCGCTACCGCAAGCCGGTCGCCGCCTACTACTGCCTCGACGGCAGCGGCTCGATGGGCGGCAACAACGGCTGGACCGGCGTACGGGACGCGGCGCACCAGATCTTCGACCAGGACCAGGCGGCGCTGAACCTGCTGCTCACCCACCCCGAGGACCGCACGACGGTCACGGTCTTCAACAGCGCCGTCACCGCGGGCAGCCCGTGGCAGGTGACCGGCGACGGCGCGGGCGACCTGCACGGCCTCGTCGAGAAGATCAACGGCTACAAGGTCACGGGCGGCACCAACATGTACGCCTGCCTGCTGCGCGCCGCCGAAGAGCTCGGCAAGGAGGACTCGGCCAAACGCAAGCGCCTCGTCATCGTCATGAGCGACGGGCAGTCCGAGAGCCGGGATCACGACGCGGCGGTGGCGGCGTTGGGCGCTCTCGGCGTACCCGTCATCGCCATCGCTTTTGGCTCTGACGCCGACCCGCGGCAGCTGCAGGAGGTCGCGACCGCCACCGGCGGAGCGTTCGTGCAGCAGAACGACCTCGTCGCGGCGCTGCGCCAGGCCGCCGGTTACAAGTAGAGGGCCCAGCAGATGAGAGGCAAGCTCGCCGCCCCGGTCGCGCTCGTCGCGGCCGTGGCGGCCTTCACCGGGATCTTCCTGATCAGCGGCTCGCTGCTCTGGTCTCCCCTCGTGGCGATCGTCGCCGCGCTCGGCGTCTACCTCATGATCGACGATCGGTCCCAGGTGGAGGTCGCCGACGACACCTACGCCGAGGACGCGCAGCGCAAGACCGAGGAGGTGCTCAAGCTGGTCAAGGAGATCGGCCGGCTCGCCAAGGACGTGCGCTCGCCGTCGGCCCGCGGGTCGCTGGAGAGCGCCTGCCGGCTCGTGCCGGAGCTGCTCAACCGGGTGAAGGCCAACTCACCCAACGGGCTCTTCTCCAGCGCCAGCCAGCTCGGCGCACATCTGAGCAGCCTGCACGGCGTGCTCACGCAGTATCTGGAGATCCAGCGCGCACCGGACTTCTATAAGAACCCGGCGGCGCTGCAGGCGAGCGGCGAGCTCGCCTTCCTGCGGTTCAGCGAGTTCGCCTTCGACAGCGTGCAGCTCGTCGGCCAGGGCGAGATCGCGCAGTACAGGGCGAATCTGGAGACCGTCGCCCCGCCCAAACTTCCGCAACTGGAGAAGGAGTAACCATGCGACTGCCGAGTCCCCGGTTCCTGATCGGCCTGGTCCTGGTGCTGGTCGCGTGCATCGGTGTCGCCTATGTGGTCAGCCGCAGCGGCGCCGAGGAGGCGACCGGTTCCCCGAACTCGGAGCCCGCGACGATCACGTGCATCGGCGGGTCCGAGAAGACCGAGCTGATGGCAGACCCCAAGGTCAAGAGCATCCTGCACGACAGGTACGGCCTGACGGTGACCTTCCAGCCGCTCGGCTCCTATGACCAGGTGCAGCTCAGCACGGATGAACTGCGTGCCCGCAAGACCGACTGCCTGTGGCCGTCGAGCGCGAGCGCCCAGAGCGTCTTCGAGAAGTCGCACAGCGGCGCCTTCGGCGACTACCGGGCGGAGAACCTGCTCCAGTCGCCGGAGGTGGTCTACGCCGGGCCGAAGGGCACGGATGCCCTGGTCAAGGCCGGTCTGGTGGAGCAGCGCGACAAGCGCTACTACATCGTCAACGTCAAGAACCTGCTGCTGGACTACGTCCTCAAGAAGCGGACCTGGGAGTCCATTCAGGCCGGTGACCTGCGCGGGCCGATCGCGATCGCGAGCACCGATGCGGCGAAGTCCAACAGCGGCTTCACCCTGGCCCAGCTCCAGCTCAACATCATCGCCACCGCCGACGTGTTCTCCGCGCCCAGCGCCGAGCAGGCCCGCACGGCGCTCAAGACGCTGCGCGCCCTCTACGACGCGCAGGGGTTGCAGGCGCGCAGCTCCGACGCGGGCTTCCGGCAGTGGCTCACCCAGGGCGGCGAGTTCCACGCGCCGCTCTACGCCGGTTATGAGAACCAGTTCATCCAGCAGGTGATCGCGGCGGGCGGCAACAGTGCGGCGCTGCTGAAGAACGTCCGGGTCCTCTACCCGGAGCCGACGATCTACAGCGACCACCCGCTGCTGGCGCTCTCCCCCGCCGCCGGACGGTTCATCGACGCGATGAAGGACACCGAGATCCAGACGATCGCGTGGAAGACCTACGGCTTCCGGTCCGGTACGCAGATCGGCTTCAACAACGTGACCGACTTCCCCGATCTGCCGCTCGCCGACCAGTTCCGCACCACCACCCCGCCGAACGCCGACGTGACCTTGATGCTGCTGAGCTGCGTCAAGGATGCCAAGACCTGCTAGAAGGGCAAAACCATGACGCAATCGAACGAGTTGCAGATCGACTTCTCGGCCATCACCGGCGGCCCGGCCGAGCCGCCGCAGGGCGCCGTCGACACGGCGCTCACCAAGGCGGCGCTGGAGACCGGCACCGGCGGCGCCAAGCAGCTCGTCTGCGCGGACCTGCTCACCCCGGCCCAGCGGGAGCAGGCCTCGGCGCTGGCCAAGCAGCTCTACCCGACGATGCTCAACAACACCGACCAGCTCGCCGGATTCGGCGCCGGTGCGATCGAGCAGGTCAACACGCAGGTCACCCGGATCTTCCGGGAGGTCGGCCCGGTCAAGATCCCCGAGCTGACCGCGATCATGCACGAGATCAACGACCGGATGCGTACCTTCCGCCACAAGTACGACCCGAAGGACCCGAAGGTACGCGAGACGTTCGACAAGTTCATGGACGCGGTGAAGGGCATCTTCGCCAAGGGCCGCGACATGGTCGAGATGCTCTTCGAGGAGGCGCGGACCGTCGAGCAGCAGCTCGACCGGATCGCCGGGACGCTCGCCGACAAGCAGCAGCAGCTCAAGCGCAACGTGGTGCTCTGCGACGAGCTCTACAAGGCCAACGAGGCGGCGATCGGGCAGCTCATCGGCGCGATCTCGGTGATGGAGCTGATCCGCGACCTCGCCGTCGCCGAAGCCCGCGCCACGGTGATCAACCCCGCCGATGTGGACAAGCGGGACAAGGAGGAGCACCTCGCCCGGGTCACCGAGTTCATCCAGGCGATCGAGGTGCGGATCAACGAATACCAGCAGCGGCTCTTCATCGCCTGGTCCACGTCGCCGCAGGTGCGCAACATCCGCACCCTCAACTACGGCCTCGGCCAGCGGTTGGCGCTGCTGACCAGCCTCACCATCCCGACGATGAAGCTCACCATCGCCCAGTGGGGACTGCTGCTCCAGGCCGACCAGGCGGCGAAGATGCAGGAGGCGGTCGCCGACGGCGCCAACGAGGTGCTCTCTGCCTACGCCAGCGCCGCAGGCCAGGCAGTCCCCGGCATCGCCCGCATGATCCAGACCCCGACCATCCGGCCGGAGACGATCATGGAGGTCGCCGCGTCGATCGACGCCCAGGCCAAGGGCATCGAGGACGCCGTGCGCTACGGCGAGCAGCGCCGCGCCGAGGTCGTCAACGCGATCGTCACCGCGCAGGAGTCGATGTCGCAGTCCTCGCAGCGGCTCAGCCGGACCGTGGTGGAGCTCGTCAGCAAGGCCCAGCAGCGGATGGAGCTCCCGGCCGCGCCCGCCCTGCCGGCGTCGGTGCTGGAGCAGGCGCCGCAGATGGTCCCCGTCCGCTAGGTCCCCGACAGGCCCGCCCCGACCCGGGGCGGGCCTGTTCACCCTGGCGCCCACGGCAATTCGTCGGTTATTGCCCTGCGCCTTCTACGGTGCGGCCCATGCGCAGAACACTTCTTCCCGTGGTGCTGGTCGCACCGCTGCTGCTGGCCGCCGCGCCCGCATCCGCGACCGCTCCGACCGGACCCGCCCGGGTCACCGCCGTCCTGGAGACCCCGGCGCTCTACGACGACGAGGCCGGCGGGGACGCCGACGTCGACGACCCGGCGATCTGGATCCACCCGACCGACCCGGCTCGGACCCGCGTCATCGTCACCGCCAAGAACGGCGGGCTCTACGTCTACGACCTGCGTGGACACCAGACGCAGCACTTCGCGACCCCCGCCGCGCCGGGCCCCGACGACGAGTCCGGCCGCTTCAACAACGTCGACCTCGTCAGCGGCTTCCGGCTCGCCGGGCGGACCGTCGACCTCGCCGTCGTGACCGACCGGGGCCGCGACAAGCTGCGGTTCTACCGCATCGACGACGGCACCCTGACCGACGTCACCGCGGCGAGCGCGCCGTTCGCGTTCAACCGGACGCAGGCGGAGGTCAACGAGCAGGCCACCGCATACGGGCTCGCGACCTACAGGACCGGCGACGACTGGTACGCCGTGGCGAGCCGCCGGCACACCCCGGAATTGGGGATGTTCCGGCTGATCGCGGTCGACGGCAAGGTCACCTACCGGCGTACCGACTCGCTGACCCTGCCGGCCTCCTTCCGGCTGCCCAATGGCACCACCTGGACACCGTGTCTGGAGCCGGGCGAGGGCCCGCAGGTCGAGGGCATGACCGTCGACCCGGTGCTGGGCACCCTCTACGCCGCGCAGGAGGACGTGGCCCTGTGGCGCGTCCAGGTCGTCGCGGGCCGCTTCGGCCTGTGGCCGTCGCAGGTCGAGCGGGTACGCGAATTCGGCGTCCCCGCCACCTACGACCCGGAGACCGAGGAGTGCGATCTCGACTGGGCCGCCGACCCGGGCTACGGCGGGCGCATCGCCGCCGATGTGGAGGGCGTCACGATCTACCGGACCGGGCTGCTCACCGGCACGCTGATCGTCTCCTCGCAGGGCGACGACACGTTCTACACCTACGACCGGCTCACCAACCGGAAGCTGACGCAGTTCGCCGTCGTCGACGGTGCCGTGGACGGCTCGCAGGAGTGCGACGGTGCCGCCGTGGTCTCGACGCCGCTGCCCGGCTTCCCCGGCGGTCTGCTGGTGGTCCAGGACGGGCACGAGACACCCGACTCCGACCGGACCGCCACGAACGTCAAGTTCCTCGACGCGGGCTTCCTGCGCCGCTGACCGACGAGCCTGCCGGGTACGCGGTGCCGTCGTACCGCGTACCCGGCAGGTGGTGTCCTTGACCGGCGGTGGCCATCCGCCGTGCACCGTCCGGTGGTCGCCCGGTCGTCCGCGCGTCACTCCTCGCTGGCATGGTGCCCCCGTGCCCATCCGCTCCTTCGCCGCCACCGTGGGCCACCGGCTACTCCACCAGCGTGAACTGGGCTTTCTCGGTTCGCTGATCGTCGTCATCGGCTCCTGGTCCGCCGGTGCCGTCCCGGCCGCGACGCCCGGATCGGCGATCGCGCTGCTGCGCCACCCGGATGCCGGTCTCGTCGCCGTCTACTTCGGAGTGATCCTGCTGCTCGGTGCGTGGATCCGGCTGGGCCGGGACCTCGCCGCCGGTGCCCGGGTGACCCTGCACGGGACCGTCGTCACCTTCGGCTGGTGGGCGGCGCCGCTGCTGGCCGGTCCGGCCATGTTCAGCCGGGACGTCTACAGCTACCTCGCCCAGGGCGCCACGGTCCTCGCCGGGGCCGACGTCTACACCGCCGGGGTCGCCGGGCTCGGCGGGCCGCTCGCGGCCGAGGTACCCGCCATGTGGCTGCACTCGCCGCCGCCCTACGGCCCGCTCGCGATCGGGCTCTCCGTCATCGTCGCCGCCGTCACCGGCAAGCAGGTCATGCTCGGCGTCCTCGGCATGCGACTGGTCGCGCTGCTCGGCGTCGGGCTGCTGCTGCGGTTCCTGCCCGAGCTCGCCCGGCACTGCGGGGTCAGCCCGGTCGGCGCGGTGTGGCTCGCCGTGCTCAACCCGCTCGCCCTGCTGCACCTGGTCGGCGGCGCGCACAACGACGCCGTCATGCTCGGCCTGCTCGTCGCCGGCCTGACCCTGGCGCTGCGCGGCGGCCATCCGGTCCTCGCCCCGGCCCTGATCACCGGGGCGGGCCTGGTGAAGGTGCCTGCCCTCGCCGGGCTCCTGGTCTGCGTGTGGCTGTGGCGCAAGCTCCCCACCCGGGGCGAGCAGGCCTGGACAGCCCTGCGCACGGCGGCGGTGGTCGCCACCACCACGCTCGGCGTCACCGCGCTCGTCGGCACCGGATTCGGTTGGATCGGCCTGCTCGGCTCGCCGGTCTCGGCGCAGAGCTGGTCGTTGAGCAGCGCGGTCGGCAGGCTCGCCCGCAACGTCCTGACCGCCACCGGCTCCGCCTACGCCGCGTCGGCGATCCCGGCCACCCGGTGGCTCTTCCTCGCACTCTTCGTCGTCAGCATCGCGGCACTGTGGCTGCTGCGGCACTGGCTCGGCCCCGTTCTCGCCATCGGGCTCGGGCTCGGCGCGTTCGCGCTCCTCGGCCCCGTGACCCGCCCCTGGTACGCCCTGTGGGGAGTGGTGATCGTCGCCGCAGCCTCCGCCCACCCGGTCCTGCGCTGGTGGTGCGCCGGGATCAGCGCCGGGCTGGCCCTGCTGGTGCTGCCCAGCGGGTTCGGGCCTGACGGCACCCAGCTCCGGCTCGCGGCGGGTGGCGTCGCCCTCGCCACCGCCCTGTTCGCGGCAGCAGCACCCCTGTCACGTTTTGCAGCAAAGCGTGGCTTCGCGCGCGATAACAACCACGCTTTGCTGCAAAACGTGACACCGGCGGTGCTGCGGTGACCGGGCGGACGGGTTCGCCGTCGACCGCTGTCAGGGCGGTCCGGCTCGCCGCGCTCGCGACCGTGATCGGCGTGGTGCTCGCGGTGATCCCCGGGCACCGGGGCTGGTTCGACGTGGGTGTCTACCACGGCGCCGTGACCTGGTGGGTCCACGGCGGCGACCTCTACGAATACCTCCGACCCGGGACGGAGTACGGGTTCACCTACCCGCCCTTCGCCGCGCTGTGCCTGTCGCCGCTGGCGCTGCTGCGGTGGCACCCCGCCGTCGTGGCGAGCATCATCGCCAACGCCGTCGCCGGTGCGCTGCTGGTCCGGTGGCTCTTCGTGCCGGTGCTCCGGCGAGCCGGGCGGCCGGCCTGGGAGGCCTTCGGCCTCGGCGCCTGCCTGCTCGCCGTCTTCGAGCCCGCCCGCGACACCGTCAGCTTCGGCCAGGTCAACCTGGTGCTGCTCGCCCTGGTCTGCGCCGACCTGCGCCTGCTCACCTCCCGCTACGCCCGCTACGCCGGCATCTGCATCGGACTCGCCGCCGCGATCAAGCTCACCCCGGCGCTGTTCATCGTCTACCTGTTGGTGGCCCGGCAACGGCGCGCGGGTCTGGTGGCGGCCGCTGTCAGCCTCGCCGCGACCGGGCTCGCTGCCCTGGTGGCACCGGCGGCGACCCATACCTTCTTCACCGAGGCGCTGTGGCAGACCTCGCGGGTCGGCAACCTCGCCTACGTCTCCAACCAGTCCCTGCAGGGAGTCGTGGCGCGGCTGCACCTGCCGGGCCACGACCGCCTGGTGTGGCTCGCCGCGGTCCTCGCGGTCCTCGTCGTCTGGGCGGCCCGGGTCCGGCGCGCGGCCGCCATCGGCGATCAGCGGGCCGGTTTCGCGCTGACCGGGCTCGCCGCCTGCCTCATCAGCCCGATCACCTGGGTGCACCACCTCGTCTGGTGCCTGCCCGCGCTGATGCTGTTCGTCGAGCGCACCCGCACCCCGTGGACCCGCCGGTCCGCCGCCGCCGTCGTCGGCTACGCCCTGATGTGCAGCAGCGTCGTCTGGCTCTTCGCCAACAACTACGCCGGGTTCATCGGATTCGTCGGCTCCAACACCTATGTCTGGGTCGGGCTGGCGCTGCTCCTCGTCCTACCGGTGCACGGTGCAGGCGATGACGCTGCACTTCATCGAGCCGAAGTCCAGCGCCTCGCCGGGCAAGGCGGGCGGGCCGAACACGAGCTCCTCGAAAACGGCGAGGAACCCGTCGGCGGCGGCCTGCCAGCCGAACTGCTCCGCCCGGCTGCGGGCGGCGGTTCGCCGGTCCCGCTCCGGCCGGGCCAGCAGCTCACGGAGAGCAGGCGTGAAGTCGTCACCCACGGCGCCGAGCCCCGCCGCCCCGAGCACTCCCGGTAGCGCGCTGTCCGCGCTCGCCACGACGGGGGTACCGGTGGCGAGGCACTCCAGCGCGGCGAGGCCGAAGGTTTCGATCGGCCCCGGCGCGATGGCGGCGTCGGCGCTGGCGAGCAGCCCGGCGAGGGTGGGCCGGTCGCTGATCCAGCCGGTGAAGGTGACCGGCAGGTCGGCTGCCGCAGCGGTCAGGTTCGCTCGCAGCGGGCCGTCACCGGCGATGACGAGGCGGGCGGGCACTCCGGCGGCGAGCAGCCCCCGCAGCGTCGTCAGGGCACGCTGTGGACGCTTCTCCACCGACAGCCGGGTGCAGCAGACGATCAGGACCTCGCCTGGCTCGGCGTAGGCCGCCCGGGTGGTCGCCGACCGCAGTCCCGGATGGAACGCGGTGAGGTCCACCCCGAGCGGCACCTGGCGTACGTTGCCCGCCCCCACCCGGTCGAACTCCGCCGCCGCCCACCGGGTCGTGCAGACCACGGTGTCGTAGCGGCGTGCGGTGGCCCGGTTGAGCCGGTCGGCCACCCGCGTCCGCGGCCCGGTGGGCAGGCCCGCGACGGCGAGGAGCCCGTCGAGGCTCTCGTGCGACACCATCACCGAGGCGACACCGTGACGTGCTGCCCAGCGGCCGGTCCACCGCAGCGTGCTGCGGTCGGAGACCTCGATGACGTCGGGGCGGAGCTCGGCGAGCAGCCTCGTCAGCGGCCTGCGCCGCAGCAGCACGCGGTAGCCGCCGAGGCCGGGGACGAGCGGACCGGGCAGCGTGATGACCCGGCCCTGCTCGGTCGAGGAGTCGGAGTGCGCGGGCCCCGGTGTGACGAGGACCGGGTGGTGCCCGGCGTCGAGGTAGCCCCGGCCGAGCTCCCGCAGCGCGGTCCGCAGGCCGCCCGAGCTCGGCGTGACGAAGTTGGCGAGCCGGACGATCCGCAGCGGTCTCACGCGGTGACTCGCAGCCGGGCGGGGATGGCGCTCGGCACCACGACCGGGACGGCGCCGGGCGCGTGCACCGCCTGGCGGTAGTACTCGATCAGCTCGTCGCCCAGCGCCGACCAGGTGCGGTCGACGACCGAGGCCCGGGCGGCACCGCCGAGGCGTTCGCGCAGCCCCGGATCGTGCAGCAGCCGGGCCACCGCCGCCGTCATCGCCGCCGGGTCGCCGGGCGCGACGAGCAGGCCGGTCCGCTCCTGCGCGATCAGGTCGATCGGGCCGCCCGCGCCGGGAGCCACCACCGGTACGCCGCTGGCGAGCGCCTCCTGGATCGTCTGGCAGAACGTCTCATGTGGACCCGTGTGGGCGAAGACGTCGAAGCTGGCGTAGAGCCGGGACAGCTCGGCACCGTGCCGGGTGCCGAGCAGGACGGCTTCGGGCATCGCCCGCCGGACGGCACGGCGCATCGGTCCGTCGCCGATGACGACCACGGTCACACCGGGCAGGGCGGCGGCACCGGCGAGGAGCTCGACCTGCTTCTCCCGGGCCAGCCTGCCCACGTACCCGACGATGAGGTGGCCGGGCGGGGCGAGCGACGCGCGCAGGTCGGCGCTGCGGTGGCGGGGGTGGAACCGTGCGGTGTCGACGCCCCGCCCCCACCGGTGGACCTGGCCGACCCCGTGCTCGGTGAGCTGCGCGGCGGTCGCCGACGACGGCGCGAGGGTGATCGTCGCCTGGGCGTGCAGGCGGCTGATCCACCGCCAGGCCATCGCCTCGGCCGGTGCCGCCCGGTAGGCGCGGGCATAGCCGGGCACGTCGGTCTGGTAGACGGCGACGATCGGCAGGCCCAGCCGCGACGCGGCCCGAGCACCCCAGCGGCCGAGCACGAACGGGCTCGCGAGGTGCACGACATCCGGCTGGAAGTCGCGCAGCGCGTCCTCGATCCGGCGGCTCGGCGGGGTGAGCCGCACGCTGGCATAGCCGGGCAGCGGCAGCGACGGCAGGCGTACCACCGGGAAGGGTGACGGGCCGGCCTGCGCGAGGCGCATGGGCCTCGGCGCGATCACCATCGGCTCATGGCCGTGGTCGACCAGGTGCTCGGTGACCCGGGCTACCGAGTTCGCCACCCCGTTGACATCGGGAGCGAACGACTCCGTGATGATCGCGACCCGCATGGGCAGACGGTAGGACCGCCGGTCGTACACATCAGGGCCATTGGGCGGACGGCAGGCGACACCCGACAGAACAGCGCGAGGCGCGTGCGCCCTCGCACCGAAGCCGAGAACCGTATCGATCGACATCCCGGCGCCACGATCCGTTCACCGTTCGCGGGGTTCGCCGCCGCCTGCGCTGCCTACCCTCGTCGCTATCGCCGACGGATCGATGGTGAAGGAGACAGGACGTGGAGCGTCGCGACATTCTGCGCGTGGGTGCGGTGAGCATCGGTGCCGTGGGCTTCTCCGGTGCGCTGTGGAAGGAGGCGTTCGCCGCCGCCGCCCAGCCGGGCCCGGGGCCCTACGGTCCCCTGCTCGCCCCCGACACCAACGGCATCGCCCTGCCCGCCGGGTTCACCAGCCGGGTCGTCGCCCGGTCGGGCCGCAAGGTCGGGACCACCGCGTACACCTGGCACTGGGCTCCGGACGGCGGCGCGTGCTTCGCCGAGGGCTCCGGCTGGATCTACGTGTCCAACTCGGAGATCCCGCTCTTCGGCGGCGCGTCCGCGATCCGCTTCAACGCCGCGGGCGACATCATCTCGTCCTATCGCATTCTCGCCAACACCAACCTCAACTGCGCCGGTGGCGCGACGCCGTGGGGCACCTGGCTCTCCTGTGAGGAGATCGCCCTCGGCCGGGTCATGGAGACCGACCCGCGCGGCATCAAGCCCGCCGTCGAGCGGACCCGGCTCGGCCGGTTCAAGCACGAGGCCGCCGCCTGCGACGCCGACCACCGGGTCGTCTACCTCACCGAGGACGAGACCGACGGCTGCTTCTACCGCTTCGTCCCCGATGTCTGGGGCGACCTCGACACCGGCCGGCTCCAGGTCCTCTGCGCTCCGGCGGGTACGACTTCCGGGCCGGTGACCTGGCAGAACATCCCCGACCGTGACGGCATCCCGACGGCGACCCGGTCGCAGGTGGGTGCCGCGCTGCGCTTCAACGGCGGCGAGGGCTGCTGGTATACCGGCGGCGTCTGCTACTTCACGACGAAAGGCGACAACCGGGTCTGGGCGTACACCGCGGCGACCCAGACGATCGACCTCGCCTATGACGACTCGCTGGTCCCGCCCGGCACCGCACCGCTGACCGGCGTCGACAACATCACCGGCAGCCCGTCGAGCGGCGACCTCTTCGTCGCCGAGGACGGTGGCAACCTGGAGATCTGCGTCATCACCCCGGACGGCGTGGTCGCGCCGTTCCTGCGCATCACCGGCCAGGACAGCTCCGAGGTCACCGGGCCCGCGTTCAACCCGGCCGGAAATCGGCTCTACTTCTCGTCCCAGCGTGGCACCTCCGGTTCCTCGACCGGCTCCGGTGGAATCACCTACGAGGTCAGCGGCCCGTTCCGCGCCTGATCGTCCAGCTTCGCAGAAACGGAGTGCGCATGTCCCAGCGCATCATCGCGGCGGCGGCAGCCGCAGCGCTCGTCCTCACCGGCGGCGCCCTCGCCGGCAGCGCCGCGACTGCGGCACCGCCGTCGCAGTTCACCGTCGTCAACGGCGCGATCCGCACCGCCACCGGTACGCCGGTCCCGGCCTCGGGCACCCACGCGTCGCTCTGGGCCAATTCGAGCTACGCCACGACCACGATCACCGGCTCGGGCCGGGTGCAGATCGGCGCCATCGGCGACAACTGCGAGGGCTGGCCGACGATCCGCGTCACGGCTGACGGCGTGGTCAAGGGCACCACCACGATCGTCAGCGCCACCAGCTACGGCACCTACCCGGTCGGCTCGGCGATCGCCGGTGGCACCCACACCATCAAGATCGAGTTCATCAACGATCTGAGCACCTCGGCGTGCGACCGCAACGTGCACATCGGCTACGCCAAGATGGAGACGGCGACCACCGACACGAAGTTCAGCTTCGCGGTCATGCCCGACACCCAGCAGGAAGTGCTCAACACCACCGACACCCGGTTCCTGAACCGCACCAATTGGCTGGTCGGCAACCGGTCCACCCTCGACCTGCGGTTCGTGACGAGCTCCGGCGACGTGGTCAACTGGGACACGCCCGACCACTCCCAGTACGTCATCGCCCGCAACGCCATGCGACCGCTCGAAACGGCGGGGATCCCCTACTCGCTGGCGATCGGCAACCACGACACCCAGGCGACCGGCGTCGGCGGCTCGGCCCGCGACCCCGCCCACACCCGCGAGCTCGTCCGCGACACCACCGTCTTCAACCAGTACTTCACCGCCGCCCAGTACGGCGCCGTCGCGGGGCAGTTCGAGGCGGGCAAGGTCGACAACTCGTACTCCACCTTCTCGGCGGGCGGGCTGCAGTGGCTCGTGATGACCCTGGAGCTGTGGCCCCGGGTCGAGGCCGTCACCTGGGCGAAGGGCGTCGTCGCGGCGCACCCGCTGCACAACGTCGCCGTCGTCACGCACGACTACATCGACGGCAGCGGCAACATCGAGCAGAGCTCGGGTTACGGCGCGACGAGTCCGCAGTACCTCTTCGACAACCTGATCAAGCAGTACGCGAACATCCGCTTCGTCTTCTCCGGGCACACCGGCATCGCGGGGAGCCGGACCGACACCGGGGTCAACGGGAACAAGATCTACACGTTCCTGCAGACGTTCCACTCCAACACGACGAACCCGGTGCGGCTGGTCGAGGTCGACACGGCGGCGAACTCGCTGCACACGTGGATCTACGGGCCCTACAACAACCAGACCTTCACCGAGTACGACAAGGTCGTCACGGGGATCGGCTTCGTACGCTAGGCATCCCGTCGGGGCTCGAACCCTTGCCGATGGTGACGGGTTCGAGCCCTTTCGGACACCAGATCTCAGGTCGCGACAGTGTCCGGCACATCAGCCGATGCCGTCGACCGCGGCCCTCAGCGCGGCGATCGACGGATCCCAGGTGAAGTTCAGAACCGGGATGCCGGATCCGGCGGCGTTGCTGTCGCCGCCGAGGACCACCGCCCGCGGCTTGCCGGTGCCCTGCGGGACGATGAGGTACCAGCTGCCCTTCACATTCGCGATGAACACTTCATCTACCTCTCGGTCGGGCGGGTTCGGGTGGGTGACGTCTCCGACGTAGGTCTCGAAGTCCACCGTCGCGCGGAAGTTCGTCGGGCTGCCGGTGTTCAACCAGAGACTCGTGTGCACATGCGGTCCGACTCCGCTGTCGCTGCCGTTCGCCGAGGAGCCGGAGTACGCGATCGTCTGGCCTCGCGACACCCGCTGCCCGGTGGCGACGGTGATCCTCGACAGATGCAGGTGTCGGCTGTAGTTGCCGTCATCATGGGCCATCCCCACGACGCGGCCGGTCGCGGTGGAGGTGTCGGTCTTCACGTACCGGATCGTGCCGCTCGTCGCGGCCGCGACGGGGGTGCCGACTCCGACTGCGTAGTCGGTGCCCGGCTCGCCCGAGGGCGGCGTCCGGTTCCGGTGGTCCTGCCAGGAACTCGAGATCGGGACGTTCCCGCACGGCCGCTGATAGCCGCCGGCAGCCTGAGCGGAGTCGGGCAGCAGCGCGAAGGCGGCCGACACCCCGGATGCCGCCAGCGCGGCGCCGGTGAGGAACCCGCGTCTCGACAGGCTCCGCAGGTAGGCGACGCCGTCGAGATCCTCGGGCCGCAGATCGCCGTGGCCGGCGTTCCGGGGAGGGTCAGGGCCGGGTTCCCCACTGAGGATCATCAATGCAACCTAAGGCCACTTCCGCTCAAGGGCAAGGGCTTGCCGGCCATCGCCGCGAGGCGCCCGGCGAGAACCGCCGATCAAGCGAGCCATTGACATGTGAAACTCTTCTTCACATGATCTACATTCATGAAGCTTTTCTCGCATGTCGGCCACCTCCGGCGCGCAGCGGTCGTGGCGGTCCTCGCCGCGACCGGCGCCCTGCTGCCCATTACCCCGGCCATGGCCGCGGTCCACCAGGCGTCAGCGACGATCGGCGGCTACCCCGTCTGGGCCCACTTCGCCAACCCCACCGCCGGGCGCGACTACACGATCATCACCGAGCTGCAGCGGCTCATCGACAACGCCTCGGCGGGCTCCACCGTCAAGGGCACCATCCACTCGCTGAGCATCGACTCCGTCGCCGATGCGCTGCTGCGCGCGCAGACCCGCGGCGTCACGGTCATGGTCGTGATCGACGGCAAGAACGCCCCCTCCACCGACCCCGCGGTCACCACCATCAAGAAGCTGACCAATCACAAATTCTGCACCAACGCCAACGGCGGCACCGGGTGCATGAGCACCAGCCCCGACGGCGACATGCACACCAAGATGTTCACCTTCACCTCGACCACCGACCCCGCCGGGGTCCGGCGCGGCAACGTCTCGTGGTTCGGGTCGGCCAACCTCACCTACGCCACCGGCACCGACGCGTTCAACAACACCATCACCGTCTACGGCGACACGGCGCTGTTCAGCGGCCTGAACGCCAACTTCTCCGACCTGTGGAACCGCCGGCACTACTCCGGCAACGACTACTACGACTCCGCTTCCGGACGGGGCTACTACCAGGCGACCGCAGCCGACGCGTACGCCTCGCCCGAAGGCGCGGGCCAGACCGACACCATCGCGACCCGGCTCAACGACCTGACCCCCACCAGCAGCTGCCGGCTGCGGATCGGCATGGCCTCGGTCACCAGCGGTCGCCCCAAGGTCGTCGACGTGGTCAAGTCCTACCGGTCCGGCGGCTGCAACGTCTGGATGGCGGTGGGCACGGACTCCTCCGGCGGCATCTCCATGACCGAGTCGGTCTACGACGAGCTGCTCGCTGCCGGGGTCGCCATCCACCGCAAGGACGACATCCACAACAAGTTCTTCATGGCGTACGGCAGCTACGGCGGCACGTATCAGTACCGCGTCTATACCGGATCGCAGAACTGGACCCAGGACGCCCTGAACGAGAACGAGGAGCTCTTCGTCAAGATGGGCCCGGAGACCGGCACCGCACACCCGCTCTACGACGCCTATTACACGCACTTCAACGAGGCCTACAACACCGGCACCGCCTGCACGAAGACCAACTATCCCTGCCGCTGAATCCCACGTCGGGCGTAAGGGCGGTTCAGGCCTCTTCGGAAGGAACGGCCTTGAGCCGCTCGCGCTCGACCAGACTCGTCGCGCTAACCCTGCAGGTCGACGACGAGGCGGAAGACGTCGGTGCGCAGCCAGGAGTGGGTGATCTCGACCCGCCGGCCGGTGCGGTCGCTGTCGGTGCGGCTGTCGATCCGCACCACCTCGGTGTTGCGCGGCAGCTCCAGCGCCGTCACCACGTGCACCGGCGGCGCCACGATCTCCGCCCGCAGCGCGTGCCGCACCGGCTGCAGCCCGTAGGCGCCCTCGATCGCCGCGAGCAGCGAATCGTGGCGCGGTAGCGCCTCGGTGAGCCCGGGAACGAGGTCGGCCGCGAGCCAGCTCGTCTTGAACAGCGCCCGCTGCCCGTCGACCCGGCCCACCCGCTGCACCACGAGCAGCGGTCCGCTCACCCCCAGCGCGGCACCGATCTCGTCGGGTGCCGCCGCGAGCTCGGCGCCGACGACCTCGGCATGCGCGGTGCCGCCCGCGGCACGAACGAGCTGCGCCCAGTTCGGCATCGCGAGCGGCGAGACGATCACGTCGTAGCGCCTGCTGACGAAGGTGCCGCTCCCCCGGCGGCGACGCACGACCCGGCGCTGCTCCAGCTCGTCCAGCGCGGCCCGGGCGGTGAGCCGGTTGACGCCGTGACGCCGGGCCAACTCGTGCTCGGAGGCGACCCTGGCCCCGGCCGGCTCGGTGGCGAGCAGCCGCTCGAGTTCGTCGGCGAGAGCCAGGTATGTCGGTGCCTCCATGTCCGACACCGTATCAGTTGTCTACTCAGCTCGGGTCACCATTGGAGCAGGGTTCGGCGGCCCGGCAGGCTCCGTTCACGCTCCGGTCACCGAACCCCGCCACAGTCTCCCTTGAAGTTATCTACACAACTTGTGAGGGAGGTGGCGCCATGCGGGTGATCGTCGTCGGCGGCGGCATCCTGGGCCTGATGCACGCCCATGCCGCGATCGGGCGCGGCCACGAGGTGATCCACCTCGAACGCGAAGCGGGCACGCGGGGCGCGAGCGTGCGCAACTTCGGCCTGGTCTGGGTCTCCGGCCGCACCACCGGCCCCGAGCTCGACCTCGCCCTGCGGGCTCGGCAGCTCTGGCAGGAGATCGGCGCCGTGATCCCGCGGGTCGGCTTCCGCCCCAACGGTTCACTGACCATTCTGGGTACGCCCACCGAGCTCGCCGTCGCCGAGGAGGTCTGCGCCCGGCCCGACGCCGAGAGCCGGGGCCTGCGACTGCTCGACCCGGCCGAGGCGCGCCGGATCAACCCGTCGCTCGGCGGCGACCTGCTCGCCGCCGTGCACAGCGACCGCGACGCCGCCGTCGAGTCCCGACTGGTGCCGCAGGCGATCCGGGATGCGCTCGACGCGACCGGCCGATACACGTGGCTGCCGGGCCGGGAGGTCCGCGAGCTCGGCGACGGACCGTCCATCGTGGACCATCTCGGTGACCGGCACGACGGCGACCTGGTCATCCAGTGCACCGGCGCGGCGCACACCGGCCTGTCCGGTCGGCACCTGTCGGCGGCGCCGCTGCGACGCGTACGCCTCCAGATGATGCAGACCGCGCCCTTCGGCACACCCGTGACCACGTCGATCGCCGACGCCGACTCGATGCGCTACTACCCCGCCTGGGACACCCCCGCCCGCGCCGCCCTGCCCCCGCAGCACCCGGTCGCGGCGGAAGGAAAGATGCAGCTCCTCCTGGTGCAGCGCCTCGACGGCGGCCTGACGATCGGCGACACCCACGAGTACGCCGAGCCCTTCGCCTTCGACCTCGACGAGCGCTACTACGAGTACGTCCGCGAGGCCGCCGAGCGGATCCTCGGCCGGACCCTGCCGCCGATCGTCCGCCGCTGGGCCGGGGTCTACTCGCAGACCACCGACGACGCCATCTACCACCGATCGCAGCCGAGCCCCGGCGTGATCGTCGTGACCGGACCGGGCGGACGGGGCATGACCCTCTCCCCCGCCATCGCCGAGGAGACCTTCAAGTGACCCACGACTGGACCACCACACCCCGGCCGCGCCTGGCCTGCCTGGACATGGCCGGGACCACCGTCGGCGACGACGGCCTCGTCGAGCGGGCCGCCTCGGCCGCGCTCGCCGGGCAGGGGCTCGACCCCGGCACGGCCGGCCACGCCGCCGCACTCGACGTGGTGCGCCGCACCATGGGCCAGTCGAAGATCACCGTCTTCCGGGAGATCTTCGACGGCCGGGAGGAGGCCGCCGTCGCGGCGAACGCGGCGTTCGAGTCCGCTTTCACCGAGTTCGTGGCGGTCGGCGAGGTGACCGCGCTGCCCGGCACCGAGCAGGCCCTCGCCGAACTGCGCGAGGCAGGGCTCGCCGTCGTGCTGACCACGGGTTTCGCCCGCTCCACACAGGACGCCATTCTCGACGCCCTGGGGTGGCGAGACCTGATCGATCTGGCGCTCGTCCCCGGCGAAGCGCTGCGCGGGCGTCCCTTCCCCGACCTGATCCTGCACGCGGCACTACGCCTAAGCATCGACGATGTACGATCTATTGTGGTCGCGGGCGACAGCGTCAACGACATCGGCAGCGGCGTGCGGGCCGGGGCCGCGGTCGTCGCCGGTGTCCTCGGCGGCGCACACGACGCCGACGCGCTGGCCGCGGCGGGCGCCACGCACCTGATCGGCAGCGTCGCAGAGCTGCCCGGCCTGCTGCGGCAGGAGTAGACGGTGATCGCGAGGCGGCACCGCGTCGTCGCCCCGCCGATCCCGGGCTGCTGTGAAGCCGCGCACAGCGCGCGCTGTCACGGAGCCCTGTTCAGTCCGGCGCGGCCGATTGATCCCACGATGTTCAGCTCGCAGACACCACCGTCGTGCCTACTGGGCGCGCCTGTAACCCCATCATCCCTTGGGAGACCAGCATGACCTCGTCACTCACCCGCCGGGCCGGTCGCCTGGCGGCCTGCATAACGCTCTCGGCCGTCACGGCACTCGCCGCCTCCGCGTGCGGCGCCAAGAAGGAGGAGGCGCCCACCACCACGGGCGTCGCCGCCGGCAAGGCCGTCTCCGTCGCCGACTTCGGCGGCATGGAGGCGCTCGTCGCCGCCGCTAAGAAGGAGGGCCAGCTCAACGTCATCACGCTCCCGCCGGACTGGGCCAACTACGGCGAGATCATCAAGGCGTTCAGCGACAAGTACGCCATCAAGGTGAACAGCGACAACCCGGATGGCTCCAGCGCCGACGAGATCGCCGCGGTGAAGACCCTCAAGGGTCAGGACCGGGCCCCCGACGTGCTCGACCTCGGCGTCGCGTTCGCCCTCAGCGGCGCGGCCGAGGGCCTCTTCGCGCCCTACAAGGTCGCGGCGTGGGACAAGATCCCGGCGGCGCAGAAGGATGCGCAGGGCCGCTGGTTCAACGACTACGGCGGCTACGTCTCGATCGGCTGCGACGCCAAGCGGATCGCGGTCTGCCCGCAGACCTTCGCCGACCTCACCAAGCCGGAGTACAAGGGCAAGGTGGCGCTCAACGGCAACCCGACCAAGTCCGGCTCGGCGATCGCGGCCGTCTACGCCGCGTCGCTCGCCAACGGCGGCTCCTTCGACGACATCCAGCCCGGCATCGACTTCTTCGCCAAGCTGCACAAGTCCGGCAACTTCATCCCGGTCGAGTCGACCCCGGCCACGGTCGAGAAGGGCGAGACCCCGATCAGCCTCGACTGGGACTACCTCAACGCCGGTTACGCCAAGGAGTTCGCGGCGAAGGGCGTCGACTGGAAGGTCGTCGTGCCGACCGACGGCAAGTACGCCAACTACTACTCCCAGGCGATCAACCTCGACGCGCCGCACCCGGCCGCCGCGCGCCTGTGGGAGGAGTACCTCTACAGCACCGAGGGTCACAACCTCTGGCTCAAGGGCTACGCCCGCCCCGTCCTGCTGCCCGCGATGATCGCCGACGGCACCGCGTCCGCCGAGTTCGTCGCCGCGCTGCCCAAGGTCGAGGGCGAGCCGAAGTTCCCGACGCCGGACCAGAACAACAAGGCGAAGGCCACCCTGGTCGAAAAGTGGGCCAAGGCACTGGCCGGCTGATCGATGCCCCTCCACACCGCAGAGTCGTTGTCCGGTCCGGGTGCCACTGCGGCGCCCGGCCGGGCTCCGGCCCATCCCCGCCGCCGCCGCTCGGCCACCCTGCTCGCCGCCGTGCCGCTGCTCGCCTTCGTCGGCTTCTTCTTCGGGCTGCCGATGCTCGCCGTCCTCATCGGCGCCGTCACCACCACCGACCCGGTCGCGCACACCACCACGCTGACCACGCAGAACCTGAGCCGGTCGGTGCAGGGCGCATACCTCGACGCGCTCGAATCCAGCGTCAAGCTCTCCGCCGTCACCGCCGCGCTCGGCGTCCTGCTCGGCACGGTCCTCGCCCAGGCCGTCGTCGCCAGCCGGTGGCGCGGGCTGCGCAACCTCGTCGTCACCGCCTCCGGCGTGCTCGCCAACTTCGGCGGCGTGCCGCTCGCCTTCGCCTTCATCGCCACCCTCGGCATCTCCGGCGTCGTGACGCAGCTCCTCGACCTGGGCAGCCTCGGCTGGAGCCTCTACACCCCGGCCGGGCTCGCCGTCGTCTACCTCTACTTCCTCATCCCGCTGATGGTGCTGGTGATCGCACCGGCCCTCGACGGGCTGCGCCCGCAGTGGCGGGAGGCCGCCGCCAACTGCGGTGCCACCGGCCGGCAGTTCTGGCGCCACGTCGGCCTGCCGGTGCTCGCACCGTCGCTGCTGGGCGGGTTCGTGCTGCTCTTCGGCACCGCCTTCGCCGCATACGCCACCGCCGCCGCCATGGTGGGCAGCGTGCTGCCGCTCGTCACGCTGCAGATCGCCGACGCGCTCTCCGGCAACGTCCTCGTCGGACAGGAGGGCGTCGCCTCGGCGCTCGCCCTCGACATGGTCGTCGTCGCCATCATCGTGATGGCGATCTACCTCCCCCTGCAGCGACGGAGCGCCCGATGGCTGCGGTGAAGCCCAACCGGTGGTGGCACGGGCTGGTGCTCGGCGTCGCCGGGCTCTACTTCGGAGCGCCGCTCGTCGCATCCCTCGTCTTCAGCATCGACATCCCGGGGCAGGGGGTGACCGCGCAGGCATACACCGGCATCCTCGACGCGCCCGGGTTCCTGGACAGCCTGTGGCTCTCGCTGCTGCTCGCCGCCTCGACGATCGTGCTGGTCCTGGCCCTCACCGTGCCCGCGATGGTGGCGGCCCGACTGCGACCGGGGCGCCTGGGCAGCGTGCTGGAGGTCGTCTGCACCCTGCCGCTGGTGGTGCCGCCGATCGCCTTCGTCGCCGGGATCGGCTCCATCCTGCGGCTGGGGCCGGACCGGTTGTCGGAGACGCCGCTCTACCAGACGTTCCTCGCGGTGCAGGACGAGAGATTCCCCATCGCGCTCGTGCTCTCCTACACGATCCTGGCGCTGCCGTTCGTCTACCGGTCGTTGGACGCCGGTCTGCGTACCCTCGACGTCGTCACGCTGACCGAGGCGGCGCGCAACTGCGGCGCGAGCCCGTGGCAGGTCCTGCGCCGCGTGCTCCTGCCCAACCTGCGCAGCTCGCTGGCGAGCGCCGCGTTCCTCACGCTCGCGCTGGTGCTCGGCGAATACACCATCGCCCGGATCCTGACCTTCGAGACGTTCCCCGTGTGGATCGTCAAGATCAGCGGCAGTGAGGCGCGGCTCTCGGTCGCGGTCTCGCTGCTCAGCCTGCTGATCACCTGGCTGCTGCTGCTGGCGCTGTCCAGCGCGGGCACCAAGACCACCACGAGCGAGGAGTGACATGAGCACCACCACCGGAGCGCGGGTCGAGTTCCGCGCGCTGCGCCGCACCTTCGGCACGACCGTGGCCCTCGACGGCCTCGACCTCACCGTCGAACCCGGCGAGCTGATGGCGCTGCTCGGGCCGTCCGGCTGCGGCAAGACCACCGCGCTGCGGATGGTCGCCGGATTCGACCATCCCGACGCCGGGCAGGTCCTCGTCGACGGCACCGACATCGTCAACGTGCCCGCCAACCGCCGCGACGCCGGCATGGTCTTCCAGTCCTACAGCCTCTTCCCCAACCTGTCGGCCCGCGACAACGTCGCCTTCGGCCTGCGCATCCGCAAGGTGCCGAGCCACGCCCGGCGCACCCGCGCCGACGAACTGCTGGAACTCGTCGGGCTGCCCACCCAGGGGAACCGGTTCCCACACCAGCTCTCCGGCGGCCAGCAGCAGCGGGTCGCGCTCGCACGAGCCCTCGCCCTGCGGCCCCGGGTGCTGCTCCTCGACGAACCGCTCTCCGCGCTCGACGCCCAGGTACGCCTCACCCTGCGCGAGGAGATCTCCCGACTGCAGAAGGAGCTCGGCATCACCACGATCTTCGTCACCCACGACCAGGAGGAGGCGCTCTCCATCGCCGACCGGGTCGCGGTGCTGCGCGACGGACGCCTCGAACAGTGCGACACCCCCGTCGACCTCTACCGCAGCCCCGCCACAGCGTTCGTCGCGGGCTTCGTCGGCACGATGAACCGGATCCCCGGGCACCTCACCGGCGACGGTGCCGTCACCGTCGTCGGGCAGCGCCTCCCCGTCACCGGGACCGCACCCGCCGGGCCCGAGGTCGACGTCCTGGTACGCCCCGAGGACCTGCGCGTCTCCGCCGACGACGACGGCGACGCCCGCGTCGTGACCGCCTCCTTCCTCGGCGCCACGACCCGTCTCTTCCTGCGGCTGCCCGACGGCGCCGGGGTCAAGGCGGACCTGCCCACCCGTGACGCCGCCGCCCTCACCCCCGGTACGCAGGTCCTGGTCCGCCTCGTCGACCACCCCGTCATGGTCGCCGCCCGATGAGCGGGCTGCTGGCCGTCCTCTGCGACATGGACGGCACCCTCGTCGACACCGAGGGCTGCTGGGCCGCGGCCGTCGAAGCCGTCGCCGCCGAGCACGGGATCCTGCTGACGCCCCGGCAGCTCGCCGACCGGGCCGGGCAGGCCGCACCCGTCACGGCGGCCTTCCTCGCCGGGCTCGGCGCCGAACTCGACGGATTGCAGGAGCAGCTCGACGTCGCCTTCCACGAGCGGGTCGCGCAGGATGGCGTCGAGTGGCGGCCCGGCGCGCAGCGGCTGCTCGACCTGCTCGGTGCCGCCGACGTGCCGCTCGCACTCGTCACCGCGTCGGCTCGACGGATCGCGGACACCGTACTCGCCACGATCGGCGCGGAGCGGTTCGCCGTCACGGTCGCCGCCGAGGACACCGTTCGGACCAAGCCGCACCCGGACCCCTATTTGCTGGCGATGGCGATGCTCGGCTTCCCTGCCGAGAAGTGCGTCGCGATCGAGGACACGCCGACCGGGGTGGCTTCGGCGCTGGCGGCGGGGTGCGGGGTGCTCGCGGTGCCGTCGGTCGTGGCGATCGACCCTGCGCCGGGACTGGTGCTGGTCGACTCGCTGGTCGGGGTCGGGCTCGACCTCTTCGCCGACGCTGTGCGAGCCCCGTCCGGGGTGCGTTGAGCGTGGTGGTGTGGCGGCACGGCCTTGGTCGCGTTGTTTCCCGGAAGCTGGCCCCTCAACAGGTCCGCGAGGGGACTACTTCCCGGAAACAACGCGATCATGCGCCGCATGAAGGCCGGCCGAGCCGGCGGGGCCAGGGAGCGTGCGGACCGCGTACCCGGCTGGGGAGCGCAACCACCGCGCAGCGCGAACCCCTCATCGGGCTGCTTCCCAGCGGGGAGTGGTCCGCTCCCCGCTGCCACGAGCACGTAGCGGCGGGGAGCGGACGCCGTGGGACCTACAGCGGATTCCACCCGTCGGACCCCGCGAGGTATTTCTGCGGGGTGTAGTTGGCGGCCTGCGCGTCGGTCATCTGGGGACGGTTGCCGTTGACGCCGGCTCCCGCACCGGTGTTGCGGTATTCGAAGAACCGGGCGTTCTGCCAGGTGCTGGTCGACATGTCGGTCCACGGCTGGCTGGTCTTGATCGTCGAGGTCAGCGACGACTCGCGGTAGAGCACCTGCGCGTCCTGCCGCCAGGGCCGTCCGAGCTGGGTGGTGTTCGCGACCGCGCCGCTGACGGTGGACCTGTAGATCAGGAAGCCGTAGGTGTTGGCGGCGGGAGTGCTCGCCGCGGTGATCGGTCCGCCGGTGGTGCGCTTCTCGTAGATCTGGCAGGCGTTGAAGACCGCGATGCCGCCGCCGTAGATGAAGTCGACCGTTCCCTCCACATAGGAGTTGACGAAGTAGACCCGGGCGGCGTTGTTGACGAGCAGGGTGTCCTGGTTGCCCAGCAGCCGCACGTTGGAGAAGATCCCCCGGTCGTTGTTGAGGTTGAGCGCCAGCGCCTGTACGCCGATGCCGTAGTCGTTGGAGATCGTCAGGTTCGTCGCGGTGAAGTCATGGCCGAAGACCGTGACCGTCGAGCCGTTGTTGGCGCTGCCGTCGGCGGCGTTGTGGTTGTTGACGATCACCGTCCCGGTCGACGACGAGCCCAGGCCCTGCAGGGTGATGTAGGGCTTGGTGGCGGGGATGACGACCGTCTCGCGGTAGGTGCCCGCCTTGATCGTGATGATCCGCCGGGTGGTGTTGCCGTTCGGTACGGCGTTGACCGCCGCCTGCACGGTGGCGTAGACGCCGCTACCGTCGGCGGCCACGGTCGGCTTACCGGCGGGATCGGTCGGGGGTGCCGAGCCGACGAGGTTGAAGGCGATCTGCATCCGGGCGATGTCGGAGCAGGTCTCCTGCACGATCGGGTTGTTGCCCGCCGTGGAGCCGTCCTTGTCGCTCACGCACAGCGCGGTGGCGGCGTTGACGACGCGGAACTTGCCCGACGCGGCCGAGGACGCGGTGAAGCTCCACAGCTGATTGGTCTGTGCGCTGCCGCAGCCCCACTGCTGGAGCTGCAGCCCGGAGGTGCTCGCACCGCCGGGGACATCGACGCACATGCCGCTGCCGACGTTGACCAGGTTGAACTTCCCGGCACTGGCGGTCACCCGCCACTGCTGCCGGGCGGCACCCGCACTGCACGCCGCCTGCGTCAGCAGCGTGCCGCTCGCGGTCGAACCGCCCGGCACCTCCAGGCACTTGCCGCTGGCACCGGGAACGAGGGTGTAGACACCGCCCGCGGTCGGAGTGCTCGCCGCCTCGGAGGGTGCGGAGAGCAGCAGCGCCGAGAGCGGTACGGCGGTCAGCAGCATGGTCGCGAGTGCTGCCCAGCGAAGGATGCGATGACGGGACATGATCAGGCTCCGATCGTGGACTGCGGACCGGCATAGGTCGTGACCAGGGACGGCACGCTCGACGCGGCGTCGAGGGTGTAGGAGTAGAAGCTGCTCGGGTTGAACGCCGATCCGCTGGTCAGCGCCTTGCCGCTGCAGTTGACCAGGATGCTGCCGCGCTGCACGAGCTGCGCCGTGGACTCCGGGTAGTACGGGTTGGCCACGTTCTCGAAGTAGCTGTTCTCCAGCACCATCTTCGTCGCGCCCCGAGACAGGTTCCCGTAGGAGGTGATGTTCCTGAGGTAGTTGTTGTAGAGGTGGGCGTAGGCCACGTTGTCGGTGCTGGGATTGCGCTGGTTGGTGTCGTGGATGTAGTTGTGGTGGATCGTCATCCGGGACGTGACGTTCGTCGTCCAGCCGATGCCGAACGCCTTGTTGGTGACGCCGAGGTTGTTCCACGACACCGTCAGGTTCGTCGTGTCCTTGCGGCTGTCGATGATCCCGTCGTTGGTCCGCGTGATCGTGTTGTGGTCGATCCACACGTGGTCGGCGGTGTCCATCTGGATGCCGTCGTAGTCGTAGACCTTGTCGTCGGGGTCGTCGTCGGCCATCAGAGTGTCACCGATGGTGAGGTTGCGGATGATGACGTTGCGGGTGCCGACGCCGAGGAAGAAGCCGCCGTTCTTGATCCGGCCGCTCGTCCCGACCCCGATGATCGTCTTGTTCGACGCGACGGAGATCTCCGTGCCGTAGGGCGTCACGGTGATCGTGCCGGCCACCCGGATCACGTACGCGGAGCTGCTGGCGGCGTACCGGACGAGGTCTGCCTGGTTGGTGACCGTGACCGTGGTCCCACCCGCACCGCCGGTCGTGCCGGCCGCGAAGCCGTCGGCCGTGGTGGACCAGGTGCGGCCCGTCGGGCTCGGGGCCGCACCGACCAGGTTGAACGACCACTGCATGCGGGCGATGTCGGAGCAGGTCTCCTGCACGATCGGGTTGTTGCCCGCCGTGGAGCCGTCCTCGTCGCTCACGCACAGCCCGCCGGACGAGGTGTTGACGAGGTACTTGCCCGACGCGGCCGAGGACGCGGTGAAGCTCCACAGCTGGTTGGACTGCCCGCTGCCGCAGCCCCACTGCTGGAGCTGCAGCCCGGAGCTGGTCGCACCGCCGGGGACATCGACGCACATGCCGCTGCCGACGTTGACCAGGTTGAACTTCCCGGCACTGGCGGTCACCCGCCACTGCTGCCGGGCGGCACCCGCACTGCACGCCGCCTGCGTCAGCAGCGTGCCGCTCGCGGTCGAACCGCCCGGCACCTCCAGGCACTTGCCGCTGGCACCGGGAACGAGGGTGTAGACACCGCCCGCGGTCGGGGTGCTCGCCGCCTGCGACGGGAGCATCGAGGCCGCGAGCACCGCGACGGGTACGGCGATCAGCACCGCCGCCGCCGTGGCGAGCCGGCGCACGGCCCACGGGGATCGGGAGGGTGGAACACGGAACATGACGGACCTTCCTGCTCGGGACCGGGCACCGGGCCGAGCACGAACGGGAGAACCGCGCGCCTGCCCGGGCGGACCGGCGCGAGTTCCCGAGTGGACTGCGGTCCGCCGGACGGCGGAGCACAGTGCTGCCCGTTGTAGACGGATCCGGCCCGCAGCAGATAACGGAAACCGACGAAAATACTTTGACGAAAGCCACTGACCAGCCATGACTTTCGATACCTTTACAACCAACTCGCGTCTATGTCAGGATTCGCCGCGTCCGCAGCTCCGTCCCGCGCACACGTGAAAGGGCTCGTCGATGGCGCCCGCCTCCGAAACCAGCCTGGTCACAGCGGCCCAGGCCGGTGACCGGCAGGCCATGGAGACCCTGTTCGCCGAGCACCTGCCGCTCGTCTACAACGTCATCGGCCGCGTCCTCAACGGCCACTCCGATGTCGATGACGTGGTGCAGGAGACGATGCTGCGTGCGGTCGCCGCACTGCCGCGGCTGCGGGATCCGGAGCGGTTCCGGTCCTGGCTGATCGCGATCGCCATCCGCCAGACCCAGGACCGCGGCCGGGCCAGGGGCGCCGTGCTCGGCCGCCAGCTCCCCCTCGACGACTGGCCCGATCCGCCGCACCCCGGTCCAGGGCCCGCCGAGGAGACGATCGTCGCCGTCGACCTCTCGGCGCAGCGGCGCGAGGCCGTGCTCGCCGCGCAGTGGCTCTCGGCCGCCGATCAGCGGCTGCTCGCGCTGTGGTGGCAGGAGACCGGCGGGGTGATCACCCGTTCGGAGCTCGCCGCCAGCCTCGGCCTGAGCACCGGCCACGCCGCCGTCCGGGTGCAGCGGATGAAGGCGCAGCTCGACCTGGCCCGCCGGGTACTGCGAGCCAGACGAGCCACCCCGCTCTGCCCCGATCTGCAGGCCATCGGGCGGGGATCACGCCACGGTGCGCCGTCGCTGGTCCGCCTGGGCCGCCATCTGCGCGACTGCCGTGCCTGCCAGCAGGTCACCGAGCTCATGGTCCCGGCCGAACAGCTGCTCACCGGCGGTGTCCTGCTGCCCGTACCGGCGGTGCTGGCGGCGAAGGTCGCCGGACTGCTGGGGTCGGGCACAGCGGGGCTGCACGCCGGGCCCGGACTCCTCCCGGCGGCGGTGGACGGTCTGCGCCGCCTGCTGGGGCGGCTCACGACGAAGACCGCCGTCGTCGGCGGCTCGACGCTGGCGAGCGCGACAGCGGCGGTCGTCCTGGCCGTGCAGTACCTCCCCGTGACCGCACCGGAGGCCGCCGCCGCTCCGCCGAGCCCGACGCACTCAGTCACCGCCGGTCCGAGCCCCGCGCCCGCTCCGACCACGGCCCCCGCCACGCCGTCACCCTCCACCCGAACCTCGTTCACCGGCGTCGCGGCGGCCGACATCTACGTCGCCCCCGACGGCCGCGACGATGATCCGGGTACGCTCACCGCCCCGCTCGCCACCCTGGGCCGAGCGGTGGCGCTGGTCCGACCGGGACAGACGATCGCCCTGCGCGGCGGCACCTACCGCCCGACCGCACCCGTCGCCATCACCACCAGCGGGGAGCCGTCCCGGCGGATCACCATGAGCAACTACCGCGGCGAGAAGCCGGTCATCGACGCGTCGCTGATCCGCTCCAACCAGTGGTTCATCACCCAGCGAGCGTCCTACTGGACGGTGCAGGGCCTCACCGTGCAGGGCAGCCCGACCTTCCCCTACGTCTGCGTGGGCTGCCGCAGCACCGTCTTCCAGCGGTTGACGATGTTCGACAACGGAGCCACCGGGCTGGTGCTGCGGGGCCCGGGGACGATCGCCAACCAGGTGCTCGACAGCGACTTCCACGACAACCACGACGACGCCGCGCACGGCGCCAATGCCGACGGGGTGGCCTTCAAGGACGGCTCCGGCACCGGCAACCTGATCCGCGGCTGCCGCGCCTTCCGCAACGCCGACGACGGCGTGGACCTCAGCGGATTCGCCGATCCGGTCCGCATCGAGCACACCTGGGCGCACGGCAACGGGGTCAACCGGTGGGGCCTGTCGGACTTCGCCGGTGCGGGCACCGGATTCAAGCTGGGCGGCGGTGACCCCACCCCGGCGGTGGCGCACGTCGTCACCGACAACGCGGCCTGGGACAACGCCAGTTACGGGTTCACCGAGCAGAACAACAAGGGTGTCATCGTGGTGACCGGCAACACGGCCTACCGCAACGGCGGCGACGGGTTCGCGTTCTGGTTCTCCCCGTCGGTGCTGCGGGCCAACCTCGCCCAGGGCAACGGGCGCGACGACAACCGCGGTGACACCGTGCAGGAGTTCGGCAACTCGTGGAACCAGGCCGACTGGAACCCTGCTCTGCTCCGCGCGACGGACCAGCGGACGGCCGAGGGCGCCCGGCGAGCCGACGGCAGGCTGCCGCGCACGGCCTTCCTCACCAGCGGTCGCAGCGGAACCGGCGCGACGATGACACCCTAGGGCACCTGCGGCATCAGCGCTGCCACCAGGTCGCGCATCGGACCGGTGAGGTCCTCCTCGGTGGCGGACGCGAGCGGCTCCAGGCCCGAGGTGGCCCGCAGCACGGTGACCCCGAGCGCGAGGGCGAGCACGAGCTGGGACCGCAGCATCAGGTCGTCGCCGCCGGGGTCGTCGGCATGCCAGCCGGCGGTCGATGCCAGGCGCTCGGTGAAGGTACGTAGCAGCCCCACCCGCATCCGCTCGGCGCGCTCGTCGCCGGAGGAGCGCAGCAGGAGCATCAGGACCTCGTTGGGCAGCTCGCCGGGGGCCGCGCCGAGGACCTGCTTGACGATGGCATCGGGAACCTTGCTCGCGCCGGAGACGGTGCCCGCGACGCGCTTGAGCTCCTCGGTGGCGGAGACGAGGCAGGCCTCGAAGAGCCCCTCCTTGGACCCGAAGTAGCGACTGATCAGGGCGACGTTGACGCCGGCGTCGTCGGCGATGTCGCGCACGGTCGTCGCGGAGTAGCCGTCGTGGGCGAAGCGCCGACGGGCCGAGTCGAGCAGGAGCTGGCGGGTCCGCGCCGCGTCCCGGGGACGGTGAGCGGCAGGCTCGTCAGCCGCGCTGGCCACGACAGCCTTCGTCGGCCCGGGGCTGTCTGCTGTCATCGGCGTCCCTTCCTCCCCCGGATTGTAACGGCCGTGTCAGCACTTTGTAAACATTTGTTGACATGCCGAGGGAAGGCCGAGCGGCCTCCCCTCGGCGATCAGGGCAGGTCCGGTGCCTTCAGAACTCCCGCCTCACAGTGGTAGCAGTGGAAGGTGTCCGCGTCGGCCCTGAACCACTCGTGCTCACGGCAATCCTTCGCCCCCCGGGGAAACAGGCCCGTCGCCCAGAACGGCAGGGCCACTCGCACCCTGGTCCGCCACCGGTAGCGTCCCTTGACCACGGCCGGCTGACGCCGGGTCACCGGTCCGCGAGGAAGTCGAGCACCCGCCTCGTCAGCAGGGCCGCCGCGTCCCGGTCATAGGCGGCGAGGCTGGAGTCGGCGAAGAGGTGCTGATCGCCGGGGTAGAGGAAGAGCTCAGCCTGATCGGTCGACGCGACGAGCGAGCGGGCCGCGTCGAGGTCACCGTCCTCCTCGGTGAACCAGGGGTCGGCGTCCATGCCGTGGATCTGCACCGGCACGCCGTCCGGCCAGGCCGGTCCGAACTCCCCGAGCGGGATGCACGAGTGCAGCAGCAGCGCGCCCCGGGCGCCGGGCCGGGTCTGGGCCAGGCTCTGCGCGGGCATCGCCCCGAGGGAGAACCCGGCGTAGACCAGCTCCGGCGGGAGCCCGTCGGCCGACCGCGTGCCGAGCTCCAGGAGCTTGCCGAAGCCGATCTCCCGGGCGTGCGCGACGCCCTCCTCGACGGAGTCGAAGGTGCGGCCGTCGAAGAGGTCCGGAGTGTGCACGGTGTGCCCGGCCGCCCGCAGCTCGTCGGCGAACGCGAGAAAGCCCGGGGTCTGCCCCTGCGCGTGGTGGAACAGCAGCACGTCAGCCATGGTCGCCCGTCCTTAGTCTGAGTAGCGGGATGCGCTGTCCACGATCCTAGGCACCCCCACCGACATAAGCCCGCCGAACGCCCGCTAGGGCGTGACGATGGTGACGACCAGCGGATCGACCTTCGGCCGGACCAGCAGGGCCTGCCCGTCCGGACCCGCCGCCAGCAGCCAGAACTCCTGCGGGAGCAGACCGGGCCAGCCACTGCTGCTGCTACCGCGGCGCTCCACGGAGACCCGCACCCGCCGCCATGGCTCCGCGCACCGGAAATCGGCGCAGCTCAGCAGGTCGGCCTCGATGTAGCTCAGACCGGGGCCGGACTGCACGATCATCCCTTCGGGGCCGCGATTGTGCTGCTCCACGGCGAAGACGCCGCCGCCGGGAGCCGCCACCGCCGGTCCGGGAAACTCGTCACCGCACTTGCTGTCACAGGGGCGCATCAGGTCGCGGTAGAGCGCGGCAACGGTCTGGCTGCTCAGCCCATGCTCCGTCGGGAAGCCCGTCCGGCGCTCGGCGCAGGCGGAGGTCACGCACCAGTCGAAACTGACCGGAGCCGAGTTGTAGAAGGCGACGACCGGCACGCCGGTCGGGTCGACCCTGATCGCGAGCTGCCGCATGTTGAACTCGTCGAGGAGCTGGATGGGTGACCTCTTGCCGAGCTCCGCCCAGTCGGAGGTGCCGCAGCGCGGATCGCGGCAGTGCAGGACGCCCAGCTGCGTACCCGACACGTCCTTGAGGGGTGACGCCGTCGCGATGAGCAGGTCCCCGGCGGGGTTCACCGTCATCGCGGTGAGGGTCGCGGGCAGCAGCCGCGCGATGGCGCTGTTCTCGCATTTCCGGGCCGCGTCGCAGGTGAGCAAGGTGTTCCGGTTGAACGCCAGCACGGAGCCGTCCGGCCGGATGATCACACTGGCGCGGTGGGGTGAGAGCTCGACACCGTGCGGGAAGGCGGTGAAGTCCGAGCAGCGGTCGTCGACGCAGTCGAGGATGCTGTCGCGCGTGACGAGAATCGGGTGGTGCCCGGCCGGCCAGGCGACCTGCACGACGGTGTCGGACGGGACCGCCGGGCTCGTGATCAGCCGGGGCACGTCCGCGACCGCGACGGCCCCGCCGACGAAGACCGCCGGGACGAGCAGCGCCAGCCCGCCGAGCAGCGCGACCCAGCGCCGCGCCGGCCAGGCCGTCGGAGGACGATCGGCCTCCGGCCCCGGATGGGTACGCCGGTACAGCCCCGCCAACGCCCACGCCTGCGTCGCGGCGACCCCCACCAGCAGCAGGTCGCGCAGGACCTCGGCGATGAGACCCGCAGTGGGGCTACCGGACGGCAGCCCGGTCATGATCAATCGCACGGCGAAGCCCGACGCCATGACGGCGATCACGAACGGCACGCAAGCCCGCCACCACCGGCCCCGTAGCGCACCGACGGCGGAGAAGGCGGCGAACCCGCACTCCTGCACCACGGCCACGACGCTCACCAGTGCCAGTGCCGTCGCGAACCCGAACAGCAGCACGCCTGCCCCGACGAAGATCAGCGGTGACGGCGGCAGGACGAAGAACAGCGTCAGCAGGGCCAACGCGAAGGCCGCGACGCAGGTGAACGCCACCGGCAGCGCCCGCAGCACCGGCTGGGGCCGACCGTCGAGCACCGCGGCGCCGAGCAGCACCGCCACGATCCAGCTGACCCAGATACCGACGGCCACGACCCAGCTCTCGTCGCTGATCGTCAGCACGTCGTCGATGACCCGGGCATCGCCGGCCAGCACCGGCCACGCCACGCGCAACAGGAGGGCGGGGGTCAGCGCGAGCGCAACCACCGGAACCGATCTCAGACCGTTCGACGACATGGCGGCAGGGTAGCCGAGCCCCGCATGCGCCGGGACCCGTCGCCGCCGGGGGCAACGCGACGAGCGGTCCGCTCCTACACTCGGGCGGCATGGAGGACCTGTTGGAACTGCGGCGCACCGCACAGGACCTGAGCCGGGCGGAGCGCTGGCCGGAGTTCCTGGACCTGGTGCCGAGGCTGCGCGGTGACGAGGAGTTCTGGGCGTCCTACTGGGCACCGATGGCCGCCATCGGCGCCGGTCTGCTCGGCCGGCCGGAGAAGCGCCGCCTGCTCCAGGACGCGATCGACGCCGGATTCTGCCAGCCGGAGATCTTCGAGCCGGAGCTGACCGGGGTTTTCGGAGCCGACGAGGACTGGCCCGAGCTGCTCGCGCGGATGGCGGCCAATGTGCCACCGCCGACGCTGGAGCTGCTCTCCTGGCCGACCCTGACACCCATGGAGCCGCTGGAGCTCTTCCGGCTGACCGCCGACCGCGAGGAGCTGCTCCGCGCCCGGATCCCCGCGCCCGAGCCCACCGCCTGGGCGACCGCGCAGACGCTGCTGCGGTGGGTCTCCACCCGCTGGACGCACAACAACGAGCACGTCGACCGCCCCGACGCCGTGGAGCTCCTCGACCGGGTCGACGCCGGTGAGCGGTTCGCCTGCTCGGAGTACTCCATCCTGCTGACCCAGGCGCTGAACGCGTCGGGCATCCCCGCACGGCAGGTCGGGCTGCGCAAGGCCAACCACCACACCGGGATGGGTGGCGGGCACGTCGTCACCGAGGCGTGGATCGACGACCTTGGCCGCTGGGTGGTGCTCGACGGGCAGAACGGCATGTTCTGGTCCGATGTGGACGGAACCCCGCTGGGGCTGCTGGAGCTGATGGACCGCTTCCACTCCGGCGGGCCGCCGTCGGCCATCGTCTGTCTCGCCGAGCCGCAGACCGAGGCCGCTCGCACGGGGTGGTGGATGTACTTCGCCGCCGCCTACACGACCGGGGCGGCGTGGGTCGAGCACGGGTTCGTGCCGATGGTGGACGGCAGGTTCTACCGGTCGCCGCGGCTGATCCGGGAGGCTTCGCTCGCCTACCCGGACCTCGCTGAACTCGCGGTGAGCATCGCCGTCACCGACGACGTGCCGCTGCTGCGACCGCACCTGCGGCACCCGTTCGCCACGGCGGTCCGGGTCACCGACGGCGACTCCGGCGGCGAGGTCCCCGTGGACGGCGGCTGGCCGCTGCGGCTCTCCCCCGCTGGAGATCACCACGTGGAACTGGCCGTGGTCACGCCGTTCGGTGTACTGCGCCCCGCGGAGATCCGCTACCGCACAGCCGAATGACTGTTTCGACTCGGCACCTTGATGGTAACGAGAAGCGCCCAGTTCACGATTTGACGCACGCGGGGAGCACCCTATTGACATCAGCATGATCCATGCAGCAACGTGCCCGCATGACCGATAACGGCCTGCGCGCCGGTGATCTGCTCGGCGAGCGGTACCGACTCATCGACCGCATCGGCGCCGGTGGCATGTCGGTGATCTGGCGGGCCAAGGACGAGACGCTCGATCGACTGGTGGCGATCAAGGTTCTCGATCCCGATCTCGCCGGGGACGAGCGGCTGCGCGAGCTGGCCCGCCGGGAGGCGTGGGCGGCGGCCCGGCTCAACCACCCCGACGTGGCGAGCGTGCACGACTTCGTCCGCACCACCCGCCGCGGTCAGGAGATCGCGATCATCGTGCTCCAGCTCGTGCCGGGCGACCCGCTCGCCGAGAAGATCGCGATGGGACCGCTGCCCTGGCAGGAGGCGGTCCGCATCGGCGGCCGCGTCGCCACGGTCCTCTCGGTGGCGCACCGCGCGGGCGTGGTGCACCGCGATGTCACGCCGGACAACATCATGGTCCACGGGCACAAGGTCACCGTGCTCGACTTCGGCATCGCGGCCCGGATCGGCGAGCCCGACGACGACAGCACCGGCGCCACCTTCGGCACCCCCGCCTATGTCGCGCCGGAGCGGCTCGACGGCACCCCGGCCCAGTCCGCCACCGACATCTACGCCCTCGGCGTGGTGCTGCACGAGATGCTCACCGGCACGGTCCCGTTCCGCGTCCGCGGCTGGGAAGACGTCGCCAACGACCACGGCCGCCCGCCCGCACCCGCGGTCGCCGGCCTGCCGCGCCCGGTCGTCGAGGTGCTGCAGCGCTGCCTGCGCCGCGACCCGCACGAGCGGCCGCACGCGACGGAGCTGGCGATGGTGCTGGACCGGGCACTCGCGGCCCCGCCGAGGCGGTGGCCGCGATACGCGGCAGTCGGCGGCGTCGTGGTGCTGCTCGCCGGATTCGGCACCGCCTGGTGGCTCGTCGACGACCCGGCCTCGCCGCCCTCGGCGAGCCCGTCCGCGAGCGCTTCCCCGGCTCCGTCCCCGTCCGCATCGGTGAGCGCTACTCCCATCCCGGCCGGTTCCGCCACGGCCACCGTCCCGGCATCGCCGAGGGCGTCCACCGGCGGCGGCACCCGGCCGAGCGCGAGCCCGCCCACGATCCCGGTGCCCGTCACCCCGACCGTCGACGAGGCGCTCGCGACCGCGCTGGAGACGGTCGACGAAGGGCTCAGCAAGCAGGAGATCCGCAACGACGTCGCGCTGGACCTGCGCCAGACCATCCGCAACATGGCGCGCAACCCGAAGACTCGCGCTCAACTCGACGAGGCGGCGCGGGGCACCCGGGAGAAGATCGCGTCGCGCGAGGGGGAGGGCAGCCTCTCCGCCGGGTACGCCGCCCGGCTGCGCGCCGACGTCGAGCAGCTCATCGCGGCGATCGCCAAGAAGCTCTGACGCTCCACCCCGGGGTCACGTTTTGCAGCAAAGCGTGGCTTCCCGGTGCCGGATGGCCACGGTTTGCTGCAAAACGTGGCGGGGGGTGGGCGGGGCACTGCGTGACAACGTTGACAGGCCGGAGATGTTCATCTTTGATGGTCGATGTAATGCCACGCCTGCACGGTCACCGTCCCGTCCGTGAGAGGAACCCCATGCATCGAGAAACGCCCCGCCGCGCCCTGCTCCTGGGTTGCGCGCTCGCCCTCGCCCTGCCGACCGGAGCCGTCATCGCCGCCGGCCCCGCCGCCGCAGCCGTCACCTGGACGGTGACCGGCCCGTCCGCCGGCTCCCCGACTAGCGCACAGGTCACCTTGGACAACGGAGTGCCCAGCTTCGCGGTCCTGCGCGGCGGCACGACGGTGCTCTCGCCGTCACCGATCGGCATCGAGACCGCCGCCACCGACCTGACCAAGAGCCTCGTCTTCACCCAGCGCGCCGATCAGACGGTCACCGAGACCTACGCGATGACGACCGGCAAGAAGCGCAGCCGGCAGACCGCGTACACCCAGACCACACTCTCGTTCACCGGCACCGGCGGAGCGCGGCTCGACATCGTGGTGCGCGTCTCCGACACCGGTGCCGCCTACCGCTACGTGCTGCCGGGCAGCGGAACGGTGACCGTACGCCGAGAGGCCTCCTCCTGGACCGTCCCGACCACCGCACCCGCGTGGTTGGTGCCGACCCAGTCGGAGGACCAGGGAGTCTGGTTCGAGACGACGGCCGGGAGCGCTCCGGCCGCCGACTTCGCCGCACCATCGCTCTTCGAGGTCGGAGCCAACTTCGCCCTCGTCGCCGAGACGGACCTCGACGGCCGCTACGCCGCGAGCAACCTCACCCACCGCGCCGGGACCGGCACCTACACCACCTCGATCATCGGTGCCCCGATCACCGCGACGCTGCCGCTCGCCACCCCGTGGCGGACAGCGGCCGTCGGCGACCTCAAGACCGTCACCGAGTCGACGATCGTCGACGACCTCGCCCCCGCGTCGAAGGTCGCCGACACCTCCTGGGTCCGGCCCGCCACCGCCGCCTGGTCCTGGCTGACCGACCACGCCGCCCAGTCCGACCCGGTACGCCAGAAGCAGTACATCGACTTCGCCCAGCGCAACGGCTGGGGCTACGTCCTCATCGACGAGGGGTGGCAGTCCAGCTGGATGCCCGACGTGGTGGCCTATGCCCGTGACCGCGGCGTCGGAGTCATCCTGTGGTTCAACTCCGCCAACCTCCAGACCGCCCAGCAGCGCGAATCCTGGCTGCCCCAGATCAAGGGCTGGGGCGTGGCGGGCGTGAAGGTCGA
This sequence comes from Allocatelliglobosispora scoriae, assembly GCF_014204945.1. Classification (NCBI taxonomy): domain Bacteria; kingdom Bacillati; phylum Actinomycetota; class Actinomycetes; order Micromonosporales; family Micromonosporaceae; genus Allocatelliglobosispora; species Allocatelliglobosispora scoriae. The sequence goes on from NZ_JACHMN010000002.1 coordinate 145,037, forward strand.
CTTCATCTACCAGGACACCCAGCCGGTGCTGAAGTGGTACGACGCGATCCTCGCCCGCACCGCCGAGCTGAAGCTGATGGTCAACTTCCACGGCGCCGCCACCCCGCGCGGCCTGCAGCGCACCTGGCCGCACGTGATGACCGCCGAGGCCGTCTACGGCACCGAGCAGTGGCGCAACCGGGCCGCCTTCAACACGATGCTCCCCTTCACCCGCAACGCCATCTCCAGCATGGACTTCACCCCGGTCACCTTCGTCGTCTCCGACCGCGACACCAGCGACGGGCACGAGCTGGGGACCTCGGTCGTCTTCGAGTCCGGATGGCAGCACTACGCCGACAGCACCGCCAGTTACGAGGCCCGGCCCGAGGCGCTGACGATCCTCAACCAGCTGCCGACCGCCTGGGACGAGACCCGGCTGCTCGGTGGACGGCCCGGCCGGGAGGCGTACGTCGCCCGCCGCAACGGCGGCAGGTGGTATGTCGGCGGCATCTCCGCGCTCGCCGCGAAGACCTTCTCGTCCCCGCTGAGCTTCCTCGGCGGCGGGCAGTGGCTCGCCGAAACGGTACGCGACGGTGCCCCGGGTCGGCTGCTCCGCGAGACCCGCGTGGTCACGAGCGCCGACACCCTCTCGATCGCGATGCCCGACCGGGGCGGCTTCGCCGGTGTCGTCTGCCCCTACACCGCCGGGATGACGACCTGTGGACCCGGCTACTCGACCGGCACCCTCAAGGGCCAGGAGTCCGGGATCTGCGTCGACGTGCCCGACAACAGCCAGGTCAACGGCACCGCCGTCAAGCTGTGGGACTGCAACGGCGGCCCCAACCAGGCCTGGACGGCGACCGCGGGCAAGCAGCTCAAGGTCTATAACACCAAGTGCCTCGACGTCGCCGGTGGCGGCACCGCCGACGGCACCGCGGTGCAGATCTACGACTGCAACGGCACCGGCGCGCAGCAGTGGACCGTCAACGCCGACGGTACGGTCGTCAACACCGGCTCCGGCAAGTGCCTCGACGCCAACAACCACGGCGTCGCCAACGGCACCACCCTGCTGATCTGGCCCTGCAACGGCCAGCCCAACCAGAAGTGGGCCCGCGCGAGCATCGGCGGGATCCTCAAGGGACAGCCCTCGGCGAGGTGTGTCGACCTGCCCAACAGCGCCCAGGCCAACGGCACCCGGCCCGCGCTCTGGGACTGCAACGGCGGCACCAACCAGGCGTGGCTCTCGACCAACACCAACCAGCTGCGGGCCTTCTACACCAAGTGCCTCGACGTCGCCGGTGGCGGCACCGCCGAGGGGACCGCCGTGCAGCTCTTCGACTGCAACACCACCGACGGCCAGCGGTGGCGGGTCCGGTCCGACGGCACGGTGGTCGGGGTCGGCTCGGGCAGGTGCCTCACCACCGTCGGCAACGGCACCGCCAACGGCACCCTGCTGGTGATCTCGACCTGCACCGGCGCCGCCAACCAGAAGTGGAACCGCACCTAGCCCAAGATCACCGCAACTCTTGAAGAGTTGGTCCTAAGAGCGCGCGCCCCATAGCACCAACTCTTGAAGAGTTGGTGCTATGGGGCGCGGCTGACGGTGCGGAAGCCGAGGTGGCAGGTGGTGGTGTCGACGGGTTGTGCCATCCGGGCCGGGGGCCGGTAGCGGCGGCAGTAGTTGGGGGCGCAGAGGAACGACCCGCCCTTGGTGACCCGGCGGCCGATGCGCAGGTGCGGGGTGGCGGGGTCGTAGCTGTCGTGTTCCGCCGGGGTCGCGGGCTGCCCGCAGCAGCTGCTCTGCGCCGCGGGCCTGGCGTACCAGTCGGTGGTCCACTCCCACACGTTGCCGATCATGTCGTGCAGGCCGAAGCCGTTGGCCGGGAAGGCGCCGACCGGCGAGGTGCGCTCGTATCCATCGGTGGCGAGGTTCACCAGCGGAAACTCCCCCTGCCAGGTGTTGGCCATGTGCTTGCCGTCCGGTGCGAGTTCGTCGCCCCAGGCATACTCGCCGGTGGCGGCGCCGCGGGCGGCGTACTCCCACTCGGTTTCGGTGGGAAGCCCGCCCCCCGCCCAGAGTGCGTAGGCGACGGCGTCGTCGTAGCCGATGTGAACGACCGGGTGCTGGTCGAGGCCATGGAGGGTGGTCCCGGGGCCGTAGGGGTGCCGCCAGTCAGCGCCCGGGACGTAGCGCCACCACTGCAGGTGGTCGCGCAGGTCGACGCGGTGCGGCGGGCTGACGAAGACCACCGACGCGGGTACGAGCAGCGCCGGGTCCGCACCGGGGTAATCGGCCGGGTCGGGTGCCCGCTCAGCCGCCGTGACGTGCCCGGTGGCCGCGACGAACTCGGCGAAGGCGGCGTTGGTCACCGGCACGGGGTCGATCCAGAACCCGCCGACCGTCGCCTGCCGGGCGGGGGCCTCCTCCGGGTAGTGGTGGTCGGAGCCCATGCGGAAGGTGCCGCCGGGGATCCACACCCGGCCCGGACGTGTGTGCTGATGGGACATGGTGCGCGCCTGCCGGAGGGTTCGGTTCAATATGACATTCGCTCATAAAAGCGCCTAATTATCACGATACTGGAGTCCTAGACCAGACCCGGCCAAGGGAGACAGTGTGGCGACCAAGAAGACCCCCGCATCCGAGAAGCCGAACATCCTGGTGATCTGGGGCGACGACATCGGCATCAGCAACCTGTCCTGCTACAGCGACGGCCTGATGGGGTACAGCACCCCCAACATCGACCGGCTCGCCGACGAGGGCATGCGCTTCACCGACTACTACGGCGAGCAGAGCTGCACCGCCGGCCGGTCGGCGTTCATCACCGGCCAGAGCGTGTTCCGCACCGGCATGAGCAAGGTCGGGATCCCCGGCTCGCCCGTCGGCCTGTCCGCCGAGGACCCGACGATCGCCGAGCTGATCAAGCCGCAGGGCTACGCGACCGGCCAGTTCGGCAAGAACCACCTCGGCGACCGCGACGAGCACCTGCCCACCATGCACGGCTTCGACGAGTTCTTCGGCAACCTCTACCACCTCAACGCCGAGGAGGAGCCCGAGTCGGCGAACTACCCGCCCGCGAAGGACTTCCCGAACTTCCGCAAGAACTTCGGGCCGCGCGGCGTCCTGCACAGCTGGGCGCTCGCCGACGGCTCGCAGAAGATCGAGGACACCGGCCCGCTGACGCGCAAGCGGATGGAGACGGTGGACGACGAGTTCACCGAGGCCGCGATCGACTTCATCAAGCGGCAGAAGCAGGACGCGAAGCCGTTCTTCGTCTGGTTCAACTCCACCCACATGCACTTCCGCACCCACCCGAAGCCGGAGAGCATCGGGCAGGCCGGGCGGTGGCAGTCCGAATACCACGACACGATGATCGACCATGACCGCAGCGTCGGGCGGCTGCTCGACACCCTCGACGAGTTGGGCCTGGCCGAGAACACCATCGTCATCTACGGCACCGACAACGGGCCGCACATGAACTCCTGGCCGGACGCGGGCACCACGCCGTTCCGCAGCGAGAAGAACACCAACTGGGAGGGCGCGTTCCGCACGCCCGCGATCGTGCGCTGGCCCGGGAAGATCAAGCCCGGGTCGATCAGCAACGAGATCGTCAGCCACCTGGACTGGATGCCCACCTTCCTCGCCGCCGCCGGCGTGCCCGATGTCAAGGAGAAGCTGCTCAAGGGCCACAAGGTCGGCGCGAAGAAGTTCAAGGTGCACCTGGACGGGCACAACCTGCTGCCCTATCTGACCGGTCAGGAGGAGCACAGCCCGCGGGAGGGGTTCTTCTACTTCTCCGACGACGGCGACCTGGTGGCATTGCGCTTCGACAACTGGAAGGTCGTGTTCATGGAGCAACGCTGCCAGGGCACGATGCAGATCTGGGCCGAGCCGTTCACCGTGCTGCGGCTGCCGAAGATCTTCAACCTGCGCACGGACCCCTATGAGCGGGCCGACACCACGTCCAACACGTACTACGACTGGTTGATCAGCAGCGCGTACATCGTGCTCGCCGGGACGACCCTCGTCGGGCGGTTCCTGGAGACCTTCGTGGACTACCCGCCCCGGCAGAAGGCACCGAGCTTCAGCATCGACCAGGCGATCGCCAAGATGGAAGAGGGCTTCGCCAGCCACTGACCCGACGAGACCTTGAATGGTTTCTGTCGCCGTGGCAGCAGAAAGCATTCAAGGTCTCCTCGCGGTTAGGAGGCCGGCGCCAACTGCTCCTGGACCGACACGTTGCACAGGGGCTCGCCCTCCAGCATCACCGTGTGGACGATCTTGTAGCCAGCGCCCGGATCACCGTTGGTCAGGCGGAACACCGGCTGCCCCTCTCCGATCGACACGAAGTTGTCCGGCAGGTCGGCCTCGGTCAGGCTGTTCCACGAGACCTCGTCGCGGAAGGTCGGCTCCCCCGGCGTGTAATCCCGGTAGTGCTCGCCCAGCCAGAGCGCCCCGGCCCGCGTACACGTGCCGTAGTAGGTGCTCTCGTAGTTGTGCCGCGCCGTCGTGTAGCCGCCGGCGACCGGGCTGAAGTAGGAGTACTCGTAGGGGTAGATCCGGGCCACCGCGACCGCGACCTCCACCTGCCCGAGGATCGCCGCACCGATCAGCGTCCAGGCCAGCGCGGTCTTGCCGTCCTTGAAGGCGGCCTTCGCCCACCGCACCAGCAGCACCGCCGCGAGCAGGATCATGCCGGGCGCGATGAAGAGGAACTGCCGCAGGCTGTTGTAGAGCGTCGAGTGCGCCCCGATGATCAGCACCAGCGGCAGCAGGATGTAGCCGCCGATCAGCAGCAGCCGCGAATCGACCGGCCGGCGACGCACGAGCGCGTAGACGAGCGCACCGGCGGATGCGAGCGTGAGCAGCACGGTCGGCAGCGGGGAGCCGATGATGAGCCACCAGGGCGCGTAGTACCAGGGCAGCTCGGTGGAGCGGACCATCTCGCCGCCGAAGAGGATCGGGTTGTCCCAGTCATAGGCGGCCATCACCTCGACGGAGCGTCGCAGCCCCTCGATCGGGTAGACGAGCAGGTAGGGCCAGAGCAGCGACATCACCAGGTAGCAGTTGGTGCCGATCACCATGACGGCACCGGCCTGCCGGGCGAGTTCGGCGCGCAACTCGGCGCCGCGCAGCTTGCGGCCGTGCTTGATCCAGAAGCCGATGACGAGGAGCGCGAGCAGGGCGACCCAGCTCAGCGCGTTGACCCGGATCGATCCGGCGAGGCCCAGCGCGGCACCGATGCCCATCAGTTCGAGCACCTCGAAGCGGCGGGTCTCGGCGGTCCAGCGGCGCATCAGCCGCAGCACGAGCCAGAGCACGAGCAGCATGGCGACGGCGAGGGGCACGTCCTTGGAGTTGTTGTGCATCGCACCGGCGTAGCGGGGGTAGAGGGCGAGCCCGGTCGCGGCGGCGAAGGCACCCCACGGTCCGGCCATCTCCTTGCCGACGAGCGCCATGATCAGCAGGCCGATGAGGCCGGCGATGCCGTTGACGACGGTACGCGTACCCCACTGCTCGTTCGTGAAGTGCTGCACCCAGGCGATCATGAGCTCGAAGCCGGACCCGTGCTCGGGCATGTGGAGGTAGTCGGGCATCTCCAGGAAGCCGCGGTCCGAACCGCCGGAGAGGTACCACCGGAGCACGGCGGCGCCGTAGTCGTCCTGGAGGTACTCGTCGTAGGTGCGCCCGTGCACGCGTCCCTGCGTGAAGGTGAACCAGGTGAAGACAGCGAAGAGCAGCCCGAGCAGGCCATAGGGCAGATAGTCGCGACGCCACCACGGCTCCGGTGTCTCCGCAGCCTGCTCCAGCGGCGCCGCGTCGCGGACATCGATGTCAGACATGATCCTCCAGTCAGGGACTCCCCGGAGAGGATAGCCGCCCCGCGGCCCTCGGACACCCCGGCGAGCGTGGCGAATTACGCGCCCGCGCACTGATCGTCACGTACCAGTGGATAGGCGGCGGACTATCTCGCCCAAACGGATATTCCACTGTGCCGATGGCTGCCACATATTCATGGTGCCGCCAGCGGAACACGCGGATCAGGGTGAGGAATGAGATGTCATTAGGGGACCGGCTCAAGGCGATCGCGAAGGAAACGCGCCGCACCGCCGCCGAACAGGCCCAGCAGGCGGCCGAGAAGATCAAGTCGAAGGACGAGGGCCGTTTCGACCAGGCCGCGGCGCTGGCGGCGACCGCAGCCGACTCGGCGACGGGCCTCGCGGGCAAGGCCGGGGACGCCCGGGACCGGCTCGTCGAGCGCGGCGGCCAGACCAGGGTCGGCGGCGGCCTCGGCAAGGCGGTCCGCACCATCGGCGGCGAGCTGAGCAAGCTGCCGCTCCTCTCGCTGCCCAGCGACGTCATGACGGAGCGCAACGGCATCACCGAGCTCACCGCCCTCGTCGCGGCCGAGCCGACCGACCCGGCCCGCAGCCTGTGGCTGGGCCAGGCGCTGCGCGCCATGGAGCGCGACCAGAAGATCTACTTCGCGGTCCGGTCGGTGGTCGACCCCACCAAGGTGGTGACGCGCCAGCTCGTCGGTGCCGCGGCCGAGATGGGGGCAACCAGCCGGGTACGCGTCTCCGAGCGCATGCTGAAACGCGCGCTCGCCCTGGCGATCCTGCGGTTGAAGGACGACCCGAAGGACACGGCGGCCCTGGAGGTCGCCGCGAGGGTCTACCTGATCCGCTCCGGCGCCGACAAGGCGATGCGCACCGCGAAGCTCGCCGTGGCGACGGCGCCCAAGGGCAAGCGCGGGTCGCAGCTGGTGACGCTCGCCCTCGTCTACCTCGCCGCCCAGCAGATCGAGTCGGCGGTGAAGGCGGCCGACCTGGCGGTCAAGTCCGGCCACACCATGGGCTACCAGGTCATGGCCGACGCCCTCTACCAGGGCGAGCAGGCCGAGAGCACGGCCCGGGAACGCCATCGCGAGTTCGTCCGCCTCGCCGGCCAGGTGACGCCCGATGACCGGGTCGCCTACCTGGGGTTCCTGCCGAAGACCGATGCCGTCTTCAAGGCGGTCGCGACGAGCCAGCGGGACCGGACCCTGGAGTCCGCCGCGCGGGCCAAGCAGGCCGCCGGTGACCTGAGCCGGACGGTCGGGTCGGCGGCACGGCAGCGCCTCGACGCGCTGCGGCAGCGCACCCGCCCCGAGCTGCCCGCAGTCGAGGGATCGGCGGCCGACCGTGGATGACCTCGCCGATCTGCAGGACGGCATCGCCGACCTGCTCGTCCAGCTCACCGACACCGATCTCGACCTGGACCTCGACGGCCTCTGGACGGACCCCGGCGATCTGCTGGAGATCAGCCTCGCCGACGGCGAGGACCCGGGCGGGATCACCGCCCTCTACGACCTGCCGCCCGCCGCCGAGCTCGACCCGTTCCTCGCCTCGATCGAGGACCCGGAGACCTCGTGGCTGCCGCCGATCCTGCTGCCCGCACCGGAGTTCGACCAGGACTCCTGATTCACCACCCACACCCAGGAAAGGCACCACATGTTCGACAGCGACGACTTCGTCGAGATGGACACTGTCATCTTCGACGCCGTCGACACGAATCTCGACGACGTTCCCGACACGATCGAGTTCTACGAGAACTCCGACGGCCTGCAGGCGCTCGGGGTGGACGTCGACGACGACAACTTCCTCGACGCGGTCGCCTACGACTTCGAGGGTGACGGCGTCATCGACGCGGTCGAGGGCGACCCGGCCGATCTGGGCCTCGACCCGGCCGCGTTCACCGCTCCGGTCGCCGAGGTGGTCACCACCACCGAAACCGTCGCCGGCCAGTAGCCCCTCGTCACGTTTTGCAGCAAAGCGTGGCCATTTCGCGCCACGAGGCCACGCTTTGCTGCAAAACGTGACGGCGTTGCCTTTAGGGCCAACTCTTGAAGAGTCGGCCCTAAAGGGTTGGCCCGGTGGAGCTACTGCTGGGTGATCTTCACGTCGTCGACGCCGGCCTCGACGAGGCTGGCGCCGCTCGCGTCGGCCGCCTCGATGAGGATCCGGATCGTCTGCCCGGCATAGGCGGAGATGTTCACCGTCTGCGTGCCCCAGGCGCCGTCGCGGTTGGCGGCGGCACCGGCGACGGAGTGCAGGACCGTCGTGCCGCCGTTGTGGATGATGCTCACCCGGAAGAAGTCGGCGCTGGAGGCGTTGCTGCCGTGGGCGAGGTACCAGGAGTAGGACAGGTTCAGCGTGCCCGACGAAGGGAGCGTGACGGTGGTGGAGCGGATGCTGCTCGTACCCCCGTCGAGGTCGTAGTCGCCCGCGGCCGTTCCGGCGAGACGGCCTGTGACCAGGTCGTTGGTCCCGCTGACCGTGGTGCCGAGCTGCTTGGTGCCCGAGGAGGTCGTCGCCTCCGGGTCACCCCGCTCCCACGCGCCGGTGGTCGCCGTGTCGGTGCCGTTGGGGTTGGTGGTCCAGCCCGTCGCGGTCTCCAGGGTGTCGGACCAGACCGTGGTGCCGGGGTTGGCGTTGCAGTACTGGACCTCCTTGCCGATGGCCCGGTAGACGCAGTCCGCGTACTCCGAGAGCATCAGGAAGGCTTCCCTGTTGCGGGTCGTCTGCGGCACGATCTGCTCGTCGGGCGGGTAGAAGCCGCCGCCGCTGCCGGACTCGCCGGGGTAGAGCTCGAAGGTGTAGGCGAAGATCCCCTGGTTCTGGAACTCCCAGTCGATGATCGTGCCGTCGGCGATGTAGAGGTCGCTGGACTGCTCCGGGGTGTAGCCGTTCGTCGCCGCCATCGCGTTGCCGATGGTCTTGAAGACGTTGTTCTGGTCCACCGTCATGTCGGTGCCGGTGTCGGCCGTCTTGTAACCGTAGGGCCACAGGATGAGCTGCGAGTAGGTGTGGATGTCGACGCTGACCTTGATCTGCTGCACCCCGCCGATCCGCCGGCTGAGGATGAAGTCGCGGATCCGCTGCGACTCCGGTGCCGAGAAGGCCGACGGGCCGCGGTAGGTCTCCGAGGAGGTGCTGCCGCTGGAGCCGCCGCAGCAGCCCCACTGGTAGCCCCAGTTGCGGTTGAGGTCGGTGCCGACATAGGTCGAGCCCGAGTTGGGCTGCCGGTTCTTGCGCCACGACCGGTAGGAGCCGGTGGCGACGTCATATTCCGCGCCGTCGGGGTTGACCGAGGGCAGGATCCAGATCTCGCGACTGTTGACGATGTTCGCGATCCGCGAGTCGGTGGTGTAGGAGTCGGTGAAGAGGTTCGCCAGGTAGAGCGCCTGCTCGACGGTGAGGTGCTCGCGGGCGTGCTGGTTGGCGTTGAAGAGGATCTCCGGCTCTGCCTCGTCGGTGCCGACGTTGTCGGAGATCTTCAGGCCGACGATGGCGCGGCCCTCATAGGTGGTGCCAATATTGATCTTCGAGGCGATGGCCGGGTGGTCGGCGACGATCTTGTCGACCTCGGCGACCATCTCGGTGTAGTTGTGGTAGGCCGAGTCCGCCGACGGGAAGTCGTAGAGCTTCGCGTCGGGTGCCTTGACGGGCGGCGGGATCAGTTCGAGCTTGAAGCCGAGCGCCTCGATCTGCCTCGCTTCGCTGCGGGTCGCGCTCACGAAGATCTTGCCGTGCTCGATGAAGTCCACGGCGGCGCCGGTACGCGCGACGGCGTCCCGGTCGGCGAAGGTCTGCGGCCCGATGACCTTGTACTGGGCGACGGTGTTGCCGAGCGGCTCCACCACGACCATCGGACTGCTGACGGCAGGACCGCCCTGGACCAGGGCTGCACCCAGGGCCAGGACGGAGATGACAACGGCGACGTGTCGTCGCATGAAGGGCCTCCCAAAGGGGTTGAGGAGGCCCTGAGGACAACATTCATCAACCGCTATGTCAATGATCGCTGTATGCCAGCTTAACGCGGCGCCAGCTCTGAACTCCTTTCCTCCACAATGGAACTGATAAGCCCGATCGCCGCCGCCGCGGGCATCGCCGGCAGCTGTCGGCCGTCGCGCAGGCGTAGTGACACCTCGCCCGCCTCTGCCTCCCTCGGGCCGATCACCGCCACATAGGGCACCCGGCGGTGCCGGGCCTCGCTCACCCGGGCACCGAGCGAACCGTCCGCACTCACCTCGGCCCGCAGCCCCCGGCGCATCGCGTCACCCACCAGTCGCTGCGCCGCCTCCCGCTGGTCGTCGCCGATCGGGACCGCGACGAGCTGGACGGGTGCGTACCAGACCGGGAAGGCGCCCTGGTGCACCTCGATCAGATGCGCGAAGAGCCGCTCCAGGCCGCCGACTATGCTGCGGTGCACCATCACGGGCCGGGCCTTCGCGCCGCCCCGATCGGTGTAGGAGAGGTCGAACCGCTCCGGCTGGACGAAGTCCACCTGGATGGTCGCGAGGGTGAACTCCCGGCCGGCGACATCGCGTACCTGGATATCGATCTTTGGCCCGTAGAACGCGCCCTCCCCCGCCGCCTCCTCGAAGGCCACACCCGAGTCGACCAGCGCCGACCGCAGCAGACCTTCGGCGCGGTCCCACCGGTCCGCCTCGCCGAGGTACTTCCCCTCGACGAGATCACCCCGTTTGGACAGCCGGAACCCGTCGGCGGCGAAGCCGAGCGCCCGGTGCGCCTGGCCGACCATCGCGAGGATGCCCGCCACCTCGGCCGCGACCTGGTCCTCGGCGCAGAAGATGTGCGCGTCGTTGAGCCAGATCGCCCGGACCCGGGTCAGTCCGCCGAGGACGCCGGAGCGCTCGGAACGATACATGCCGCCCAGCTCGGCGATGCGCAGCGGCAGCTCGCGATAGGAGCGCCCGCGCGCCCGGAAGACCATCGCGTGGTGCGGGCAGAGGCTCGGCCGCAGGACCAGCGGCTCCGGCTCGTCGTCGCCGCCCATCGGGCCGAACATGTCGTCGGCGAACTTCTCCAGGTGGCCGGAGCGGGCGTACATCTCCTGCTTGGCGACGGGCGGCGAGTAGACGTGCTGATAGCCGGCGAGCCGCTCCTCCTCCCGGATGAACCGCTCGATCTCGTGCCGGGCCGCCGCGCCCGCGGGCAGCCAGATCGGCAGTCCCGCGCCGATGAGCGGGTCGGTGTGGAAGAGTTCGAGCTCGCGCCCGAGCTTGCGGTGATCGATCATGTCGCTCTCCTGTGATGGGTACGCGCACCGGGCGCACCACACACAGCAGGAACGGCTGTCGGGTGACACCCGACAGCCGCGTAGTTGACGTGATTTCAGCAGGCCAACATCGACGCGCCGGGGAGTCCCGGCGTCGTCGTCACGCTGGCATGACGCTGCATGGATTCACCATACCCAGCGCCCCCTCGGTTGCCGCAACCTCTTAACAGGCGAGGCGGCCCAGGCACTGGATCGGTCCGTCAGAACAATAGGCGTTCTGAGCGCATCGTATGGGCGGAGACATCTGGATGGCAGCGTTCGTCGTGGGCGAATCGGTTTTCACCGACGAAAGCCTCGAAGACTACGAGGCGCTCTATACATTCCTCCAGGTAGCGGAGGAGCGCGGCCACAGCGCCCCGAGCGTCGTGGTTGATCAGGACGGCCGACCGGTCACCCACCCGGCCTACAGCGACCGGATGGGCGCAGCCCACCTTCGAGCGGGCCTCTGGGCGTTCAGCCGGGAGACGACGGCCGAATCCCTGGGGTTGCCGACCGGCACCGATTGGGTCCGCGACGGAGCAGCACACATGATGTTCTCCAGCGGCTCCCCTTACCGACCGGTGCCGCACTTCTACTCACAGCCCTATGTGCAGCGATTCGGCGACCCCCAGCCGCACCTGTTGATGCCGGTCAGTTCAGCGGGTGTGGTCGCGTTCAGCAGCGACGGCTCGCGGCTGTGCACGATGGAGGAGCGGCTGGGACACCTGGCCGACGGCACCGGCGCGGCCACCTTCGTACTGTGGGAGTACGAGCTCGCATTGGGCAAGCGACGGATGGTCGCGGGCTTTCCACACGACGCCCGGCTGGGGCTGGTGGAGCTCTCCTACAGCCACGACGGCGCGTACATCCTGGTGTGCGATTGGGGCGGCGGTCGCAACCTGCTGGTCCGAGTCTCCGATGGCCTTGTCATCACGTTGCCGGCCCGTGAGTCGGCGATGGCGTGGAACCCGCGGGCCGGGGCCGGCTGCATGGTGGTCATGCGCACGGACCGGGCGTCCGGCAGGCTGCTCATCGAGGACTACGACCTCGCCACGGACAGGTCGACCCTGCGAGCAGAGATCGCGCCGCCGCATGGCATCCCCGTCGAGGTACGCCACCTCACGGTGTCGGTGGACGAGCGCGCCCTGGTCACAGCAAACGTGGGCGTCTACGGAACCGATCTGCTCGCACGCGGTGGAGTGCACATCGCGGCGTCAGTAGATCTGGACACCGGAACCATCGAGCCGCTCCTTCCGGTGCGATTTCAAACCCCGGGCGCCGAACGCCGCCACACGAGCCCGCGGTGGTGCGAGGACATCACCACGATCGCCCGCAGCCCGATCACCATCGCCGATCACCTGATGGAGTCGGGCCGGCTGCAGCCGTGCGAGCCCGATCCCGCCCGGATCGCGGAGGACTCGGTGCGCCGCTGGTCGGAGTCGGCCGAGGGGATTCTGTCGGCGTGGGAGACAGGCCGCCTGCCTCGGACAGCTCTCGCCCAGGACTTCGCTCAGTACATGATCAGCTGCAACGAGACCGACGCGGACTCCGTAGCCCACCTTCGGGACCGTCTTGAGCAGCTCGGGCGCCTGGACCCCGACGGCCGCCGTGTCCAAGCCTTGATAAGAACCGGGCACCGGTTGGCGTTTCGGCCCATACCGGAGCAGCCCCCGGAGACGGCACTGCGGGAAGCGCCCGGATTGAACAGCGCGGCTGTGGCAGCGCTGGATCTGATGATCTCAGCGACGACCACCGCACAGATCCTCCCGGCGGTACGCGCGATCGTCTCCGCCGCCCATCGAGCGGGTCGGGTGCCCGGAGCGGCGTGGGAGTGGCTGGCGGAGGCGAGCGCCGCGGCGCTGAGACGGCGCGACTACGAACTCGCCGCTCGCATTGCGCTGGCCATGCTGCTCTGGGTAAGAAATCACATGAGGGCGGATCGGGCCGTCACCTCCTACGGATTGGGACCGGTCGACGAGCACGAGGCCACTGCCATCACGCTGAACGGGTTCGAAGCATGCACTCATCTCTCGGCACGGACGGTCTTGGGCCGAACAGCAGCGCAGATCTTCGATGCCGAAGACATCCGGCTACTCTGCCGCGGCGCCCTGACCCAGCTCCCGGTCGATCATCACGTCGCCACCACGAAGCGCTCGTCGACCTTTCGGCACGGCCAGGCCCCGCCGGACATCCAGCAGTCTTCCACCATCACCGGTAAGGGACTGCCGTTCATCTCCTACCTGCATGAGGACGCCGATGTCGTGGCGACCATTGCCCGGCGGTTGGCCGAAGCCGGGGTCGAGGTCTGGCGTGACCGGTCGAATCTCCGGGCGGGTGAGCTGTGGAGGCGTGGCATCGCCAGAGCGATCAGGGATTGCTCGCATTTCGTCGTCTGCTTCTCCTCGTCGTACGGGGTCAAGCACGAGACCTACATGGATGACGAGATCCGGCTTGCGCTGTCTGAGCTGCGGCTCATGAACCGAGGACGAGGCTGGTTCGTGCCTGTCCTTCTCGACGACTGCCGCATTCCCGCCATCCGGGTGAGCTCCGAGGAGACCATCGCCGATCTGCACTTCTTCGACTTCCACGCGGATCCCGCAACGGCGATGCGGCGACTGATCGAGACCCTGAGAACCTGAGACGATCACAGTCCCGGGGCCCGGCGAAGGGGCGCTGTCCAGGGCCGCCACTGCTGACCCGTGCGGGTCCGCGCCTCGTCGGTCCAGTCCTGGCCGTCCCAGTAACGCTGCCTGGACACGCGCCCGGTGGATTCCGGGTCAGGGCTGTGAGGATCCGGGTACCAGCCGGGGTCGATCATCCGTGTCGGCTCTGAGACGCCGCTGCCGTCCGAGGGGAAGGCGCCGATGTAACCGCAGTGGGTCAGGCGGGCGATGATCACACATGCCCAGGCGATGATGTCGAATGCCGTTTCGCGAGTGTTCCGATCCGCGCTCTCGAAAAGGTGCCGGTATAGGTCGATGCCCTGGCCACCGGCTACATCGGGCGGCATGGTGATCGCGATGAAGATCGTGGTGCTGTATCCGTGCAGGCCGTTGACGCGCTCCATGACGTTGGCGGGCAGAGCACCACGCAGATCCGCTCGCAGGCCGCTCTCGCTCTCAAATCCCACCGATGCCATGGCGACGGGCAGCAGGCCGCTCCAGCCGCCCTCGCCCGACCTCAACGCGGACTCCAGCATCGTCATCGTCCGGGCCGTCACCCACGCGTAGAGCGCCTGATCCTGCAGGAGAACCTGCCGGACCTCGTCCGCGGCCGGCTTCAGCCCGTAGATGTCGGTGATGGGTTCACCGTATTCAGACGCCGCGCTCACCGGCAGCGACCTGATGCGACTGAGGCATGCCGCGGCGAGGGCGTCGACGCGGGGCAGGGCTGGTAGCGATGTTCCGTGATCCGGTGCCGTGCTGAGGTCGCTCTCCCCGACGCCGACGAGCTTCGGCAGGGACGCCTCGATCCGGAGCAAGGTGTCGGTGGCCTTGAACTGTCCGGTCCAGTCGCCGCCGAGGACTGTTCCGCCCGGAAGCCGACGCAGCGCCTCGATGGAGGTGCGGTAGATGAATGCCTGGACCGCCACCGGCGCCTCGACCAGCGCACCCATCTGGATATCGGCATCCTGCGGGATGAGCGAACTGTTCCAGAGCCAGCACAACAGGCCGATCCTCGCCGAGAGGACGTCTCGTCCGTCAGCGTGTGCTGACCGGCACACGAAGGCGAGCCAGCGCCACGGCCGCTCCAGGAGTTCGTCCACACCCTCCTGATCGGTGATCCGATCGGATGGATCACGGGGGCTCGGCGTGGCGATGAATATCTGTTTCGCGGCGGCGTTGGCTCGCCCCATGTCACCTCCACAGTTCAGGAGGTCCTGGATATGCCGCTCCAGGGCATCGGTGGGGGCGACCTCGAACAGCGCCGCCTCGCCGGCGGCGAGTGTCAACTCGCTGGCATCGACGGCCGGGCTTGGCCGCGGTGGTGCGATAGTCGCGGCGGCGGGCGGTGGGGACGACCGCTTCTGGCGAAGCCGCAAGCGTACCCATCGGTCGCCGGGGCCTCTCCATCCGTAGTTCGGCGCCCGCCCACCGCTGCTGCGGTCGACCACCTCGTAGCCATTCGCTCGGGCGACGTCCACGTAGGGAGCTTCCACCCCTGTCCCCCACGACAGCGGATAGACATCGACCTCGTTGAGCTCAATGTCCACCATCTCCGGCCGCGAGGATCGCAGATCCTCATCCAGGTCTTGCCTATTCCTGGGGCGCAGCACGATGCCGACAGCCCGAGCAGGCGCCGAGGACATATCAGCGGTGGCACGGCCGGGCGAGTTGCGTCCTCGATTCGAAAGGTAGATGGCAGCAGCGATGACAGCTATGAACAGCAGGCAACAGATGATCTCGGGACTGGCGCTGCCGCTGTTCTCCATGTGCCATACCTTCCGCTCGGGAACTTCAGCATGGACATCTCATCTCATGTCCATGCGCGAATGGCTCGGCTGATCTACCCATGTAATTGGGGCGATCATCAACGCATACCAGCCGCTCATACGCCACTGACAGGGCTACCCGTCCACGTATCGGCAGAAATCCGGCCGCCCCGGGGAGGCGGATCGCGAGCCGGCCCACCGATGAACTTCAGTGGGCCAAATGTTGCGGTGACGTTACCGGCGCCCTAAGCTCCGACTCGTGGGAGCGCTCCCGGCGCTCCTTCTACACCGGATCGTTCCGTCGCCAGAACCACCCAGCGGACCGCTCCGGCTCCCCTGTTCTCCACCGCCCCTTGTCCCCGCCCGGACAGAATGGACACCGCTTCATGAGACTCCTCCCCCGCTTCACCAAGCGCCACGCGATCGCAGCCGCGGCCGTCGGCGCGCTGACCCTCGGCGCGCTGGCCGCACTCCCCGCGACCAACGCCATGGCGGCCGCCGGCTGCTCGGTCACCTACACGACCAACCAGTGGACCGGCGGGTTCACCGCCAACATCTCGATCAAGAACCTCGGCGACCCGATCAGCAGCTGGACCCTCGGCTTCACCTTCCCCGCCAGCGGCCAGCAGGTCGGCCAGGGCTGGTCGGCGACCTACAGCCAATCCGGCTCGGCGGTCACGGCGCGGAGCATGGACTACAACGGCGCCCTCGGCACCGGCGCGTCGACCGGCATCGGCTTCAACGGCACCTGGACGACGAGCAACCCGGCGCCGACCTCCTTCACCCTCAACGGCACCGTCTGCACCGGCACCACGACGCCGACCTCGCCCAGCGCCTCGGCGACGGCGTCACCGCGGCCCAGCAGCTCCCCGTCGCCGAGCACGCCGCCGACCGGACAGACGCCGGTCGCCGCCAACGGCCAGCTGCACGTCTGCGGCGTCAACCTCTGCAACCAGAACAACAAGGCGATCCAGCTGCGCGGCATGAGCACGCACGGACTGCAGTGGTTCGCGAACTGCTACAACGACGCCTCGCTGGACGCGCTCGCCAACGACTGGAAGGCCGACCTGCTGCGCATCGCCATGTACGTGCAGGAGCAGGGCTACGAGACGAACCCGACCGCCTTCACCAACCAGGTCAACACCCTCGTCGACAAGGCGCAGGCCCGCGGCATGTACGCGCTGATCGACTTCCACACGCTGACCCCGGGTGACCCGACCTACAACCTGGCGCGCGCCAAGACCTTCTTCGCCGCCGTCTCCGCCCGCAACGCCAGCAAGAACAACGTCATCTACGAGATCACCAACGAGCCCAACGGGGTGAGCTGGCAGACGATCAAGAACTACGCCGAGCAGGTCATCCCGGTGATCCGCGCCAACGACCCGGACGCGGTCATCATCGTCGGCACCCGCGGGTGGTCCTCGCTCGGCATCTCCGACGGCTCCAACTCGACCGAGGTCATCAACAACCCGGTCAACGCGAGCAACATCATGTACACGTTCCACTTCTACGCCGCATCGCACCTGGACAACTACCGGGCCGAGGTGGAGCGGGCCGCCGCCCGGATCCCGCTGTTCGTCACGGAGTTCGGCACGGTCACCTACACCGGTGGCGGCAACGTCGACATCTCGAGCAGCACCACGTGGCTCGACCTGCTGGACCGGCTGAAGATCAGCTACGCCAACTGGACCTACTCCGACGCGAGTGAGAGCAGCGCCGCGTTCCGGCCCGGCACCTGTGCCGGCGGCACGTACGCCGGGACCGGCGTCCTGCAGGAGTCGGGCAACTTCATGCGCACCCGCATCCGCACCGCCGACAACTTCTGACCCTCGGACCGGAAAGGGGCCCCTCGCGAGGGGCCCCTTTCCCATATCCGCCCCGACGTTCATGATTCCTTCGCACTGGACATCTCGTCCACGCAGGTCAGCACCGCTGTGGCATGCGAATTCGCCATCGTCGGCACGGCGGACTTCCGCATCCTGAACAAGATCCGGACACCGGCAGGCCGCCTCCATAAGATCCTCGGCATGACGACGACCGGCGAGCAGCGGCAGGCACTGAGCCTGGCCCTCTTCGCGGTCGACTCGCACGCGGTCCACGACACCCTCTGTCGCCGCTGACGCATCCCCTCCACCCGACCGCACCGGCACCGCCGCTGCGGTGATGCCGTCTGCCCAGCCCTGCCGATGAGGACCCCGCCATGAGCACCACCGATCGCGATCGGGTGACCGGACCGCGCCTGCTGCGCGGGCTGGCGATCCGGGTGCTCGCCGTCGCCGTCCTCATCGGAGCGTGGTGGGCGGTCGCCGAGGCGGAGATCTGGCCCCCGCTGTTCGTACCGCCCCCGGCGGACGTCTGGGAGCAGCTCCTGCGTACGTCGACCACGCACGACGGGATCCGCGGCTACTCGGGGTACCTGCTCATCGAGCACCTCGGCGTGAGCCTGCGCCGGATCGGGCTCGGCAGCGCCTACGGCGTCGCGGGCGGGCTCGTCGTCGGGCTGCTCATCGGGTTGGTGCCGACGGCGCGGGCCCTCTTCGGCCCGGCGATCACGTTCCTGCGGACGCTGCCGCCGCTCGCCTACCTCAGCCTGCTGGTGATCTGGTTCGGCATCGAGGAGGAGCCGAAGATCTGGCTCCTGCTGCTCGCGGCGCTCCCGCCGGTCGCGGTCGCCACCGCCGACGCCGTCCGGGGCGTGCCGACCGACTACTTCCACGCCGCCCGCTCACTGGGCGCACCGGCATGGCAGCTGCCGTGGCGGGTCGCGCTCCCGGCCGCGCTCCCCGAGATCCTCACCGGGGTCCGGGTCGCCGTGGGGGTGGCCTACACCACGGTCGTGGCGGCCGAGACCGTCAACGGCGTACCGGGGATCGGCGGCATGGTCCGCGACGCCCAGCGCTACAACAACACCGCCGTGGTGGTGCTCGGGATCATCGTGATCGGCCTGTCCGGCCTGCTCATCGACGGCCTGCTGCAACACCTTCAACGCCGGCTCACGCCCTGGCGCGGCCGGGTCTGACGAACACCCCTCATAGGAGAACGCATATGTCCACGCCACTGCGGCGACGCAGCGCGCTGCTCGCCCTCACCCTGCTCGCCGGCGTCGCCCTCGCCGCGTGCGCCACCGACGACAAGGCCGGCGACAACGGCGCGGCCAAGGTCGACCTGCGCATCGGCTACCAGCTCATCCCCAACGGTGACCTGATCGTCAAGGACCAGAAGTGGCTGGAGGCGGCGCTGCCCGACGTGAACATCACGTGGAGCAAGTTCGACTCCGGCGGCGACGTCAACACCGCGATCGTCGCGGGCAGCATCGACATCGGGCTCGCCGGCAGCAGCCCGGTCTCGCGAGGGCTCGCCAAGCCGCTGAGCATCCCCTACCAGGTGCCGTGGATCTTCGATGTGATCGGCGAGAACGAGTCGCTCGTCGTCAAGGCCGACAAGGGCATCAACAGCGTCGCCGACCTCGCCGGGAAGACCGTCGCCACCCCGTTCAGCTCCACGGCGCACTACAGCCTGCTCGCGGCGCTGGCCGAGGCCGGCGTACCTCAGGACAAGGTCAAGATCATCGACCTGGAGGCGCCGGAGATCCTCGCGGCCTGGACCCGCGGCGACATCGCCGGTACCTATGTCTGGACGCCGACCCTCGCCGAGCTGCGCAAGACCGGCAAGGTCCTGGTCACCAGCCGCGAGCTCGCCGCGAAGGGCAAGCTCACCGCGGACCTCGCGGTCGTCCGCACGGCCTTCGCCAGCGCCCACCCCGACGTGCTCAAGACCTGGCTGCAGCAGCAGGACCGCGCCGTCAAGCTCGCCCGCAGCGACAAGGCCGCCGCGGCCGCAGCGATCGCCCGACAGCTCAGCATCACCCCGGCCGAGGCCGAGGCGCAGCTCGCCGAGCTCGTCCTGCTCGACGCGGCGCAGCAGAAGTCGGCCGACTATCTGGGTACGCCCGCCGCCCCCGGCAAGCTCGCCGAGAACCTGCAGTCGGCAGCGGAGTTCCTCAAGTCCCAGGGCAAGCTGGACCAGGCACCCGACCTCGCCACCTATCAGGCGGGTCTCGCCGTGAAGGAACTCAGCGGTGCCTTCCCGTCCTGACGAGGGCTCGGCGGTCGCGCTGCGGTCGGTGACCCACCGGTACAGCAGCCGCGGCCGCCACATCGACGCCCTCCACACGCTCGACCTGTCGATCTCGGCGGGCGAGTTCGTGGTGGTCGTCGGGCCCTCAGGCTGCGGCAAGAGCACCCTGCTGGGTCTGATCGCCGGCTTCCACCGGCCGACGACCGGGACCGTCCAGGTGGACGGCGCCCCGGTCGTCGGGCCGGGGCCCGATCGGGGTGTGGTCTTCCAGCAGCCGCGCCTCTTCCCCTGGCTCTCGGTGCTCGGCAATGTCGAGTTCGGACTGCGCGGGCGGGGAATCAGCCGGGCGGACCGGCGGGCCCGGGCCCTCGCCAAGCTCGACCAGGTCGGTCTCGCCGACGTCGCCGGGCTGCGACCCTATGAGCTCTCCGGCGGGATGCAGCAGCGGGCGGCGATCGCCCGGGCGCTCGCCCCCGATCCGGGGGTGCTGCTGATGGACGAGCCGTTCGCCGCGCTGGACGCGCTGACCCGCGACCGGATGCAGGAGGAGCTGCGGGCACTGTGGCGCGACACCGGGCGCACGGTGCTCTTCGTGACGCACAGCATCGACGAGGCCGTCTATCTGGGGACGCGCATCATCGTGTTCAGCGCCCGCCCCGGCCGGGTCGTCCTGGACGAGGCGAGCGACATCCCCGCGCAGGGCAGGGACCGCGACCACCCCGACTTCGGCACCCTGCGCACCCGGATCAGCACGGCGGTCCGGAGCGCCGCCGCCCCGTAGCTTGCGCGGGCTCGGCTTGATCGCGTCACTTCCAGGAAGGAGTCCCCTCAGACCCGCGTCGGGGCCCTACCTTCCCGGAAGTAACGCGATCACGCCGCGCAGCAGGAGACATCACGTGCGAAGGCAGCGCCGCCCAGCGCGCCCGCCGCCGGTCGTTGATCGCGTCATTTCCAGGAAAGAGTCCCCTCACGCCGACGCCGAAGGGCCAGCTTCCCGGAAACAACGCGATCAAGCAACGCCCGCGAGCGCTACTTGCTGAGCCGCCGGTAGGTGCGGACGGACAGCGGCGCGAAGACGGCGATCAGCACCAGCGGCCAGGCGACGGCGAGCAGGACGGCGTACTGGTCCACGAAGGACTCACCGCCCCAGACCGGGCTGCCGAACAGGCCACGGGCGGCAGCGGCGGTGGCGGAGAGCGGGTTCCACGCCGCGATGGCGCCGAGCCACGCGGGCATGGTCGCCGGGTCGACGAAGACGCCGGAGAGGAAGCCGACCGGCCAGACCAGGATCTGGACGGCGGCGACCGACTCGGGCCCCTTGACGATCAGCCCCAGGTAGACGCCGACCCAGAGCAGCGCGAAGCGCAGCAGGATCAGCAGCCCGATCGCCCCGAGCGCGGCGGCGAGGCCGTGGTGCCAGCGCCAGCCCAGGGCGAGCCCGGCACCGATCATGACGGCGAGCCCGACGACCGAGTTGAGCATGTCGGCGAGGCACCGGCCGAGCACGACCGCCGACGCGCTCATGGGCAGCGACCGGAACCGGTCCGTGACGCCCTTGGCAACGTCGGTGGAGACCGCCAGCACCGTCGTCTCCAGCCCGAAGAGCATCGTCAGCGCGAGCACCCCGGGCAGCAGAAAGTCCAGGTACTCCCCGCCGGGGACGGTCATCGCACCGCCGAAGAGCCCGGCGAACATCAGCAGGATCATGATCGGGAAGAACCAGCCGATCGCGATCGCCCACGGCTGCTGGCGCCAGTGGGTCAGGTCCCGCCGGGTGACCGTCCAGGCGTCGGCCAACCCCCATCGCAGCGTGCTCACGCCGCCACCTCCCGCTCCGCGCCGCCGGTGACATGAAGGAACACCTCGTCGAGCGTCGGCCGCCGCAGCACCACGTCGACCGGCTCGATCCCGTGCTCGGTGAGCGCCGCCGCCACGAGCATCAGCGCCCGGGCCCGCTCCGCCACCGGCACGCTGAGCCGCGCCTCGGCGGCGTCGACCTCGATCTCCCCGGTGCTCAGCGGCCGAACCGTCTCGACCGCTCGGCCGAGCAGCGCGGCATCGCCGAGGACGATGTCGATCCGATCCCCGCCGATCATGGACTTGAGCTGCTCCGGCGTCCCTTCCGCGACGACCCGTCCCGCCGTCAGCATCGCGATCCGGTCGGCGAGCTGGTCCGCCTCCTCCAGGTACTGCGTGGTCAACAGCACGGTGGTGCCGCCGTCGACGAGGTCGCGGATGGCGGCCCACACGTCACGGCGCCCCTGCGGGTCGAGCCCGGTGGTGGGCTCGTCGACGAAGAGCACCTCGGGCGCGACGATGAGGCTCGCAGCGAGGTCGAGGCGCCGCCGCATCCCGCCGGAGTATTTCGCGACGGGCTTGGCTCCCGTGTCGGCGAGGGCGAAGCGTTCCAGCAGTTCGTCGGCGCGCGCCCGGGCGGTCCGGACGGGCAGGTGGTGCAGCCGGCCGAAGAGCTCCAGGTTCTGCCGGCCGGTGAGGATCTCGTCGACCGCAGCATGCTGTCCGACGAGGCCGATGCGCCGCCGGACCTGGTCGGACCGGCGCCGCACGTCGAAACCGGCGACCCGCGCCTCGCCCGCGTCGTGGGCGAGCAGCGTGGCGAAGATCCGGATCGCGGTGGTCTTGCCCGCCCCGTTGGGCCCGAGCAGGCCGCAGACCGTCCCGGCGGGCACCTCCAGGTCAAACCCGTCGAGTCCCGGCCCTTTAGGGCCAACTCTTGAAGAGTTGGCCCTAAAGGTGCCGTAGTGCTTGTGAATCCCGCTGGCGGAAATGGCGTTCATGAAACCCTCCCTCGGCTCGCTACCGTACACCGTACCGTACGGCGTACGCCAGTGGCGTGATCGGGTTGATCCGCCCGTGCTGGAGAATGTTCCCGTGAGCGGGAAGAGTGAGTTGGTTCGCAGCCTGGGGCTGCTGTGGGGCGCGCAGACCAAGCCCGGGCGCTCCGGGTTGACGGTGCGCGCGATCGTCACCGCCGCCATGGAGCTCGCCGACGCCGAGGGCCTGGAGGCAGCCGCGATGCGCCGCGTCGCCGAGCGCCTCGGTGTGGGCACGATGTCGCTCTACACCCATGTCCCCGGCAAGTCCGAGCTGACCGATCTGATGTTCGACACCGCGCTCAGCGAGCTCTATACCGGCGTCGAGGAGCCGTCCGCGCAGCCCGGCGGGTGGCGCGGCGGGCTCGCCTTCATCGCCCGGCGCAACTGGGACCTCTACCAGCGCCACCCGTGGCTGCTGCAGCTCAGCGGCGCCCGCCCGGTGCTCGGACCGCACACGATGCTGAAATACGAGGCCGAGCTGCGCCCGCTCGACGGCATCGGCCTCACCGACGTCGAGATGGACTCGTCACTCACCCTCGTGCTGACCCACGTCGAGGGCGTGGCCCGGGTCCGGGCCGCCCTGCACCGCGACCAGCAGGGGCTCAGCGAGCAGGAGTGGTGGCTCACCGCCGCCCCGGTGCTGGAGCAGGTGATGGACGACCGGCACTTCCCCGTCGCGGCACGGGTCGGCTCCGCCTCGGGCGAGCAGTACCAGGCCTCCGCCGACCCGGCGCACGCCTTCGCCTTCGGCCTGGACCGCATCCTCGACGGCATCGAGCGCCTGATCGAGGCGAACGCTCAGGAGAAGGCCTCGACCGACCAGAGCGAGTAGCCCCAGGCCGTGGCGCGGGCGGTGCCGTAGACGCGGAGGTACCGGCCCGACCCGGACAGGCCGGTCAGATCGTCGACGCCGCCGTCACCGGCGGCCGTGGTGAAGATCGTGGTCCAGGTGGTGCCGTCCGCCGAGGTCTGCAGCTGGTACGCCCGCCCGAAAGCCGTCTCCCAGCTCAGCCGGACCCGGGAGATCGGATACACCGCGCCCAGGTCGATGCGGAGCCACTGCGGATCGGTGTAGAGGCTGGACCAGCGGGTGCCCGGGTTGCCATCGGTCGCCCCGGACGCCGGGAAGGCGGCCGTCTCGGTGCTCGACGCCGTCGCCGCCCGCCCCAGCGCCAGGTCGATCGGCCCGGACGGCGCGTAGACCTCCAGCTCGTAGAGCGAGTAGCCGAACGTGGTCCCCCGGGTCACGCCGAGCATCCGCAGGTAGCGGCCGGTGCCGGTGAGCCCGGTCAGGTCGTCGGCACCGCCGTCGCCGGCTGCGGTGGTGTAGATCGTCGTCCAGGCGGTCGCGTCGTTGGAGACCTGGATCTGGTAGCCGCGCCCGTAGGCCGCCTCCCACCGCAGGATCACCCGCCCGATCGGCTGGCTGGAGCCGAGGTCGACACGGAGCCACTCGGCGTTGGTGTAGAGGCTGGACCAGCGGGTACCCGAGTCGCCGTCGGTGCCGTAGGACGCGGGGAAGGCCGGTGTCTCCACACTGGACGCCACGGTCGGCTTGCCGAGGGCGAGGTTGCCGGGCAGTCCCGCGCTCGCATACCCGGGTGCCCGGCCGATCGTCGCGATGACGGACTGGAACGCGGCGTAGGTGGGGACGGCTTTCGGCGTACCCCACGTCTGTTGGGCGAGGCCGCGCAGCGCGTCGCGGATGCCGCCCGCGACCTGGTCCTCGGTCTCGGCCGCGGGGTTGTCGCACCAGACGTGGACGGCGGCGCCCGCGTTGCGCGCGGGGTCGGCGAGCGTCGTGCCGCCCTGGAAGATCTCGGGTGTCCAGGACTCGTAGAGGTAGGCGTTGTCGGGTTTCGCACCGCCGAGGACGTAGTAGGTCGGCGTCCAGCTGCTGTTCATCACCCGGTGCCCGCGCGCGACGAGCTGCTGCGGGGTGAGGCCGTAGTTGTACCAGTAGTCCACGACGATGTCGGCGTTGGGCGTGATCGTGCCGTCACCGGACTTGATGCCGTCGTTCCACATCCGCATCGTCTTGCCACCGGCCCGGACCAGCCCGTCGGCCCAGTTGATGAAGCCGTAGTAGGTGTCCTTCGCCGTCGCGCTCGCGCCGTAGTGCGCCCGCGCGTAGGTGAGCAGCTGCGGGTAGGCGGTGTAGTTGGTGACGTATTCGTCCGCGCCGAGGTGCCAGAACGGGCCGGGGAAGAGCGGGAGGTATTCGTTGATCAGGTCCCGCATCAGTGTGTAGGACGCGTCCTTGGCGAGGTCGATGAAGCCGTTGTTCACGCCGCCGCCGCTGTCGACGAGCTTGAGCTCGGGATGGTTGGCGAGGATGACGTCCATGTGGCCGGGCATGTCGATCTCCGGCACGATCGTGACGTGGTACTGCGCGGCGAGCGCGACCAGGTCGGTGATCTCCTGCTTGGTGTAGCGCTGCGCCGAGACGACCTCGGGGTGCGTCGTGCTCTCCAGCCGGAAGCCCAGGTTGTCGGAGACGTGCAGGTGGAAGTAGTTGAGCTTGAGGTAGGCGAGGTCCTTCACATGGTTGCGCAGCCAGCCGACGCTGAAGTATTTGCGGCCGTTGTCGACCATCAGGCCGCGCTCCGGCTTCGTCGGCCAGTCCCGGCCCACCCCGGCCGGGATCGTCGGCGCCTGCTTGATGAGCTGCAGCAGCGACCGGGTGCCGTAGAACGCGCCCGCGTCGGTCCGCGCGTCGACCGTCACCGACGAGCCCACGGTGATCCGGTAGCCCTCGGTGCCGAGCTGGGTGTCGGTCGAGCCGAGCGCGAGCCGGATGTCGCCGGGCTGCGCGGTGCCGCCGGTGAGCACCGGGATCGTCAGGCCGGTCAGCGCCGTCAGGTCCGCCGCGAAGGTCGCGCCGGTCGCCTGCGTCGCCGTGTCGACGAGGATGCGGGTCACCGATGAGAAGGTGTAGGAGCCGCTGCCCGCGGTCCACTCCCGCAGCGTGGGGATCATCACCCGCGACGCCGGGGTCTCCGACCGGGCCGGTCCGGCCAGGCTGATAGCGGCCACGACCAGGGCACTAGCGAGCAAGATCCGGGGCAAACCGCGCATGGACGGCTCCGCATCATCGAACACGGCTATCGGCAACGAGAACTATCAATCCGATCAACGTAACTGTCAAGTAACCGGATGGACCCATCCTCGACTCCTCCGGCTCCGAACTGCTGACGGCGATTACCGTGACGAGTAGGGGGCACGAGTGAGCAGAGCAGTGATCGAGGTGGAGGGCAACGGGCCCGAGGGCGACGATGTCACGGCGATCGCGATGGTGCTGCACGGCGGTGCCGCGCACGGCCACGCGCCGGTGCACAAGGCACGCCTCGCCTACCTGCGGATGCGGCCCTTCGCCACCGAGGTGCACCGGGGCCTGCGGCAGGAGGGCGTCGCCGTCTGGCGGCTGCGCTACCGCTACCGCGGCTGGAACGGGGCTGACCGCGACCCCGTCCACGACGTCGAGTGGGCCCTCGCCGAGGCCGCCGGGCGCCATCCGAACACGCCGGTCGTGCTCATCGGCCACTCCATGGGCGGGCGGGCCGCGCTCTGGGCGGCCGGATCACCCAATGTGATCGGCGTCTGCGCGCTCGCGCCCTGGATCGAGCCCGCCGATCCGCTCGGCCAGCTCAGCGATCGCCGCGTGCTCATCGTCCACGGCGATGCCGACCGGATGACCTCGCCGATCGAGTCGCGGCGCTATGCCGCGCGGGCCGCGCAGCTCGGCGTCGACATCCAGTTCATCGGGGTACGCGGAGCAGGGCACACGATGTTGTCGCAGCCCTCACTGTGGCACCGCCTCGCCGCCGACTTCGTCCGCGACACCCTCACCCTGCGGGCGGCGTAGGCGGCCGCTCCCGGGCCTCCTGCTCGCGGGCGGCGTGCCAGGCCCGGACCACCGCCACCACGTCGAGGTCCTGATAGGAGACGGTCGGCCCGTCGACGAGGCCCTGCCGAGCGCTGGCGATCCGCTCGTTGAGCTGCGACACGAGCTCCCGCACCGCCCACTCGGACTTCTTCGCCGCTGCGGTCTGCGCCACCTCCTCGACCTCCTTGCGGAGCCGGAGCGTGCCCGGGGCGAGACCGGTCAGGTTCTCCCGGCGGATCAGCTCCTTGACCCACCAGTTCTCGTCATAGCGCTCACCCCGGTCCGGCAGCGGCTTGCCGAGGCCCGGCAGGTCGTCGAAGTCGCCCCGCTCCTGCGCCTCACGGATCTGGCGGTCGATGTGCGACTCGTAGGCACTGGTCATCAGCCCTCCCCCGGTGCTCGCTTCGGCCAGCGTAACCACGCCAGGTGCAGTCCGGCCACGGTGATGATGCCCACGGCGTACCAGGCGAGGTCGGGCGGGTTGAAGGTGCTGCCGAGCACGAGCCGGGCCAGGGTGCTGCGGGCCGACAGCTCCGCCGGATAGGGGCTGAGCTGTGCGAACTCGGCGAGCCAGCAGATGGCGAGGGCGATCGGGGCGGCGGCGAGCGGGCGGATGCGGGGGGCGAGGCAGACGACCAGGGCGTAGATCAGCGCGGCGTAGAGGGCGACACCGGCGTACTTGGCGAATGCTCCGGCCGTCAGCGCGCGCACCGCGAGGCCGAGAAGCAGGACGACCACCGCGGCGACAGCCGGGCGGATCCGGGGACGGAGCATGCGGCGACGATACGTGCCCGGGCCGGATCGGGCACTCGCCAGGGCACGGACCAGGCACATTCGTCCCCAGCTTGAACACCTGGCCGTGGAGCGGGAGCGAGTTCAGTATCAATCCGCCCGGACTGCCAACATTTCACGGCTCAGCCGCGTCGTGTCAGGGACCGGCGGCCTGCTCCACATCATGGGGGGCCGGCTCGATACGCCTATGCGTGACCGACGGGGGCAGACATGTCGCAGGATCCAGTAAGGCTCGGCAGCGGGGCGGGCCGGTTGCCGCCCGACGCCGCACGGGTGCTCTCCGTCGCGCTGGTCACCAGGCTCGTCGCGGTGGCGGAGCGCTTCGACGTGCCGCTGCGCAGCCTCGTCCTCGCCGCGTTCTGCTCGTCCTGGGCGCAGGTCACCGGCGTGACCGACGTCGAGACGGGGCTGATCCGTGATCGGCCGGGCATGACGGAGGTGCTGGCGATCCGGGTCGCCACGGCCGGGCTGGGCTGGCAGCGGCTCGCGGTGGAGCTGCACGAGACCGAGCTCGACGCGAAGCCCGCCGGGCACGAGCAGCCGGTGACGGTCGGCTTCGCCGGGCAGTTCACGCCGGATGCCCCCGACGGACTGCCGGTGCTCGTCGAGTTCCACCGGCGGCCGGTCGGCGGCGAGTTGGCGGTCGAGATCAGGGTCTCGCCACCGGTGGACCGGGAGATCGCGGTGACGCTGGCCGAGGCCGTGGAGACCGCGCTGCGGACCGTCTCCCACCTCGGCGGATGAGGGTGGTCAGACCGCGATCGGCTCCGGCGCGGCGCACTGGCTGGCGATGCGGCCGATCGGCAGGTCGAGGGTCTCCGCGAGCGCGACGACCGTGAAGAAGGCCGGAGTGGGGATCCGACCGGCCTCGATCTTGCGGAGTGTCTCCACCGAGATGCCGGAGGCGAGGGCGACCTCCACCATCGTGCGCTGCCCGCGAGCTTCGCGCAGCACCGCGCCCAGTCGCTCACCACGTGCCCGCTCCTGCGGGGTCAACGGGACCCGAACCATACCGTGATAGTAGTACCGGTATAGTTATCCCACCACAGTAGGAGACGCCGCGCAGGCGCCGAGAGTGACGGAGATATCCCGTGGTCGAGCTGAAGACGCCGGGCGAGATCGAAGCGATGCGGGCGTCGGGCCGCGTCGTCGCGCAGATCCTCGCGACGGTCCGCGCCCAGGCCGAGGTCGGGACGAGCCTGCTCGACCTGGACCGGATCGCCCGGGACATCCTCGCCGAGGCCCGTGCCACCTCCCCCTTCCTGGGCTACCGGCCCAGCTTCGCCCAGACACCCTTCCCGGCGGTGATCTGCACCTCGATCAACGACGCGGCACTGCACGGCATCCCCGACGCGACCAGGCTCGCCGACGGCGACCTCGTCAGCGTCGACTGCGGCGCCGTCCTCGACGGCTGGGCGGCGGACGCGGCGATCTCCTTCACGGTCGGCGAGCCCCGCGACGAGGACACCCGGCTGATCGGCACCGTGGAGACCGCGCTCGCCGCCGGGATCGCGGCGGCGGCACCGGGAGCGCAGATCGGCGACGTCTCCGCCGCGATCGGCGAGGTCGGCCGGGGTGCCGGACTGCGCATCTCCACCGACTACGGCGGCCACGGCATCGGCCGGACCATGCACGAGTCGCCGGCGGTGCCCAACGACGGCCGACCGGGGCGCGGCATGCGGCTCGTCCCCGGGCTGGTCATCGCCATCGAGCCGTGGTTCCTCGGCGGGGGCGGCGACTGCTACCGGGTGGACCCCGACGGGTGGACGCTGCGCAGCGCCGACGGCAGCCGTGCCGCCCACGTCGAGCACACGGTCGCGATCACCGAGGACGGGCCGCGCGTGCTGACGGTGCTATAGGGCTTGCTCGTCCCGGTGCGACCAGAGCGGCATCGGCTGCCTCATCGCCCGGTTCACGATCCAGCTGATCGATGTCACCACCACCACGCTTGCCATCAGGGTCAGCAGGTGGCGCGGCGTGTGCAGCAGCCCGAGACTCACGATCAGCGTCGTCGCTCCGGCCGGGGGATGCGGGCAGCGCAGCAGCATGAGGGCGACCGCGGTGATCGCCAGGGATCCGGCCGCCGCGGCGATCCTCGTCGCGCTGACGCCGCCCTGCAGGGCCGAGGGCGCGTCGCGCAGGCCCCAGGCCGCCAGCATGGCGTACCCGGCCAGCACCGCCACGCCGTGCCCGATGACCGTGTTGCGCGGCGACCACTGCGGCAGGTGCGGCATCTCCAGCTGCAGCATCACCGTCGGTCCGAGGCTGGGGAAGAGCCACGGCTGCCCCGTCGCCATCATCACCAGGCCGACGACGGCGACCGCCGAGGCGCTGCCGACGAAGACCCGCAGTAGTCGCTCCACGTTCACGTCACCCCTTGCCCGCCCCGCCCGCCGAGCCGCGACTTCGAACGCTATACGCAACAAATGCGTGTAATTACCTCCACAATGCCGAGCCCTCGACCGGCGGCGGTACGCCTCGACGGCACCTCCACCCCACGCGGTAGCGCGGCCAAACTCTGGCGGTATCTATCCCGGTCAGCCTTGCCCGCGTTCTTTCGCCGATGCTTGACTCTCGCCATGTCACAATGGAGATTGCCGACGATCCTCACCGCTGCCACCGCCGCATTGGCGCTGCTCGGAAGCCCGGCCATGGCCGCACACGACGACAGCTTCTCGGCCTCGACCCCCGGCGGCTGCGGTGTCGCCGACTTCGTCGACTATGGAACGTGGGGCGACGGCAGCAAGAAGGACGACTTCATCGTGCTGCACGACTACTGCAGCGACAGCAAGGGCATCTTCGTCATGGCGTGGCTCAACGGGAACCAGGTCGGCGGCCTGCAGAACTCCAATGGCTACGCCGGGAAGCCGACGATGTACAAGCCCTGGGACGACGTGAAGGCCGGTGACCGGATCGCGATGCAGGTCTGCCTCACCTGGTCCTACGCGGCCTGCCTGAGCGGGACCTACAGCGAGAAGGAAGTCCGGACCAGCCAGGACGGCTGATCAGAGCGAGCGCTCGAAGACGACGAGGTCGTGGCCCGGACCGTTGTAGGCGGGCACGGGTCCGGTGACGGCGAAACCCATCCGCAGGTGGAACGAGATGGACCCGGCGTTGACCGGCGCGGTGACCGCCCGGACCACGGTGCGGTTCTCGGCCCGGGCGAGGGCGAAGAACTCCGCGTAGAGCGCCCGGGCCAGACCGGTGCCTCGCATCGCCGGGCTGACCCCGACGAAATGGATGTAGGCCTCGGTCGGCTCCGACGGCGAGATGATGCCGACCAGGAAGCCGGCCAGGCCGCCGTCGGGCGCCTCGGCGACCAGGCTGGTGCGGTGGAAGTGGTCGAGGAAGAGCCGGGGCAGCGCGGGCAGGATCGGGCGGCCCCACCACGCGTCGACCACCGCCGCGATGGTGTCGTAGTCGGTGGCGAGCGCTGGTCGCAGGCGAGGAGACATCCGTAGAGGTTAACCTCCGGAGCCGCTGACCAGTGATTGTCCACAGTGGCCGCAGTGCGTACCGGTGGTCGCGCCGAGCGAATCCGCCAGGCGCCGCAGCTCCGGACCGGGTGGCACGCCGAGCTCCCGGGCGAGCAGGCGGCAGGCGTCGCGATAGGCGGCGACCGCCTCGGTGGTCCGCCCGGCCGCCCGCAGGGCCCGGATCTGGTGGCAGCGCAGGGATTCGTCCAGCGGATGGTCGGCGGCGAGCTGCGCCAGCTCGGCGAGGAGCTCCTCGCCGCAGCCGAGGCCCAGTTCCAGCTCCAGGCACTCGTCGAGGGCGCGCAGGCGCCGCTGGTCGAGGTGGGCGGCCTGGGTGCGCAGGAGGTCCCGGTCGGCGAGATCGGCGAGGGCCGGGCCGCGCCACAGTGCGAGCGCCCGCCGGTAGAGCTGCACCGCGAGCCGCCGGCCACCGGAACGGGCTGCCTGCCGGGCGTGGTCGACCTGCCGCTGGAACCGGGCCAGGTCCAGGTCGGCGCCGGGGTCCAGCCGATATCCGGCCGCCGACGAGCCGAGCGGCGGTCCGAGCACCTTGCGGAGCTGGTAGACGTAGACCTGGACGTTCTTCACCGCCGACGGTGGCGGGCCGTCGGGCCAGAGTTCGTCGACGAGCCGGCGTACGGGCACCGGCTGCGGTGCGTTGAGCAGCAGCATCGCCAGGACCGCGCGCTGCTTGGGCGCGCCGAGCGCCGCCGGTACGCCACCCACGCAGACCTCGATCGGGCCCAGGACCAGGTACGCCATGTCGACCACCTCCGGCAAGCAGCGTGGCGCACAGCCGACCGGCGGCCCTCTCCGTTTGCTCTCACGTCGGCGGCGGGGCCTCCTCGGTGCGGCCCAGCAGCGCCAGGGCCTCCCGCCGGTCCTCGTCGAGGCCGAGCTCCCGGGCGAGGGCGAGCCCGCGCTGCAGCACCGACCGGGCGGCGGCGTGGCGTCCCAGGTCGAGATAGGACTCGCCGAGGCGGCGCAGCTCGATCGCCTCGCCCCGGTCGTCGCCGATCTCGCGGCAGATCGTGATGGCGGCGACGAGCTCGGCCGCGGCGGCGGCGGGGCGTCCCGTGCGCTGGTAGAGGTCGCCGAGGTTGCCCAGCGCGATCGCCTCGCCGCGCCGGTATCCGAACTCCCGGCTCAGCTCCAGGCTGAGCCGCAGGCAGCGGTCAGCCTCGTCGACGCGTTCGGGCCGGCGGCCGGCGATGAGGCCGAGGCTGCACAGGGTGAACGAGCGGCCGAAGGGGTCCCCCCGCTCCTCGAAGATCGCCAGCGCTGCCCGGTAGGCGGCCTCGGCGTCGTCGAGGCGCCCGGCCCGGCGGTGCACGGCGCCGATGTTGTGCAGCACCTGGGCCTGCCCGACCTGGTCTCCGGTCTCGGCGCAGATGATCCGGGCACGGTCGAGCGCGGCCATCGCCTCGGCCTCCTCGCCGAGCATCCGGTGGGCGGTTCCGGCGGCGCGCAGCACCGCGCCCTCGCCCGGCAGGTCGGCGAGCTCACGCATGATCGCCAGTGCCGGGCGCAGGAAGCCGAGCGCCTCGGCGAAGTGGTCCCGGTTGAGCCGCACCTCGCCGAGGCCCCGCAGCAGGTACGCCTCACCGACGCGGTCGCCGGCGGCGAGGCAGGCGCGCAGCGCGGTCTCGTGGGTGCTCTGCCAGTCGTCGAGGTGCTCGCGCAGCTCGAAGAAGCGGGCCAGCGTGACCGCGAGGTTCCAGGCCAGCTCGGTGTGACCGGCCGAGGCGGCCTGGCGGACGGCGGCGACGAGGCTCGTCCGCTCCCCCTCGCACCACACCGCCGGATCGCCGAGCAGCTCGTCGAGCTCCGCCGGTCGCCACCCGGACCAGCGCGGAGCCGATTGCGGTGCGGCGCGGCGGAATCCGCCGGGCAACCGGTCGTAGGCGGCGTCGGCGAGGGTGAGCCAGCCGCCGAGGAAGCGCTCCTGCGCCGCGGCGGCACCGGCGTCGTCGGCGAGCCGCTCCCGGGCGAGCGATCGGACCAGGTCGTGCAGGTGGTAGCGGGCCGGGCTCGACGGTTCGGCCTCGACGAGCCGGGCCTCGGCGAGGCGCTCGATCGGTTCCTCGGCGTCGGCGGCGGGCAGGTCGAGCAGGGCCGCGGCGGCCCACGACGGCAGGTGCGCCGCCTCGACGCCGCCGAGCCGGGCGAAGAGCTGCCGGTCGGCGGGGTCGAGCGCGTTGACGCTGAGCGCGAGGCTGGACCGGATGGCGAGGTCCGGCAGCGACAGGACGTCGAGGCGGCTGCTCTCGTCGGCGAGCCGCTCGGCGAGGCGCGCGACCGGCCAGTGCGGGCGGGCGGCGAGGCGGGCGGCGGCGATCCGGATCGCCAGCGGCAGGTAGCCGCAGCGCTGCGCGACGGCGAGGCAGTCGGCGCGCTCGGCGTCGACCCGGGCCGGGCCGAGCATCGTGCGGAGCAGGTCGAGGGCTCCGACGGGGTCGAAGACGCCGAGGTCGGCCTCGTGGGCGCCGAGCAGCGCGGCTATTCTGCGGCGGCTCGTCACCAGGACCGCGCAGCCCGGGTCGGCGGGCATCAGCGGCCGCAGCTGCGGTTCACCGGCCGCGTTGTCGAGCAGCACGAGCAGGCGCCGGCCGGCGGTGCGGACGCGGAAGAGGGCCGCCCGCTCGTCGAGGCCGGGCGGGATCGTCCGGGCGTCCTCGCCCAGCGCGCGCAGGAACCGCGCGAGCACCTCGGCCGGGTCGAGCGGGCCGTCCTCTCCGCGCAGGTCGGCGAAGAGCTGACCATCCGGGAAACCGTCCTTGACCCGGTGCGCGACGTGCACGGCGAGCGTCGTCTTGCCGCTGCCCGCAGCCCCCGAGACCGCGACCGCCGCCGGTGCGGTGGTGCCGCCCGCGGTGAGCCGCTGTGCCAGCGTGACGGCGAGGTCGGTCCGCGCGACGAAGGCCGTGACGTCGGCCGGGAGCTGCGCGGGGCGCGGTTGGACCGGGCCGGGCTGCTCGGCGGCCGACGCGAGCCGAGGGTCGCCGGCGAGGATCCGGGCGTTGAGCTGCTGCAGGCCGGGACCGGGTTCCAGGCCGAGTTCGCGGACGAGCACCGCCCGGCCCTGTCTGTATGCCTCCAGCGCGTCGGCTCGCCGACCGCAGCGGTAGAGGGCGAGCATCAGCCGCTCGCGTGGCCCCTCCCGCAGCGGCTCCTCCTGCACCCGCCGGTCCAGCAGCGGCACGAGGCCCTCGTGGCGGCCGAGCGCGAGCTCGACGTCGAAGAAGCGGCTCTCCACCGCGACCCGGTGCTCGGTGAGCGCGGCGATCGCGGCGGGCAGCCCGCTGCCGACCAGGTCGCCCGGCATCTGCACGTCGGCGAAGGGCCGCCCGCGCCACAGCCGCAGCGCCTCGGTGTAGCGCTCGGCGGCCTGGGCCAGCTGCCCGCGTTCGGCGAGCTCCGCCGCGTGGGCAGCCGTCGCCGCGAACACGTCGGCATCCACGTCGGACTCGGCTGCGACCAGCTCGTACCCGCCGGGACGGGTGAGGATCGCGCCGTCGCCGAGGGCCTGGCGCAGCCGCCAGACGACGGTCTGGACCTGGCCGATCGCGGTGTCGGGCGGGTCGTCGGCCCACAGCGCCCGCAGGAGCCGGTCGACGGGGGTGACGCTGCGGGGGTTGGCGAGCAGGGTGGCGAGAACGGCCCGCTGGCGGCGGCTGCGCACCGGCACCGGACGCTGGTCGGCGGTGACGGTCAGGGAGCCGAGAACGTGATATGTCGCCATCCGCCCATCACGCTATCGCAGATCGAGACCTCGGCATATACCAATCACATACCGGGCCGCTCGACCCTTCTCCCGACAAGGGAGGAAGCATGAGCACAACAATCATCGGCCGGGTCGGCGCGATGCTGGCGGCGCTGACGGTGATCGCGGCCGGGGCGGCTCCGGCCGCAGCCCAGGACGGATCGGTCACCGGGTCGCGGACCGCCGAGGTGGCGGCGATCGCCGCGCCGCCGATCGGCGCGGCCCGGACCGCACCGGGGCAGCGGACCGCCGCCGCGGTCACGGCGGCGGCCTCCATCGCCAAGACCGGGCTGGCGGTGATGAGCCCGTGGCACATCCGGCCCGCGATCGAGCCCTCGATGACCGATGCCCAGCGGGTCGCGTTCGAGGACCAGATGATCCGGGACCTCGTCGAGGCGCAGGTCAAGCTCGTCCGGCTGGAGATCGCCGCCTCCGGTGAGTCCGCGGTGGACCTGGCGCTCTACCGGCGCCTGCTCGACAAGCTGCCCGCCGACGTGAAGGTGATCGCCGTGCTCAACTTCGCCCTGGTGGAGGGCGGCGTGACGGGCAGCGGGGTGCCGGCGGGCGAGCCCTACCTCTATCAGCTGCAGGACTCCGTGGCGGTGAGCCAGTACCCGGAGTACGGGACGACGACGAAGTTCATGAAGGTGTGGATCGACAAGGCGCTCGCCGTGGTCGGCGCCTTCACGTCGCGGCTCGCCGCGGTGGAGGTGCTCAACGAGGCGAACAAGCTCTACCACCCGGGCACCGCCGCGCACCCCGGCCCCTACGTGGCGCCCCCGGACGCCTACGGGCGGCTGATCTCGAAGTTCTTCCGCTACTGCCGGCTCGCCGGGTCGAAGCCGTGCGGCACCACCGTCAAGGTGATCACGCACGGGATGCACCCGGCGATGGACGGCGGCGACTCGGGGACGGCCAACGACGACACCGTCCATCTCAAGGCGCTGCTCAAGTCGGCATCGGTCGCCGCGTTCAGGGCCGCCAACGCCGGGGCCTGGCCGTTCGACGGGATCGGCTACCACCCGTACCCCTTCGCGATGGGCCTGTCCCTGCCCGGCGGCTACGCCAACACCGCGACCTCGACGCTGCTGACCGGGATCACCGGGCGGCTCGCCGCGCTGCGCACGGTGCTCACCGGCGAGGGCGTGCCGCAGGCGGCATCGCCGTTCTGGCTCACCGAGGTCGGCTTCAACTCCAACGACGTCACCTCCACGGTGCTGGAGACGAAGGAGGCGAAGCAGGGCCTCTACATCAGGGACGTCTTCTCCGCGCTCGCCAACCGCGCCGACGTCGCCCAGGCGATCTACTACCGCTACCACGAGGGCAACGCCGCCGCGGGTGCCGAGAACTGGGGCCTGGTCGCGCACACCGGCCGCTTCTACGGCACCCTGCCGCCCCGCTACAAGCGGGCGTTCTGCGACTTCGTCTGGGCGCGGGGCATCGTCGCGTCGGAGCACTGCATCGTGCCGAAACAGGTCTCCTACCGGTACCACTTCAACAACATCATGTACCCGGTCTCCTATTACCACATGCCGCAGTTCATCGTGGACGCCGGCGGGATCGCCTTCCCGTTCTGGCAGGTGGAGCAGCAGCTCGGTGCCGGACCGACGAAGCTGATCTCGGGCGACTGCTCGGCCTTCGACCCCAACGTCTGCTCGACGCTCGACTACGGCAACACCTCGGCGCCCTCGACGATCGACACCCCGGCCCGCTTCCGGGTGCGCTTCAGCGGGTACCCCAACCTCGGGCCCTGGTCGGACTGGATGCCCTTCACGCCGCTCATCGGCACCGCCGCCGGGGTCTACGGGCCGCCGTCGGGTGCCACGCTCGACTTCAAGGCGCAGTATGTGTCGTTCCCGGTCGCCGTACCCGTGCAATGGCTGCTCAACCACCCGGGAGCGCAACCCTACCTGCGGTTTCACGAGACGCTGCCGGGCGGTGGCTGGACCCGGCTGTTCCAGCTTCCGACCATGCCCACGATCCCCGGGTCGACCCAGGTGACGAGCAACGGGGCGCTCTACGTCTTCAACGTCAGCATCACCTCGTCGTCGTCGCGCAGCTTCGTCGCCGGTCCGGTCGAGTTCCGCTTCGGCATCGCGCCGATCGCCTGCAAGACCGACCTCTCGCAGTGCAACCCGATCAACGCCGCGGAGAGCTTCACCTTCGCCTTCAACCACTCGTAAGGGAGAGATCATGCCCAGACGCACGAGCTCCGTGCGGCGCCTGGCCATCGTCACCGTGCTCGCGACCGTGGCCACCACCCTCCTGCCGATCGAGGCCGCGCTCGCCGCGCAGGGCGGCGAGGCGGTCGTCGCCAAGATCCTTTGGCGGGTACGGGTGGGGTCGCGCCCGGATCTGATGACGACCAAGGACAACGCCGAGCGCGACGGCTTCCCCAACGACGGGCAGATCTACTACCTGCCCGCCACCCAGGTGGCGAACACCCGTCCCCTCTACCGCCTCTACAACCCCAACGCCTACGGCCACATGGACCACATGGAGTCGCTCACCCCCGGCGAGGGCGGCTACCAGACGGAGGCCCCGGTCGGCTACGCGTACCAGGCGGCGGGCAACGCGCAGGGGCTGAGCCAGTACCGGCGCACCTTCAACGGCTGCAACGGCGACCACGGCAGCCGCTCGGTCAACGAACCGGCACTGAGCTGCTACGCCGACGAACCGCTGGCCGGGGCCTTCGGCTGGCCGCGCTTCGCCAACACCGCCTCGTCACCGCTGACCCTCTCCGGCGGCGGGGTGACGGTCGAATCCAACCTGGCCGCCGGGGGCGCGGTCTTCCAGTGGACCCACAACGGCGTGCAGTACCTCAACCGCCGCGACTACGGTCGCGAACTGCAGTCGTCGGTCTTCTTCGACCGGGGCAACCACGTCCAGAGCAACCCGACCGAGGCCGGGGACACCTGGACCGACTGGGACCGCCCCGCGTGGGCCCGGCACGGCTCGCCGCTCGCCTCGGCGTCCAACAACACCGCGACGCTGACCCAGTCGACGAGGTCGGTGCCGATCGAGTTCCTGCCGCAGACCTATGCCGGCGGCGGCCCGGACAACCCGGTGATCTACAAGGACATGCTGCTGGGCAAGGACATCACGCTCAACTGGGGCGGCCTCGGCCCGGTGGCCCGCTACACCACCGTGCTCACCTCGCCCGCGCTCACCGGCGAGCCGACCGTGGAGATCCCGACGGGCTACCTGCGGGCCGAGTTCACGCGGTTCTTCACCTATGACGCGATCTCGCAGACGATCCAGGAGATCAACCAGTCGCCGAACTGCCCGGACAGCTACAACTACTACCACTACACCCCGCCGAACCGGGGCGGTGTCATCATCGCCAACAGCAGCCTGACGGCGGCGATGGGCGTCTACGGCGCCAACAAGAGCGTCGGCGGCTCGGTCTCGGAGATGCTGCTCGGCAACTTCTTCAGCAACCCGACCGCGTGCGGCGGCGGCACCGGCGACCACGACTTCGCCACGTCGAAGTGGAGCGTCATTCACAAGGGCAACCTGGGCGCCGGGACGAAGACCTTCAACACCTATGTGATGACCGGTTCGGTCGGCAACATCAAGACCTACATGAACCAGCTCGCCGCCTGGGGCAACGCCTAGGGCGGCCGGCCCGCGTACCCCCGTCGCGGGCCGCATGATCGGCGCAACTCTTGAAGAGTTGCGCCGATCATGCGGTAACACGGACGTAAATAGATCGAAATATTTGGCATTCTCAAGGCCTTGATCAGCATTGATGTGGGAACGCTCCCATGCCAAACTGCCTTCACATGTTTCGGTGAGCTCACACCCGCTCCACACCTCGACCCCGCGCAGGTCGAGGGGCCCGTCCCATCCTCCCCAGCGCGGCCGCGGACCCACGCCCGGCACCACGGGTCCGCGGACGCCGCCGCCGGTGCCCGCAGGGACCGGCCCGGTTCTAGGAGAACAATGTGAGGACACCCATCAGACACGCCATCCGGCGCAGGCTCGTCGCGCTGCTCGGCGTGAGCGCGCTCGCCGCGGCGGGCATCGTCGCCGTGCAGTCACCGGCGATGGCGGCCGTCGGCTGCCAGATCACATACCAGAAGGCCTGGGACAACGGCACCCAGTTCGGCGCCAACATCACCATCGCCAACACCGGCGACCCGTGGACGAGCTGGGCACTGACCTGGACGTGGGCGGGGACGCAGACCGGGATCCAGGGCTGGTCGGCCAATTACGCCCAGTCCGGCAAGAACGTCACGGCGAGCAGCCTGTCCTACAACGGATCCGTCGCGAACGGCGGATCGGTGGGGATCGGCTTCAACGCCTCCTACACCGGCAGCAACGCCAACCCGACCTCCTTCGCGGTCAACGGCACCGCCTGCAACGGCGGTGGCGGCAACACCGCGCCCACGGTCAGCCTGACCAGCCCCACCAGCGGGCAGACCTTCGCCGCCGGGGCCAGCGTCCCGCTCGCGGCGACCGCCGCCGACAACGGTGCGGTGACCAAGGTCGAGTTCCGGGTCGACGGCACGCTGGTCAGCACCGACACCAGCGCGCCATACAGCTTCAGTGCCGCCGGGCTCGCCTCCGGCAGCCACTCCGCGACGGCGACCGCCTATGACAACGGCAGCCCCGTCCTGAGCACCGTCTCCCCCGCCGTGCCCTTCAGCATCAGCGGCACCACGACACCGGTCCTCACGGTGAGTTCGACCGCGGTCTCCGTACCCGAAGGATCCTCGACGACCGTGACCTATCGGCTCACCTCGGCGCCGTCGGCATCGGTCGCCGTCACGCTCACCAAGACCGGTGACACCAACGTCACCGTCTCGCCGACGAGCTTCTCGCTGACCAGCGGCAACTGGAGCACCGGCGTCACGGTCACGATCAGCGCGGCCGAGGACACCGACACCACCAACGGCACCGCCACGATCGCGGCGGCCTCGTCGGCGGGCAACGTGACCGTCACCGCGACCGAGGCAGACAACGACGGCACCGGCTGCAACCCGTGCCCGCGGGTCGACAACCCGTATGTCGGCGCCACCGTCTACAACAACCCGCAGTGGAAAGC
Source organism: Allocatelliglobosispora scoriae (assembly GCF_014204945.1). Classification (NCBI taxonomy): domain Bacteria; kingdom Bacillati; phylum Actinomycetota; class Actinomycetes; order Micromonosporales; family Micromonosporaceae; genus Allocatelliglobosispora; species Allocatelliglobosispora scoriae. Next base: position 184,430 of record NZ_JACHMN010000002.1, read on the forward strand.
GCTCGCCACGGCCGAGCCCGGCGGCAGCCGGATCGCCAACCAGCCGACCGGCGTCTGGTTCGACAGCATCAGCTCCATCGCCGGCAACAGCAGCCCGACCACCGGCAGCATGGGCATGGTCGACCACCTCAACGCCGCCGTCACCCAGGACGCCGCCAACGGCAGCGCAGCGCTCACCGTGCAGTTCGTCATCTACGACCTGCCCGGCCGCGACTGCGCCGCGCTCGCCTCCAACGGCGAGCTCGGCCCGACGGACCTGCCCCGCTACAAGACCGAGTACATCGACCCGATCGCCGCGATCCTGGCCCGGCCGGCCTACGCCAACCTGCGGATCGTCACGATCATCGAGATCGACTCGCTGCCCAACCTGGTCACCAACGTGGCCGGGCGGCCGACCGAGACCGCGGTGTGCAACACCATGCTCGCCAACCGCGGCTATGTCGAGGGCGTCGGTTACGCCCTGGCCAAGTTCGGCGCCATCGGCAACGTCTACAACTACCTCGACGCCGCGCACCACGGTTGGGTCGGCTGGGACGACAACTTCGGCGCCACCGCCAACATGATGTTCAGCGCCGCCACGGCGTCGGGCAGCGTCGCGTCCAACGTGACCGGCTTCATCACCGACACCGCCAACTACTCGGCGCTCACCGAGCCCTATGTCGGCCCGGTGACCGAGCAGCTGCGGCAGACCACGTGGATCGACTGGAACCGCTACAACGACGAGCTGACCTTCGCCCAGGCGTTCCGTTCGCGGCTCGTCACGGCCGGGTTCCCGTCCAACATCGGCATGCTGATCGACACCTCCCGCAACGGCTGGGGCGGCCCCAACCGGCCCACCGCGGCGAGCACGTCGACCGACCCCAACACCTTCGTCAACCAGTCCCGCATCGACCGCCGTATCCACAAGGGTAACTGGTGCAACCAGAGCGGAGCCGGCCTCGGCGAGCGCCCGCGGGCGGCACCCGCCTCGGGCATCGACGCCTACGTCTGGATCAAGCCGCCGGGCGAGTCCGACGGTTCCAGCACGGCCATCCCGAACAACGAGGGCAAGGGCTTCGACCGGATGTGCGACCCGACCTACACCGGGAACGCGCGCAACGGCAACAGCATGAGCGGGGCCCTGCCCAACTCGCCGCTGTCGGGGCACTGGTTCTCCGCGCAGTTCCAGCAGCTGATGGCGAACGCCTACCCGGCGCTCTGACCACGGCCGCATCATGAGCGGCGGTCCCCGGTCCGTTGGGTGCTCCCGGACCGGGGACCGTCTGTTGATCACGCAATGGGAAGACCTTGAACGATTTCCGCCGTCATGGCAGCGGAACACATTCAAGGTCCACCCCTTATGCGTACGCGACGTCAGCACGTCAAGCCGCTCGGACTACCCCGGTAGGGTTCATCCGACAGCAGCCGTTCAGTGATCGAGCCGTCACGTCGGCGACCCTCCCCGTGGGCCTCATCCGGCTGACCGGTCCGGACGTGCCGCCTGCCGTCGACCGGCACGACGCTTTCGCCCACTGCCGGGGCAGGCCGACAGCGCCCAGACTGCCGTCATGACCTACCAGCCAGGACCCACACAGCCGAATCCCTATGCCGCCTCCAGCAAGGGCCTCTCCACCGGCAAGCAGGTCGGCCTCTATGTCGGTGGCGGCCTGATGGCGCTCCTCCTGATCTGTTGCGGTGGTTCGATCATGGTCGGCGCGCTGACCGACGATGACAGCAAGCCGCGTGCCGGTGCGGACCGGCGGCAAAGCTCGCCGACAGCGCAGGCGTCTCCGCTCACCGATGTCGCGGTCGCTGTCGCGCCCGAAGCCTCACCGACACCGACGCTCACGCCCGGAGCGACTCCGGTAGTGGAGAAGCGCACCGTGACCGAGACGCAGGCTGTTCCCTTCGGCGAGAAGCGCGTCAACGACTCCACTCTGGCCGCGGGCAAGACGCGGGTGAAGACGCAGGGCGTGCCGGGAGTGCGGACCCTCACCTACGAGGTCACGCTCACCGATGGCACGCAGACCGCGAAGAAGCTGCTCAGCTCGACCGTCACCAAGGCACCGGTGACGAGGGTGGTCCTCGTCGGCACCAAGAAGAGCTCATCCTGCGACCCGAACTACGCCTGGGCCTGCGTACCCATCGCCTCCGATGTGGATTGCGCCGGTGGCAGCGGCAACGGACCCGCCTACGTCCGAGGCCCGGTCAAGGTGATCGGCACGGACATCTACGACCTCGACCGCGACGGTGACGGCATCGGCTGCGAGGACTGATTCATGATCGGCGCAACTCTTGAAGAGTTGCGCCGATCATGAATGCCATTCGGCACGAGAATCTATCGGTTCGACCTATTTGGCAGCAGGTCGAGGCGATTGGGCTGAGGCAGGCGAGCTACCGACCGCTCTAAGCTTTTCGGGTCCCCGAACACCACCGTGCCAGGAGAATCCGTGACCCAGCAGTCCCCCGCCCCCGCCCCGCCCCCGCCGACCGGAGTGCGCAAGTGGGTGATCCGGGGTGTCGCCGTCCTCACCGCCTTCGGGGTCTTCGGCGCTGTCGGGTCCTATTACCTGCCCGGCGTCTTCCAGCGCATCGGCGACACCGTCAACCCCACGGCGCCGATCGACGTGGACGTGTTCCTGGACCGGACGGAGCAGCCCAACTACGTCTTCCCGCAGGACCTCGATCCCCTGTCGGTGCCGACGGATCTCCTGGACCCCCGGGCCACGGCGGATTTCCGGAAGTGGGCGATCGCCCACGGCGGCCAGGTCGCCGACCAGCAGACGGTCCGCTTCACCATCCGCGGCAAGGACGCCACCCTCGTCCACATCGAGTCGGTCAAGCCCAGGGTCGTCTCCCACATGAAGCCGGTGGAGGGTTGGTACAACGCGTGGGAGGGCTGCGGCGCGGTGGTCATCGCACTCCAGGTCACGGCCAACCTCAGCGGCGACGTGCCGGTGCTCGACTGGGAGGACGAGAAGGGGAAGCTCGAGTCACCGCCCGCCTTCACCGTCTCCGCCACCGATGAGCAGAACATCGACATGACCGTCAACGTGCAGACCCTGGGGGTGAAGTGGGTGCTGGATGTCGCCTACTCCTCGGCCAGGGGCGAGGGCGTGCTCACCGTCGACGACAAGGGCAAGCCGTTCGCGCTCACCACGGTGGACGCGGCGGACGCCTGGGTCAGCACGACGGACGCCGATCTCGTGCCGAAGCCGCTCGAGCGGGACGCGTCGAGGGACCGCGGCGGCGAGGTCCGGCCGGTCTGCTGACCATGCTTGGTCGGTGCCCCATCGCCGGCGGCGACGGGGCACCGTCGCGCTACCGCTTGAGGCGCAGGACGTAGAGGCCGGAGTTCATGTCGGAGGCGAGAATCAGGTCGCCGAGGACGAAGACGCCCCAGACCTCGACGCAGCCGCCCTCGAAGTCGCAGAAGTCCGGGTTCGGCGTGGTGTCGGTGCTGAGGAACTGCCCGATCACCCGCGGCGCCCAGGCTTTCGACACGTCGGCGACGACGACGCCGTGCTCGTACCAGGAGAAGTAGGCGAGGCTGCCGCGCAGCTTAGGGTCGTGGACCGAGGTCTCCTCCTGGCCGTCCTTGGTGAGGTGGGCCAGCTCGCGTGGGCGCGCGGGGTCGCTCACGTCGTAGATCATCGGGATGCCGCCGAGCCGCTCGTGCGTCTCGATCAGGAACCGCCCGGTCGGGTCGATCGCCGCGGAGTGCGTCGAGCCCTGCTCCGGAGTGGTCCGGCCCAGGTAGCGGGGGTGCCGCGCGTCGCTGACGTCCAGGATCACCGTGCCGAGATCCCAATTCGACAGGTACGCCCGCCGCAGCCGCGTGTCCACCCGCACCGAGTGGGTGAAGCTCTGGAAGCCCTCGTAGGGGTGGGCCGGGTTGGCGACGGGGACCACCCCGAGCTCCTTCCACGCACCCCATTCGCCGGCGTCCACCGGGTGCCGGGGGTCGGCGACGTCGACGATGCGGAAGTCCGCCCGCCCCGGCGTGGTGGCGGTGTTGGTGGCGCGGTCGTACGTCGGTGAGCTGGTCCACTCCGAGCGCAGCACCGCCGCGTAGACGTAGGCGTGCCCCGCGTCGGCCCCGAGCCAGATCTCGTGCGAACCCCGGGTGCCCGGTGCGGCGTACCGGGAGAGGGCTTTGGGTTTGGCGGGGTTGGTGACGTCGTAGAGGCCGAAGCCGCGGAACGTCGTGTCGTCGGTGGAGTCGCAGGTCTGGAAGGTGACGACGGCGAGCACCCCGTGGAAGCGGGCGGTGTCGACGCGTTGGACGATGACCTTCTCGGTCCAGGTGCCGGCGAGGTCGGGCTCGGAGGCCTTGTCGGCGAAGGTGGCCACGTGCTTGGGCCGGGCCGGGTTCCACAGGCTGTAGACCCGGATCCCGCTGCTGTTGCAGTTGTTGCCGACGAAGCTCGCCAGATAGGCGTGGCCCCGGTAGCCGTAGACGTCGGCATTGGCGACCGGGCCGGGGTTGACGTGCCCGACGAGGCGCAGGTTGGCGGACGTGGCCGGAGCCAGGCCGGTCGGGCGGTGCGGTGTCTCGTCGTGGGCGGCGGCCGGCGTCGCCACGCCCACCATCGCGATGACGGCCACCGCTGCGATGATCCTCTGTGCTGTCACGGGCATCCCCGCTTCCGTGATCGATAGCCGCTGGTCGAGCGGCTGGGTACCCACTGAAACCGCCTGGCGACAACGTTGCGGGGGCAACGAACAGCGACCGTTATCGAATCGATAGCGACCGCCCCACCGTGGCCACGGCTGAGGAATCTCGATGTCTCGACATCTTGTTGACATCTAAGCGGCACTGTATAACGTTATAGAGCCAAGGCGGAGCGGTCCGCTTCGCTTGGCGAACAACACCTTCCCTGCCGGAAAACGTTGCCATCCCGACCAGCATCCCATTTTACATCGCTATATGCCGATGTTTAGTGCCATGTCTCGGTTGGGTCTCCCTCTCCACCGTCCCAAGGAGACACGACATGATCAGAACCCCACGGGCGTGGGCGGCCACCGCCGCGATCACGCTCGCCGGCGCAGCCCTGCTGTCCGGCTGCACGAAGGCCGAGGAGGGCACTCCCTCCCCCACCGGCACCGCCGGCCAGCAGGTCGTCGCCTCCACCTCGCCCGGTGGCGCGGGCTGCACGCTGCAGTCCTACGGCGGCACCGCGCTCAACCTGAAGGACGCGATCGTCGGCTTCTCCCAGTCGGAGAAGGAGGCCAACCCGTTCCGCATCGCCGAGACCCAGTCCATCAAGGACGAGGCGGCGAAGATCGGCGTCAAGAAGCTGCTCGTCACCAACGCGCAGTCCCAGCTCCCCAAGCAGATCAGCGACATCCAGGACATGCTCGCCCAGGGCGCGCAATTCCTGATCATCGCTCCGCTCAACTCCGACGGCCTGGAGCCCGCGCTCAAAGCCGCCGCCGACAAGAAGGTGCCGGTCCTGACGATCGACCGCAAGGTCAACGCCACGGCCTGCAAGGACTACCTCTCCTTCCTCGGCTCCAACTTCACCGAGCAGGGCAAGCGCGCTGCCGACGCCATGATCAAGGCGACCGGCGGCACGGGCAAGATCGCGATCCTGCTCGGCTCGTCCGGCAACAACGTCACCACCGAGCGCACCAACGGCTTCGTCGACCAGATCAAGGCGAAGGCACCGGGCCTTTCGATCGTCGCGCAGCAGACCGGTGAGTTCGCCCGCGACAAGGGCCAGCAGGTGATGGAGCAGCTCATCCAGAGCAAGCCGGAGATCACCGCCGTCTACGCCGAGAACGACGAGATGGCGCTCGGCGCCGTCGTCGCCCTCAAGGCCGCCGGCAAGAAGCCCGGCACCGATGTGAAGATCGTCTCCATCGACGGTACGGCGAACGCGGTCAAGGCGATCGTCGACGGCACCATCAACGCCGTCATCGAGTCCAACCCCCGCTTCGGACCGCTCGCCTTCGCGACGGCGCAGAAGTTCTTCGCCGGGGAGTCGGTGGGTGCCGCGATCATCATCTCCGACCGCGAGTACGACGCGGCCAACGCCAAGGCCGAGCTCGCCAGCGCCTACTGAGTCACCGCCGGGCCGGGGGACCTCTCCCGGCCCGGGGTGTCCCGCCCGACAGGAAGGTGCGACATGAGTGACCCGGTGCTGGTCGTCAGCGGTGTCCGCAAGCAGTTCCCCGGCGTCGTCGCCCTCGACGACGTCTCGCTCACCGTGGCGCCCGGCGAGGTGCACGCCCTCGTCGGCGAGAACGGCGCCGGCAAGTCCACGCTGATCAAGGTGCTGACCGGGGTCTACTCCTCCGATGCCGGCGAGGTCGTCTACGCGGGCGAGCCGGTCTCCTTCGGGCGGCCGCGCCAGGCGCAGGCGGCCGGGATCTCCACGATCTACCAGGAGGTCAACCTCGTCCCGCTGATGAGCGTCGCCCGCAACCTCTACCTGGGCCGCGAGCCGCGCCTCGGCTTCGGCCTCATCGACTTCCGGCGGATGCACCGCGAATCCGCAGACACCCTGGCCCGGTTCGGCATCGAGGTCGACGTGCGCAAGCCGCTGCGCTCGCTGGGCCTGGGCGCCCGGCAGATGGTCGCGCTGGCCCGCGCCGTCGCGATCGACGCCAAGGTGCTCATCATGGATGAGCCGACCTCGTCGCTGGAGCCGCGCGAGGTGCAGACCCTCTTCCGCGTCGTGCGCGAGCTGAGCGCCCGCGGCATCGCGATCGTCTACGTCAGCCACCGCCTCGACGAGCTCTACCAGCTCTGCGACCGGGTCACCGTGCTGCGCGACGGCAGGGTGGTGCACAGCGGCGAGCTGGCGGGACTGGACCGGCTGCAGCTCATCTCGCACATGCTGGGTCGCGACATCGCCGACGTGCGCCGCGGCGGGCTGACCCGCTTCTCCGACACGCACGGCGGCACCGACGCCGAGCCGATTCTCCAGGCCCGCGGGCTGACCAAGCGGCACGTGCTGCACGACATCTCGTTCGACGTGCGCCCCGGCGAGGTGACCGGGCTCGGCGGGCTGCTCGGCTCGGGCCGCTCCGAGACCGCCAAGGCCGTCATCGGGGCCCTGTCCCTGGACAGCGGCACGGTCACGATGGCGGGCAGGCGGATCCGGCGGCCCTCCCCGGCCGCTGCGATCCGGGCCGGCATGGCTCTGCTGCCCGAGGACCGCAAGGCCGAGGGGATCATCCCGGACCTGTCCGTCCGTGAGAACATCGTGCTCGCCGCGATGCCGCGCCTGTCCCGGCTCGGCATCGTCTCCCGGCGACGCCAGGACGAGCTCGTCGCCACCTTCGTCAAGCGGCTGCGGATCAAGGCGTCCAGCCCCGAGCAGAAGGTCTCCGAGCTCTCCGGCGGCAACCAGCAGAAGGTCCTGCTCGCCCGCTGGCTCTGCCTCAACCCGCGGCTGCTGCTGCTCGACGAGCCGACCCGGGGCATCGACGTCGGCGCGAAGGCCGAGGTCCAGGGGCTCATCGACGAGCTGGCGCAGGCGGGGCTCGCCGTCGTGCTCATCTCGTCCGACCTGGAGGAGCTCGTCGAGGGAGCAGACCGGGTGGTGGTGCTGCGGGCGGGTGCCGTCACCGGCGAGCTCACCGGCGACGAGGTCACCGAGCACCACATCATGACCGCCCTGGCCCGCCACGACGATGCGGAGAGCGCACATGTCTGATCTGGCCGTCCGGCCGGTATTCGAGCGAGGGCGCGTCACGAGGGCGCTGCAGGACTACGGCGTCTACGGCGCGGTCGCCGCCCTCGTCGTCTTCAACGCCGCCTTCACCGACAACTTCCTCGCCCTCGGCAACCTGCGTACCCAGCTCATCCAGGTCGCACCCGTGCTGGTGGTGGCGCTGGGGATGGCTCTGGTCATCGGCACCGAGGGCATCGACCTCTCGGTCGGCTCGGTGATGGCGCTCGCGGCCGCGGTGCTCCCGCTCTATCTGGGGTACGGGCTGCTGCCGGCCCTCGCCGTCGCGCTGCTCGCCGGTGCCGTCGTGGGTGTCGTCAACGGCACCCTGGTGGCGGTCGTCGGTCTGCAGCCGATCGTGGCGACGCTGGCGCTGCTCGTGGGCGGTCGCGGGCTGGCCCTGGTCTTCGCCGACGGCCAGCTCAAGCAGATCAACGATCCGACTCTGCTCGCCCTGGGCAGCGAGGACGTGCTCGGCGTCCCGATCGTGGTGGCGATCGCCGCCGTGCTGACCCTCGCCGTCGGAGTCCTGGTGCACCGCACCACCTTCGGCCGCCAGCTCGTCGCGATCGGCGGCAACCGGGCGGCGGGCGGGCTCGCCGGGCTGCCGGTGAAGCGGGTGCTCGTCGGCACCTACGTCATCGGCGGCGTGCTCGCCGCGCTCGCCGGGGTGCTGGCGACGGCCCGGCTCACCGCGAGCGACCCGTCGGCGATCGGCAACCTGATGGAGCTCTCCGCGATCACCGCGGTCGTGGTCGGCGGCACCCCGCTCAGCGGCGGCCGGGTGCGGGTGCTCGGCACCGTCGCCGGTGCCCTGCTGATGCAGCTCGTCCGCGCCACCATGATCAAGAACGACCTGTCCGACTCCGCGGCGCAGATGGTCCAGGCCGTCATCATCCTCGTCGCCGTCTACATCGCCAGAGAGCGCAGAACCCGATGACCGACACCCTTCCCGCGCCCGCCACCAGTACGCACGAGGTCGAGGTCGAGGGCTCCACCAGGGGCGAGCGCATCGCCGCCGGGGTGCAGCGCCACGGCGCCCTCGCCGTTCTCGGGCTGATCGTCGTCATCGCGTCGTTCGCCTTCGAGTTCTTCGCCACGCTCGACAACGCCCGGGGCGTCGCCGTGCAGTCGTCGTTCCTCGCGATCGTCGCGCTCGGGATGACCTTCGTCATCATCAGCGGCGGCATCGACCTCTCCGTCGGGTCGGTCTTCGCGCTGGGTGGCGTCCTCGCGGCGTACGCGTCGCAGTGGGGCTTCCTGCCCGCGCTGGCACTGCCGCTCGTCGTCTGCGGCGGGATCGGGGTGCTCAACGGGGTGCTGGTCGCGAAGACCAGGATGGCTCCCTTCATCGTGACGCTCGCCAGCCTGCTCGGCGTACGCGGGCTGCTGCTCGCGATCACCGACGAGGGGTCGACGACCTACCTCGTACCGAAGGGCTCGGCGTTCACCGAGCTCGGCCAGGGCACCGTCTACGGATTCGGCTACCCGGTGCTGATCGCGCTCGCCCTGTTCGCCGTCGGTGCCGTGGTCCTGCAACGGACCAGCTTCGGCCAGTCGGTCTTCGCGATCGGCGGCAGCGAGGACGCGGCGAGCCTGATGGGGCTGCCGGTGGCCCGGATCAAGGTGCTCGCCTACACGATGAGCGGGCTGCTCGCCGGGCTCGCCGGCGCGCTCAGCGCGGCCCGGCTCTCCTCCGGCGTGACGATCCTCGGCGTCGGCATGGAGCTCGACGCGATCGCTGCGGTCGTCATCGGCGGCACCCTGCTCGTCGGCGGCGCCGGATCCATCAGCGGCACCCTCTGCGGTGTGCTGCTGCTCGGCGTGATCCAGAACGTGATCAACCAGATCGGCACCCTGGACTCGTCCTATCAGTCCGTTGTCAGCGGCGGGTTCCTGATCGTGGTGGTCGTGGTGCAGACCTACCTGAGTCGAACCCAACGGCTTCGTTGACGATGCGGCCCCTTCCATGACGAGAATGAGCAATGAGTGGAGGTATCGCACCGGTGGGGGTCAGTCTCAAGGCCATCGCCCATCGCGCGGGTGTGTCGCTGGCGACGGTTTCCAACGTCATCAACGGCTACCGGCCGGTCGGTGAGGCCACCCGGCAACGGGTCCAGCAGGCGATCGACGAGTTGGGCTACACACCCAACCTCAGTGCCCGCCACCTGCGCCGGGGACGTACGGGCATCATCGCCCTCGCCATACCCGAGCTCAACAACCCCTACTTCGCGGAGCTGGCGGGCGCGGCGATCCGGGAGGCGACCCGGCACGGCTACACGCTGCTGCTGGACTACACCGACGGCGACCGCAACAAGGAGCTGCTCGTCAGCGACGGGTTCCGCGACCAGATCATCGACGGGCTGATCCTCAGCCCGGTGCAGCTCGACCGGCAGGCGGTCCTCAACCGGACCAGTTCGACACCGCTGGTGCTGGTCGGGGAGAGCGTCTACGGGGTGCCCTACGACCACATCGCGATCGACAACCTCGCCGCGAGTCATATGGCGGTGCAGCACCTGGTGGCTCTGGGGCGTACCCGGATAGCCTTTGTCGGAGCGCATCCCGACGCCAACCGCGAGCCCGCCCACCTGCGGTTGCGGGGCTACCGAGAGGCTCTGGCCGCGGCCGGGCTCGCCTTCGACGAGTCGCTGGTGGCGACGACCCCGCACTTCGGCCGGGGTGACGGCGCCGACGGGATGGAGCGGCTGCTCGCGCTGCCGCAGCCACCGGATGCGATCTTCGCCTACAACGACCTGATCGCGTTCGGGGCGATGCGCACGCTCAGCGTGCGCGGGCTGCGCGTCCCCGAGGACGTCGCGGTCGTCGGCTTCGACGACGTGGAGGAGGGCCGGTTCAGCAACCCGACCCTGACCACGATCTCGCCGGACAAGGAGACGATCGGGCGGCTCGCCGTCGATTCCCTGATCGCCAGGGTGGAGGGGCGGCTGACGGATCCGCCCCGCGAGGTCCAGCCGCCGTTCGTGCTGGTCCCTCGCGAGAGCACCCTGGGCCGGTAGCGCGCCGCGGGATCCGCCCAGGGACGGATCAGGATCCCGCGGCGCGCGACCACCTCGTCAGGGCGCGCCATCGTCGTGCGTCACTTCGAAGGCTGCGGCACCGCGCAGTTGACCTTCGGGTTCACACCGACGTAGTTGAGCGGGCCGACGACGATGGTGAGGATCGTGTTGCCGGCCTTGGCGCAGTTGGTGCTCTCGCCGCTGAAATAACCACGCTGGGCGGCGGCGAAGATCCCGATGATGAGCCAGACGGCGACGATGACGGCACTAACGCGCATGGTGTTCTCCTGGGGGTGCGGCCTGTTGTGTCACCCTCCGCATACCCACTCGGCGGCGCTCCCAATCGGGTGCGCTAGCGCACTACACGAAAGCGCAGGTGGGTGGCGTTCGGGGTCTCCACGACCCGGATCTGCTTCAGCTCGATCGGGCCGACCCCCAGGTGCTCGAGCAGCCGGGTGCCGCCGCCGAGCAGGATCGGCACGAGGTGGATCTGCAGCTCGTCGAGCATCCCGGCCTTGATCGCCTGCTGCGCCACGGAGCCGCCGTGCAGGCCCACCCAGCGCTCGCCCGCAGCGGCTTTCGCCTGCTCCAGGGCGCTGACGAAGCCGTCGGTGACGAAGGTGAAGACGTCCGGTGCGACCACGGTGCCGGGGTCGGGTGCCCGGTGGGTGACGACGAAGCACGGGACCTTCCCGACCGGGCCGCCGCGGCCCCAGCCCTGGGCGCCCTCCGAGCGGTCGTAGGAGTCGCGGCCCATCAGGATCGCGCCGCAGGCGGTGAAGGCCTCGCCGAGCACCTCGTCGTCGGCGGGGGTGCTGTGGCGCAGCCAGTCGTGCAGGCGCCGGCCGTCCTCACCCATGGAGAGACCGACCCGCGGGTTGGGTCCGGTGAAGAACCCGTCGAGGGACATCGAGATGCTGGAGATGACGAGCGCCATGGAGTTCCTCTCGGCTGTGCGGAGTCCATCGTGGACCGACCGCGGCAACCCTCCCACTATCGCCCATCTCCGGCCGAATCGCCCAACGTGAAACGGTGGTAGGACACGAGTGGCACTCCCGGCGCAGCACCGTCCGGCCGATTCTGTGGGCATGCCGCTGCCGCTGCACCGCCTCGCCGTGCCCGATCCGCAGTCGATGCCCTTCGCCGCCGGGACCTTCGACTCGATCGGTCCGCTGTCGCGGGCGAGCTTCCCGCACCGGCACACCTTCTACGAGATCGTCTTCGTCACCGGCGGCACGGGCGAGCACGTCGTGGACCTCGCCGCCCACCCGCTGCGCCCGCCGCACCTCTGCGTCATCGTGCCGGGTCAGGTGCACTACTGGCATGAGGTGTCCGACCTGGACGGTGCGGTCGTCCTGCTCACCGACGAGTTCCTCGCCGAGCGCCCGCGCGACCGTGAGCTGCTGCACGCACTCGGCGAGCAGCCCTGGCGCACGCTCGCCCCGGGCGACGCCGGCGACATCGCGGCCGTCGTGGGCCACCTGCGCCGGGAGTACGCCGCACTCGCCCCCGGCAGCCTGGGCGTGCTCCAGGCGTACCTCCACATCCTGCTCGTGCTCGGGTGGCGACTGGGTGACGCCGCCGCTCCGGTGGCCGGGACGGGCCGAGCGGCGGCGGTGACCGCGCAGTTCACCCGGCTGCTCAACCAGCCCGGCGGCGCGCGGCGGTCGGTGCGGGAGTGCGCGGCGCGGCTGGGGATCTCGATGGGCTACCTGGGCGAGGCGGTCCGGGAGGTCGCCGGGCACACACCGGGGCAGCTGATCCGCCGGGCCCAGATCCTGGAGGCGAAGCGACTGCTGGCGAACTCGCCGCTCACGGTGGCGCAGGTGGGTCGGGAGCTGGGCTTCGACGACCCGGCCTACTTCAGCCGCTTCTTCCGCCGGGAGACGGGCACGACGCCAGGGGATTTCCGCCGCGGCGGGAGAGAAAGCACCACGATCACCGGATTCAGTCCATCGATCGACCCGGATGAGATCCGTAGCGTCGCAAGCACGAGTTCGCTCACCTAAGGAGGCCGGCATGGCCGGTATCAGCCGCAAGAAGCTGCTGCAGGCAGCGATCATCGCGATCCCCGCGCCCATCCTGCTCGGCGGCCTGCCCGCGATCGCCCGCACCCCGTCCGGCCAGCCGCTGACCCCGACGCCGTTCTCCTGCGACGAGGACGACGACCTGACCCCGCCGCAGATGGAGGGCCCCTACTTCAAGCCCAACTCGCCGCTGCGGACGTCCATGCTGGACGGTCCGGGTACCCGTCTGACCCTCACCGGATACGTCTTCGGCATCAACTGCCAGCCGATCCCCGGCGCGCTGCTGGACTTCTGGCAGGCCGACAACAACGGCGCGTACGACAACGTGGGCAACAAGTTCCGCGGCCACCAGCTCACCAACACGCAGGGCGCCTTCAGCCTCACCACGATCGTGCCGGGGCTCTACCCGGGCCGGACCAGGCACATCCACGTGAAGGTGCAGGCGCCGGGGCGGCCGATCCTCACCACCCAGCTCTACTTCCCGAACGAGCCCCGCAACAGCACCGACACCCTCTACGACCCGGCGCTGCTGATGACGGTGCAGCAGGTCGGCTCGGCGAAGCAGGCGACCTTCGACTTCGTGCTCAACGTGCCGGGGACGCCGCCGACGTCGCCTCCGCCGTCGGCCTCCCCCTCGGCGTCGGCATCGGCCTCGCCGAGTCCGACGGCGCCGGGCGGCACCTGGCAGGCGTATGTCGCGTACGCCGTGGGTGCGCGGGTCACCTACGGCGGTGCGACATACACCTGCCAGATCGCGCACACCTCGCTGCCGGGCTGGGAGCCGCCGAACACACCCGCGCTCTGGAAGCGGGCCTGACGGGTGAGGGGCGCAGCCGGGCTGCGCCCCTCACTCTGGGTGATGCTCAAATCACTAAGGGTTGGCATTTCCGCCGGTCGGGGCTACGGTGAATTCTCGCCGCTGTCGTCGAAGCCTGGGGGAGGTCGCCGTGGACCCGTTGACCGATATCAACATGGATGCGTTCCGCAGGCAGGTGAACGCCCTGGAGAGGGCTGAACCGGACGAAAGCGCCACGATGGTCTTCGGCCTCGCCAACGAGCTGCGCACGGCGTACCGGCGGGCGCTCGGCGTCCGCGACCAGGACACGACGCAGCTCGTCAACCACGACCACCGGTCGACCGCCGAGGTCGCGCAGATCATCTGCGGACACCGGTCACACGGCTCACGGGTCGAGGTGATCGTCAACTGGACCACGGCCGGCGCATACAGCGACGACGCCGATTGGATGCTGCGCCAGCACCAGGGACTCGTCTGCGAGCTGCGGACCATGATCGCGCGTACGCACACCACCGCCGCCCGGGCCCTGCCCGCCGCCCAGATCAAGCCCCACCTGCCGCAGGAGCTCACCGAGCGGGTCGCCTTCTGCACCCAGTGGGTCCGCTACCTCGACTCCTACCGCAGCAGCATCGACGCGTCGCGCAACCTGCTCGGGGCGGTCCTCGTCGGCCAGCACCACTGGGACATCGACCGGGTGGCCGAGATCGCCGAGACGACACCGTCGGCGATCAGCGCGGCCACGTCCGCCGCCGCGCACACCTCGCCGTCGGAGGCCGACAGCGGGATGCTGCGAGAGCTGGCGGCGATGTCGCGCGCGGTCTCCCACAACGCGACCCGGATGGTGCGGGCCCGGACCGAGGCCGCCGACCGGTGCCTCGCGGCCGGACTGTCGCCGCAGGTCATCGCGGCATACGGCGGCGAGCTCGCCTACGCATAGGCGGCTGCCGCTACCGGAACGCCGCCCGGGTGAGCAGGTAGACGCCGAGTTCGGCGAGCGCCCCGACGACGATCAGCGGCACCAGCGCACCGAGCCCGCGCAGGCGCTCGCTCCACGACCGTCCTAGCACCACCGGCACCAGCAGCCCCAGCGTTCCCAGGATCGCCGCCTCGGCCCAGTACCCCAGCACGATCGCCAGGTAGAGCCCTTCGGCGAGGAACACCGCACCGAGCGCGCCCATCCCGAGGTGACGCACCCGCCCCCGACCGGCGCGATAGGCGAGCCCAGCGATCCCGAAGACCGGCCCGGCCACGCATGCCACCACCAGCCACACCGCAGGTCCGCGCAGCGCGGCGGCGGACACGTCGTCGCCCAGGAAGAGCGTGGTCGACCCGTAGTAGCCGATGACCTCGCCGAACAGCGCCACCGCTCCGAAGAGCGCGGCGGCGAGCATCCCCCGCCGACCGAGCTCCCGGCCGATCGTGCCCACGGCACCGGCGGCGAACCCGATCACGCACCACACCGCACCGGAGTTGGCGAGCTGGTTGAACGCGTCCGGCAGGATGCCCTGCAGCACGAAGGTCAGCCAGCCGACGATCAGGCCGGCCGCGAGCGAGGCGGGGATGGCCAGCGCAGGCCTAGGGGGTGTCGTCACCCGCAGGATGATACATACCGCGTATGCAAGCGTCGAGGGCGGTGGCCAGCTCGTCCTGCCGCCCGACCGGCACCCGCTCCCCCTCCGGCCGCCCCAGCAGCCCGAATATCCCCGGTCCCCGCCGCTCCCGCAGCGGCAGCTCGTCGAACCGGTCGTTGAAGTCGCAGGGCAGGCATCCCGTCACGGAGGACGACGGTAGCGCGATACCGTGGCCGCATGACAGGCCCCGCGATCACCGCACTGGACTCCGCCGGCCTCGCCTACCGGGTGGTCCGGCACACCACGCCGGTCGCGAGCCTGGCCGAGGCCGCGGCGGCCCGCGGCGTCGAGGTCCAAGACGTCGTCAAGACCATCGTGGTACGCCGTGGCGACGCCGACTTCCTCTTCGTCCTGGTCCCCGGCGACCGCGTGATCTCCTGGCCCAAGCTGCGCGCCCTGCTCGGGGTCAGCCGGCTCTCCATGCCGGACGCGGCGATCGCCAAGGACGCGACGGGCTACGAGCGGGGCACGATCACGCCGTTCGGCTCGACGACGGCGTGGCCGGTGATCGCCGACGAGCGCCTGGTCGGCCGGACGATCACGCTGGGCGCGGGCGAGCACGGCATAGCGGTGGCGGTCGACGCCGACGCGACGGTGACCACGCTCGACGCGACGGTAGCCGACATCAGCGACCCCGAAGGCCCCTGAAGCCCTCATGATCGCCGCAACTCTTCAAGAGTTGGTCCTATCGCGGCGCGCACCCCGTTAGCGCCAACTCTTCAAGAGTTGCGGCGATCATGGGGTGGGTCAGGGGACGGGGAGGGGGCTGCGAGTGCCGAAGCGCTGGCAGACGTATGCGTACAGGCTCGGCGGGTCCAGCTCCGCGTAAGGCAGAGCCTGGTCGGTCCGCTCGAACCGGCGGACGTGGCGCAGGAAGAGCAGCACGATCACGAGGTGCGCGGCGAGCATCAGCCCGGACCACACCCGCACCACGTTGAGCGAGCCGAACGCCAGAGCCGCGAGGGAGCACACCATCGCGAGGGCGATGGCCTGGTAGAGGCGCTTGAGCGGCTCCCCGGCCGATCGGTTGACGGTCTTGCGCGACGCGGAGAAACGGCGGTCGCCCGCCAGCGCCGCGCCCAGGCCCGCGACCTGCGGCAGCATCGCCGAGACGACGTGGGTCTCGGAGTGCACGGGGTGGTAACGACCGCCGCTCAACGCCCGGGTGGCGACCGCGACGGCCGCGGCGAGCAGCAGCGTGACGGCGGCGTACCAGCGGAAATCGACGGTGACCGGCGACGTGCCGGTGACGGCGAGGAGCATCAGCGCGCCGATCAGCGCGAGCCGCTGCGGCCCCTGCAGGTGCCCGGCGAGCGCCGCGACATAGTGCAGCCGCTGCACCGGACGCAGGCCGCGCAGCCGGAAGGGCGAGTCGGCGCTGCGCAGCAGGATGTGCAGGTTGCCCGCGGCCCAGCGGCGGCGCTGGCGGTGGAATTCGCGCAGGTTGCCCGCCTCCAGGCCGAAGGAGTATGCCCGCGGCAGGAACGCGGTCCGCCACCCGCGCGCGTGCAGCCGCATCGTCGTGTGGATGTCCTCGGTGACCGAGCCGGTGGCGAACCCGCCGATCGCCACGACCGCCTGGCGCCGCAGCACCCCGCCGGACCCGATCCAGAAGGCGCTGTTGTCGGCGTTCTTCGCCGGTTCCAGGCAGTAGTAGAAGATGTCCTGCTCGCCGATCGGCTCGTCGCGGCGGTAGGCGAGCGACTCGGTGTTGTAGAACCCCTGCGGCGTCTGGACCAGCGCCATCAGCGGGTCGGCGAAGGCGGGCGTCAGCCGCTCCAGGATCTCCGGCACCGGGATCTGGTCCGCGTCCAAAATCAAGATCAGGTCAGCGTCCGTGCCGGGCAGGGCCGCGTTGAGGTTTCCGGCCTTCGCGTGCTCGCTCCCACTTCGCCGGTGGTACGCCGCGCCAAGGCGATCGGCCATCGCCGCCACCTCGTCGCGGCCCCCGTCGTCGAGCACGTGCACGATGCCGACCCCGCGCACGCCCAGGGCACCGAGGACCGTGGGCTCCAGCACGTCGAGGGGTTCGTTGAGGGTCGGGATGAAGACGTCGACCGTCCCGGTGAACCCGCCGGCCGTCGGTGGCAGCACCGTCGGCCGGGCGAGCACCGCGAGCACCATGGCCGAGAGCGCGGCGCCGAGCAGGTCGACGAGGAGCACGGCGACACCGGCGGCGGAGGTCGGGTCGGCGACGGCGATCCGCCACCCCGCGTAGGCCGCGAACAGGGCCAGCACGAACCAGGCACCCCATCGCCGAGCGTTCATCGTCGCGCCACCTCCGCATCGCCGGTCGTGGCCGGGGCGCCGCAAAATTAACAGTTCGACAAGTGTCGCTGGCCAGGCGTCCTACATGGAGGGACGTGGGAGCGCGACCTATTTCGGCGGCTGGATTGCTCCGGCACCGACCTGGGTATGCACGGAACTCTTCCTGCCTCGCCCACTGAAGGGGGCCGTCATGCATCTGCCGGTGAACCATCCGCTCAACCCGCTCTACCGGGTCCTCGCCGGGGCGTCGGGGGCCTTCCTCCTGCTCTTCGGCGTCCTGTCCATCGGCACCATCAGCAACGACGGGCTCTTCGCCCGCTCGGACGCGACCGCGCTCGGGCTGCAGACCAACCTCGCGATGGGCATCCTGTCGATCGCGGTCGGGATCGTCGCCCTGGCCTCAGCGGTGACCGGCGGCAACACCCACCACTTCGCCGCGCTCTGGCTCGGCGGGGCCATGTCGGTGCTGGGCATGCTGATGCTGGCGGTGCAGCGTACCGACGCCAACGTGCTCAACGCGAGCGTCTGGACCTGCCTGGTCTGGATGGTCCTCGGCATGGTGCTGGTCGCGGCGGGCCTCTACGGCAAGTCCGGCTCGCCGCAGCGCGCGGAGGCCGAGGAGCGCATCCGCCACCGCCCCACCGGCGCCGTCCCCACGGACGGCGACGTGGCCCTGGCCCGCATCGACCCCACGTCGTAACGCACCCCTCCCGCGTGCCGCTGCTCGCGGTATCGATCGCGTGGGAACCCGGAAACCGGCCCTTCCTGCGGTCAAGATTCGCGTTGGTTCCGGGTTCCCACGCGATCATCGGCGCGTTTGCGGTGCTCGAGTTACGGGTACTCACCCGATATGAGCACCCATGGAGGATTCGACCAGCTCGGACCCGGCGACTATGCCGGTGAGACCGAGGCCGCCCGGGAGCGGGACGTTGAGCAGGTTCCCGTGGTGGCCGACCCGACCCGCCCGACCGCCACGAACGACGACATCGAACGCCTGCACGAGCCGGTGCCCGAGGCGACCACCCAGTGATTCTTCCCCGCCACGGCGCTGTCATCGCGCCGTGGCGGTCCGCACCTGTTCGAGCAGGTGCTCGGCGACGAGCTCGAAGGGCTCCAGGCTCCGCTCCGCCCGGCTGAGCACCACGGCGCCCTCGCTCGCGGCGATCAGCGTGACCGCGAACCGGTCGGCCGCCGCCGACGGCAGCCCGCCCTCGGCGAGGAGCCCGCTGAGCCGTTGCCGCCAGCCGCGAAACGCCGCGGCGGCACGCTCCAGCAACACCGGCGAGTCGGTGGCGACGGTGACCGCGACCACCGCACAGCCGAACGCGTAATCACCCCTGGTCAGCAGCGTGCGCCAGGCGTTGAGGAACGCCGCCGCCACCTCCTGCGCCGGAGCGCCCGCCGTCCGGTCCAGCAGCTCGAGGGCGCGGGCGGCGGCGTGATCGACCGCGGCGGCGACAAGCTCGTCCTTGCCGCCGGGAAAGTGGTGATAGACCGACCCGCGGGGCGCGCCGGTCAACTCGAGCACCTCCGAGAACGACGTGCCCTGGATTCCCCGACTGGCGAGGAGCTGAACGGCACCGTCGATCATGCTGGTACGGACCTTGCCAGCCATCTGACCTCCTTGACTATGACGGTCGTCATAATCTAGCGTTATGTAGGTCATCATAGTTTTCGGACGAGGAGTTCGCCATGCCCATGATCGATGTCTACGCGCCCGACGATCTGTTCCCCGCCGACGCCGACGCCCGGCTCGGCGGCGAGCTCACCCACGCGGTGCTGCGCGCCGAGGGCGTCACCGCACCGGGGCCGTTCCACCTGGACAACACCGCGGCCTTCATCCACCGGCTGCCCGCGACGGCCGTCTCCACCGCCAGCACGCCGTCGGCCCGCAGCGTCCGGGTGCAGATCATCACCCCGCCCGGCTCGCTCAACCGCGAGGGACAGAAGCAGATCGTCCGGGAGGCGACCGAGATCGTCGCGAAGATCGCGGGCGACGAGACGCTGAAGGCCCGCACCTGGGTGGTCCTCACCGAGGCGGCCGAGGGCGGCTGGGGCCTGTCCGGCACCGCCTTCGGCGTCGAGGAGTTCACCGCTCTGCGGGACAGGGCCGCTGCGGCCCGCACGACCGCGTAACACCGCCGACAGCATCAAGCGGCGCCTCCTCCTCCGTCACGGTGTGCAGCAAAGCGTGGCCATTTCGCTGCGCGAGGCCACGCTTTGATGCACACCGCGTCAGGGGCGCGACGCCCCCGGTCGAACGAGGTCTATCGCTGGTCGGCCGGGACATAGGGGCGCTCGGGAGCACCCGTGTAGAGCTGCCGCGGGCGGCCGATCTTGAGGTTGGGCTCGGTCATCATCTCGCGCCACTGGGCGATCCAGCCGGGCAGCCGGCCGAGCGCGAAGAGCACGGTGAACATCTTCTGCGGGAAGCCCATCGCCTTGTAGATGAGGCCGGTGTAGAAGTCGACGTTCGGGTAGAGCTTGCGCGAGACGAAGAAGTCGTCGGCGAGCGCCACCTGCTCCAGCTTCATCGCGATGTCGAGCAGCGGGTCGGGCTTGTGCATCCGCTCGAGCACGTCCTGCGCGGCCTTCTTCACGATGGCGGCACGCGGGTCGTAGTTCTTGTAGACCCGGTGGCCGAAGCCCATCAGCTTGACGCCCTGCTCCTTGTTCTTCACCCGGCGGACGAAGCCGTCGACGTCGCCGCCGTCGGCCTGGATCTCGTTGAGCATCTCGAGTACGGCCTGGTTGGCGCCGCCGTGCAGCGGTCCGAACAGGGCGTTGACGCCGGCCGAGACCGAGGCGAAGAGGTTGGCCTGCGACGAGCCGACCATGCGCACGGTCGCGGTGGAGCAGTTCTGCTCGTGGTCGGCGTGGAGCACGAAGAGCATGTCGAGCACCTTGGCGACGACGGGGTCCACGTCGTACTGCGTGGCCGGGACGCCGAACGTCATCCTCAGGAAGTTCTCCACGTAGCCCAGGGAGTTGTCCGGGTAGAGGAACGGCTGGCCGATCGACTTCTTGTACGCGTAGGAGGCGATCGTCGGCACCTTGGCGAGCAGGCGGATCGTGGTCGCCTGCACCTGGTCGGCGTCGAAGGGGTCGAGGCTGTCCTGGTAGAAGGTGGACAGGGCGCTCACCGCGGAGGAGAGCACCGGCATCGGGTGCGCGTCGCGCGGGAACCCGTCGAAGAAGCGGCGCAGGTCCTCGTGGAGCAGGGTGTGCATCCGGATCTCGTCGGTGAAGGCCGCGAGCTCGGTCTGCGTCGGCAGCTCGCCGTAGATCAGCAGGTAGGAGACCTCCAGGAAGGAGGACTTCTCCGCGAGCTGGTCGATCGGGTAGCCCCGGTAGCGCAGGATGCCCGCGTCGCCGTCGATGTAGGTGATCGCGGAGGCGGTGTTGGCCGTGTTCATGAAGCCGGGGTCGTAGGTGACGTAGCCGGTCTCCTTCAGCAGCGCACTGACATCGACGCCGGCCGGGCCTTCGGCCGCGTCGCGGACAGCCATCGACAGTTGTCCGCCGGGGTGGTCAAGATTGACGTCCGCCATGTGTGTCCCTCGCTCAGCCCAGATCTGGATCGGCAGATCTTGTTAGTGATACCTAACTCGATCGTAGGTCGTGGATACCCATCAGTATCGTGCCCACCGCGCGCTGAGAGATGAGTCACGGTCCCGTTACCTTGAGCGCACTTCCTGCCCGAAAGTCTGCCCTTGATACGGCCATGCAAGGACGAAAACGGAGAAACCGGCCGGGCCCGCCTCCGCGGAACGGAGACGGGCCCGGTGTGGAGCGGGTGGGGTTACGGCAGCTGCCAGATCTGGTTCGCGCTGGCTGCGCAGTCCCAGATCTGCAGGCGGGTGCCGTCGGCCGAGCTGGGGCCGGTGGCATCGAGGCAGCGGCCCGAGACCGGGTTGCGCAGGGTGCCGTTGGCCTGGGCCTGCCACACCTGGGCACCGGTGCCGTTGCAGTCCCAGATCTGGATCTTGGTGCCATTGGCCGTACCGGCGCTGGTGATGTCCATGCACTTGCCGAGGCCGCGGATGGTGCCGTCGGTGCCGACGGTCCAGGTCTGGGCCGCGGTGCCGTTGCAGGCGTAGAGCTGCACGGCGGTGCCGTTGGCGGAGCTCGCGGCGGCGATGTCGACACACTTGCCGCCGTAACCGGTGATCCGACCCGTACGCCCACCGGGCGGCGGGCTGCTCGGCGGCGTGGTGCCGCCCATGACGGTGTCGTAGATGGCGCTCACCAGCGACGTCGAGCCGGTGGTGTCCTGCGACAGCTCCCAGTTCATCATGCCGCCCGCGTTGGCCAGGGCCCACGCGGTCTTCGCCTTGATCGTCGGGATGCCGTTGTAGCACTGCTGCGCGCCGCCCGCGGTGGTGCAGTCACGGTTGGCGTTGGCCGGGTCCATCGCGACGAGCTGGGAGTAGGTGTAGTACCCCGGCCGGCTGTAGAACGGCACACCGAGGACGGCCTTGCTCGCGGGCAGGCCGCGGCCCTTCCAGAAGTTGACCGACGCGATCGACCAGTTGTAGTTGGCGTGCGGGCTGCCGCCGTCGTAGGCCATGATGTTGAGCCAGTCGACGTAGCCGAAGACCGCAGGCTGGACGCCGTTGGCGGTGCCGCCCTCGGAGACCACGGCCGCCGTGAGGATCTTCCCGCGGCTGTGCATAGCGGTGCTGAGCTGCGACATCAGGGCGGTGTAGTTGTTGCCCGACGTACCCGGGTCCGGGTACTCCCAGTCGATGTCGACACCGTCGAGGTTGTACTGGTTGACGAAGTTGACGACGTTGTTGACGAACGCCGTCCGCGCCGTGGCGTTGCCGGCGAGCGACTCGAACGCCGAGTCGTTGCCGTCGTTCCAGCCGCCGATGGCGATGGAGACCTTCACGTTGCCCGCGTGCGCGAGCGAGACCAGCGACGAGAGCTTCGACGGGTTCTCGATCGCCTGGAGGGTCCCGTTCGCGTTGGGCAGCGCGAACGCGTAGTTGATGTGCGTGAGCTTGTTGTACTGGATGCTGTTCACACTGCCGGCCCACGAGGGCATGTAGCCGACGCTCTTGAAGTTGTTCGGCAGCACGACGGCGTTGGCCGGGGTGCTGGTGACCAGGGCTGCGGCGATGCCGGTAGCAGCGGTCGCGAGGGCAACCGCGGCCGCCGCCCAGCGGCGCCTGCCGCGGATGGGGGTGATGGACATGAACATCCCTTCAAAGCTGTCCGGTGCCGCGGCAGGGGCAGCGCTGCGGCACCGCGGTGGCCCGAGCACAACCGTCGTGGGTACGCGGTCAGGGCGCTCGGTTCGGGGCGGTTCTGATCCGAGGGAGTAAGCGGGCCTCACCCCGAGTCATTCGAATATTAGGAAACCTTACTATCCGAGTCAATAAAAGTATTGAACTAAGAGTCGACAACTGTTCATTCGCAACCGACCCGCCCGCACCCGGCATGATGATCGGGTGCTGATCGCAACGCCCCGTGGTGACGCCAGAGTGGACCTCTACCAGCCGCCCGGCCGGCGCAGACCCGCCGCGCTGCTCGTGCTCGGGCACGGTGCCGGCGGCAGCGTCGACGCCCCCGACCTGGTGGCCGTCCGCGACGCTGCGGTCGCGGCCGGCGTACGGGTGGCGATGATGACCCAGCCCTACCGCGTCGCCGGAAAGCGAGCACCCGCCCCGGCCGCCTGGCTGGACGAGGCGTTCGCCGCCGTCCTCACCGAACTCGCACCGGGCAGGCTCCCCCTGATCGTCGGCGGCCGCTCCAGCGGCGCCCGGGTAGCCTGCCGCACCGCATCCGCCGCAGGCGCCGCCGGTGTGATCTGCCTGGCGTTTCCCCTGCACCCGCCCGGCCGCCCCGACCGGTCCCGCGACGACGAACTCCCCACCACCATCCCCACCCTGGTGGTCAACGGCGACCGGGACCCCTTCGGCATCCCCCCGGCCCGCCCCGGCGTGGAGGTGGTGGTCCTCCCCGGCCAGCAACACGACCTCAAACGCGACCCCGCCGCGGTGGCCGAAGCCGTGCTCACCTGGCTGACCAGCCACCACTGGACCCGCTAGCCACGATCGGCGCAACTCTTGAAGAGTTGCGCCGATCTTGGGCTCTGGAAGCGCTCAGCAGTTGGTGTTGGCGGCCGGGACCCAGCCGTCCTGACCCGGCGCCTCGGCACCGTGGCCGTAGATCCAGACGGTGCCGTAGCCGGGGTCGGAGGCCTGGCCGTGCCAGCGGAAGCCACGCCCGGCCGAGAGGGTGCGCAGCACGAATCCGTCCGGCTCGCCCCGCAGCCAGGTGTTCTGGTTGAGGTTGCAGAGGAAGCCGGGTGCGTCGCTGGCCGACGCCGGTGCGGCGGCCACCGCCGACCCGGCGAGCACGACGACCACGGCCACTGCTGTGTGAAGAAGTCTGCGCTTCACTGGATTCCTTCCATAGAGGCACTGAAGCTTCCGATTGTGGTCAATGTCCGCGCATGCCGCCATCGGAGACGACAACCGCCTGGTCACGCCTCGCTCAGGTCGGCCACGACAGCGGCGTGATCCGACGGCCAGACCCCGTCGACCGGCTCGGTTCCGGCCAGCCGAACCGAGCGGACCTGCCCCGGACCGTGCCAGCGCAGGCCGATGTGGACATAGTCGATGCGGGCGCTCGGTACGGGTCCCACCGCCACGGCCGGATTACGGCGGTCCCAGGTGAAGCCCGGATCGGCGGGATCGGCGAACCGCCACGCGTCGATGAAGGACAGCCCCGGGTAGGCCGGCTCAGTGAGCACCCCCTGGAAGCGGCGGATCTCGTCGGAGTCCGGCATCGCGTTGAAGTCGCCGGTGACGACGGGCGGGTGGGCGTCGACGGATCGGGTCGCGGCGTGCTCGGCGAGCCAGGTGAGCTGGCGGATGCGGCGGCCGGAGTGCCACGGCATCGAACTCAGGTGCGTCGTGACGAACGGAACGGTCGCGTGCGGCGCGTCGATCAGCGCACTCAACGCCGGCCGGCTCGCGTCATCGGGCAGCTCGGCGACGTGCGGCTCCCTGATCGGCCAGCGGCTCAGGATCGCCACACCGAAGTCGACGGACGGGTCGCCGATGCGGTCGTGCCAGCCCTGCTGCTCACCGGCGGGACCCCACGCCCAGTGCATCCCGAGC
Source organism: Allocatelliglobosispora scoriae (assembly GCF_014204945.1). Lineage (NCBI taxonomy): Bacteria > Bacillati > Actinomycetota > Actinomycetes > Micromonosporales > Micromonosporaceae > Allocatelliglobosispora > Allocatelliglobosispora scoriae. The sequence goes on from NZ_JACHMN010000002.1 coordinate 208,963, forward strand.
TCGCCGGCGAGCCACTCGGCGAGGTTGGCGTCCCGGTCGGCCCAGACCTCCTGGAGGCCGCAGAGGTCGGGCTGCGCTGCGGCGAGGACGGCGAGGATCGCCCGGCGCCGGGCCTGCCAGTCGCCGAACCGCCACCACAGGTTCCAGCTCATCACGCGCACACGACACGGTCTCATATCCGGCGGCGATCGTGGACGGCTCTCGGCGTACCAGCCGAGGGGTTGGGGTCGTTGATCCTCGCGTGACGCAGAGAGACCCTGACGGGCGCCCGCGACCGCGCCCCACCGCGAAGCCGGGCCCGCGCCCGGTCAAGAGGTCCAAGCAGGTCTGGCCGATGCTGCTGATCGGGACCGGGCTGGTGCTGATGCTGGTCGGCGTCGCCGGGTGCGTGGCGGCGAACTCGTTCGTCGGGACGCTCAACGCCAGCGTCGAGACGGGCGCGGTGCTCGACGACGCGTCGCTCAAGCAGGACCTGTCGGCCGGGCGCAACCTGCGCGGGCCGATCGACCTGCTGCTGCTGGGGCTCGACACCCGCAGCGACTGGGAGGAGAACACGTCGCGCGCGGACTCGATCCTGGTGCTGCACGTGCCCGCCTCGCACGACCAGGCCTATCTCATGTCGATCCCCCGCGACGCGCTGGTGGAGATCCCGCCCTACCCGAAGGCGGGCTTCTACGGTACGCAGGAGAAGGCGAACGCGGCCTACTACTTCGGGTCGCAGAACGGCCTGGGGTGGCGGGGCGGAGCGGCGCTGACCGCGAAGATGGTGCACGAGGTCACCGGGCTCACCTTCAGCGGCGTCGTCGTGATCGACTTCAAGGGCTTCCGGGGGATCATCGACGCGCTCGGCTCCGTCCGCATGTGCGTGGACCAGGAGACGATCTCCGACCACTACGTCGTGGAGGACGGCAAGCCCGTCTACGCCAAGGGCAAGCCCACCGGGGTCTACTACCGCAACAGCTACGTCCACGAGCCCGGCTGCCGGGAGATGCCGGGCTGGGAGGCGCTGGACTTCGCCCGGCAGCGCAAGGGCGGGCCCAACGGCGACTACGACCGCCAGCGCCACCAGCAGCAGCTCCTCAAGGCGATCGCGACGAAGGCGACGAGCGCGGGGATCATCACCAACCCGCTGCGGATCAACGACCTGATCGCCGCGGCCGGGGGCTCGCTGAAGATCGACACCGGCCGGGCGGACCTCACCGACTTCGCCTTCACCCTCAAGTCGCTCGCCACCGCCGACCTGGTGATGCTCAAGACCAACGGCGGCACCTTCAACAGCGCGCAGATCCGCAAGACCAGCGCCGAGCTGCTCGACGACGAGACGCTGGAGATGTTCACGGCCGCCGCCGAGGACCGGCTCGGGCTCTTCGTCCTCGACCACCCCGAGGTCCTCATCGACAGCAGGTGAGTGCCCGTCATGTGGCCGCCGGCGGCGTTGCTCGTCGCCTCATGTGCAAAGGGCGCACACGGCGGCGCCGGGCGCCTTGCCGGCAACCACATGTCGGGCACTCTCACTATTATTGACAAGCGTCGCTGGACCTCCCTACCGTCGGGATACCCCGACTCCACGCTCGGCCCGCCTCGACAGCACCACCTCGGGTCGCGCGTGGATACGCCCACAACGGAGGAACACATGACAAGGCCTCGACAGAGGCGGCGTGCGATGCTGCTCGCCCTCCTCGCGGCATGCGCCAGCGCGCTGCTGATCCAGCTCACCACCAGCGCGCTCGCGCTGCCCGACCCGGTCACGCCCGTCACCGGCAACTCGACCTACTTCGACGGCCTCGGCCAGCCCTACGGCGGCTGCGGCATCCCCCAGGCCTACCTGGACAGCCAGGACTTCGTCGCGCTCAACGTCTTCAACACGCCGGGCGACTACGCCTACTCGACCCGGCCGGTGCCCGCCTCCCAGTCATCCAGGACCGGCATGTGGGAGAACGGGCTCAACTGCGGCCGCTGGGTGCAGGTGAGCATCGGCGACTTCTGCACCGGCACCAACGACGGTGCCCCCGGCCAGGCCTTCTGCCGCAACGGCGCGTGGACCGCCGATGCCTACAACGGCGGCACGCTGACGATGCTCGTCGCGGACAGCTGCGGCGACGCCAACGCCTGGTGCCGGGACGACCCCTACCACCTGGACCTGTCGAAGCCGTCGCTGAACAGGTTCGTGAAGAACGGCTCGGCGCTGACCGACCTCTACCCCAACCACTTCAACAACCGGCACCTGAGCTGGAAGTTCGTCCCGGCGCCCGGCTACACCGGTGACATCAACATCGGGTTCCTGCAGGGCGCGCAGCGCTACTGGCCCGCCATCTCCGTCTCGCACCTCGCCAACGGCATCCACGGCGTGGAGTACCAGGTCGGCGGGGTCTGGCAGACCGCGGCGATGAACGGCGACATGGGCCAGTCCTACATCATCGGGGGCACGGTCGCGGGCGGCACCAGCTTCCAGATCCGGGTACGCGACGTCACGGGCGCCCTGATCAACGGGGGCCGGACCTACTCCTTCGGACTCCCGGCGAGCTGCGGCACCCAGTGCGGTGCGGCGTACACGCCGGTGGCGTACACGACCGGCGGGACCTACTCCATGTCCCCGTCACCGGCGTCACCGTCACCCAGCCGCTCGGCGTCGGCGTCACCATCCGCGTCGGTGTCCCCGTCGGCCTCCGGCTCTCCATCACCGAGCGCTCCCACCGGGGCGTGCAGCGCCACCTACCGGATCACCAGCTCGTGGCCGGGGTATTTCGGTGCCGAGGTCACGGTGAAGGCCGGGTCCGCGCCGATCAACGGGTGGACGGTGAAGTGGACCTACGCCAACGGGCAGACGATCACCACGCTCTGGAGCGGAGTGCTCACCAGCTCAGGCTCCGCCGTCACCGTGAAGAACGTGGACTACAACCGGGTGCTGACGGCGAATGCCAGCGCGGTCTTCGGCTTCCAGGCCTCGACCGGGGCGACGAACACCGTCCCGGTGCTCACCTGCACCAGTCCCTGATCGACGCCGCTGCCCGCCCGGTCCCGTACCGGGCGGGCAGCCCTGCGGTGAGTAGCGAGCGCCGCTGTCCGCTCCATGGGCGACCGACCGTAGGCTGATCACCCATGGAGGCACTGCTGGAGATCGTCGGGCTGATGGCCGTCGTCGTGGCCGTCTACGCCGCGTCGCGCCGGTTCCACCTGCTCACCCCGATCGCGCTCGTCGTCGTCGGTCTGGCCCTGTCGATGGTGCCCGGCATTCCCACCTTCCACCTCTCCCCCGAGTTCGTGCTGATCGGCGTCCTGCCGCCGCTGCTCTACGTCGCGGCGCTGGAGACGTCCGTCCCGGCTTTCAAGTTCAACCTCCGCCCGATCCTGCTGCTCTCGGTCGGGCTCGTGCTCTTCGTGGCGTGCTCGATCGGGCTGCTCGTGCACGCGCTGCTGCCCGGCGTACCCCTGGCGATCTGTTTCGCCCTCGGCGCGGTGGTCGCGCCGCCGGACGCGATCGCGGCGACCGCGGTGGCGCGGCGGATCGGGCTGCCGCGGCGGATCGTGACGATCCTGGAGGGCGAGAGCCTGCTCAACGACGCGACCGCGCTCGTCTTCTTCCGGGTCGCGACGGCGGCGGCGATCGGCGAGGCCGCCGGTCTGGGCGAGATCGGCCTGCAGGTGGTGCGCTCGGCGGGCGGCGGCGTCCTGATCGGGGCGGCCGGTGCGTTGATCATGGGCTTCCTGCACAAGAAGACGACCGATCCCCTGATCGACAACTCGCTGTCGCTGCTCACGCCCTTCCTGGTGACGGCCGCGGCGGAGGCGCTGCACGCGTCGGCGGTCGTCGCGGTCGTCGTCGCCGGCCTCTACCTGGGGCACCGGCTGCCGACGCTGATGTCGGCGGCGTCGCGGCTGCAGATGGGCGCCTTCTGGCGGATGGTCCAGTTCCTGCTGGAGGGCAGCGTCTTCCTCCTGGTCGGGCTGCAGCTGCGCGATGTGCTCGGAGCCCTGGACACCCCCCTCGGCGAGGTCGCGGTGATCACCACCGCGGTGGTGCTGGCGGTGGTGATCACCCGGTTCGTCTGGATGTTCCCCGCCACCTACCTGCCGAGGATGATCCCCCGGGTCGGCCGCAACGACCCGCCCCCGCCGTGGCAGGTGCCGACCGTGATCGCCTGGGCGGGCATGCGCGGTGTCGTCACCCTCGCCACCGCCCTGGCCCTGCCGGCCACTCCGCTCGTCGGCGGCGGGGACTACCCGCGGGCGCTGTTCGTCTGGCTCGCCTTCGCGGTCATCATCGCCACGCTGCTGCTGCAGGGCATGACGCTGCCGCTGGTCGCCCGGCGGCTGCGCCTGCAGCCCGACGACCCGATGCAGGACATCCTCGCCGAGGCCGCCACCCAGAACGCCGCGAGCCGGGCCGCGATCGAGCGGCTGGAGCAGCACGCCGCGGGTGCACCGGCGGAGGTGGTCGAGCGGCTGCGCCGGCTCACGACCGAACGTAACAACACGGCGTGGGAACGGCTCGGCGGCGGCGAGGAGACGCCGTCGCAGGCGTATGTCCGGCTACGGTTCGAGATGCTCGACGCCGAGCGGGAGGTCTACCGGACCGCGCGCGACAGCGGGCGCATCCCCGAGGAGGTCCTCGTGCGGGCGCAGCGGGACATGGATCTGGAAGAGTCGATGCTGGAACGGAGCGAACACGCATGAAATGCAGCCACCTCGCCGAGGCGGGCACCCAGGAGCCGCAGACCACCGAGGGCTGCCCGCAGTGCGTCGCGGACGGGTTCACCGACTGGGTGCACCTGCGCATGTGCCTGGAGTGCGGCAACGTCGGCTGCTGCGACTCCTCGCCGCGCAAGCACGCCCGCGTCCACTTCGAAAAGGAGGGACATCCGGTCATGCGTTCTGCCCAGCCGGGTGAATCCTGGCGCTGGTGCTACATCGACGAGGTGGTCGGGTAGGCGGAGTTCATCCTTCATGGATACGATGCGGGCAATCGCAGATCTAAGAGGATGAATCATGAAGCCACTGGGCCCGGGTGATCCGACCGCAGTCGCGTCATACCGCCTGCTCGGGGTGCTCGGTGGCGGCGGGATGGGCAACGTCTATCTCGGCCAGTCGCTGACCGGGCGCCGGGTGGCAATCAAGGTCATCCGTTCGGAGCTCGCCGAGGACCCGGTCTTCCGGCGCCGCTTCGCCCGCGAGGTCGCCGCCGCCCGATCGGTCAACCCGCTGGTGACCGCTGCCGTGGTCGACGCCGACACCGATGCCGCAGCGCCGTGGCTCGCGACCACGTTCATCGACGGGCCGAGCCTGTCGCAGCGGGTCAACGCCTTCGGCCCGCTGCCGACCGCGGCCGTGCTCACCCTCGCCGCCGGGCTCGCCGAGGCGCTCACCTCGATCCACCAGGTCGGCCTGGTGCACCGCGACCTCAAGCCCAGCAACGTGCTGCTCGACCACACCGGTCCGCACATCATCGACTTCGGCATCGCCCGGGCGACCGACGCCTCGCGGCTGACGATGAGCCTCGTCGTCGGCACCCCGTCCTACATGGCGCCGGAGCGGCTCAAGGGCAAGGAGGCCAACTCCGCCGGCGACATCTTCGCCCTCGGCGCCACCCTCGTCTACGCCGCGACCGGCCGCAACCTCGTCGCCGACGGCTCGATGTACGAGCAGGCCATGCAGATCATCAAGGGCCGGTTCGACCTGGCGGCGGTTCCCCGCTCGCTGCGCCCCTTCATCGTGCGCTGCATCGCGCTGGAGCCGAAGGACCGCCCCACCGCGATCGAGCTGACCCGGACCCTCGTCGCCTCCGGCGCGGAGGCGCCCGCACCCGGCTGGTTCGGCGGCGACCCGCGTACGTCGCTCGCCGTGATCACCGACGAGCCCCCACCGCGCCGGAGTTACCCGCGCCGCCTGCTGCTCGTCGCGGGCAGCACGGTCGGCCTCGCCGCGGTGGGCGGCGGGGTCAGCGCTGCGAGCATGATGTTCACCCCCTCGGCGGCGGCCGATCCCCAGCCGTCGTTGCAGCCCACCGGCAACGATCAACCGCTGGCCGCCTCCCCTCAGGCCCGCAAGGCCGCGCCTCCGGGCCGGATGCTGTGGCGGGCGGCCACCCCCGGCCGACCGCGCGGTGCCAGGCTCGTCGCCGACCGCAACGGCGTGCTGATCTCGGTCTCGCCGATCGAGGTCACCGCGAGCGGCATGTCCGGCACCCGCCTGTGGGGGCACTCGATCGAGACCGACCCGGCCCAGCTGCGCCAGTGGGGCACGGGGATCCTGGTCAGCGGCTCCAACCAGCTCTGGCAGTTCGACGTGGAGCACGGTCGGCAGATCTTCTGCATCGACACCGCCACCCGGGTGCCCCGGACCGCCGTCGCCGGGGAGCGGGCATACCTCCAGTCCGGCAACGCGCTCGTCGCCGTCGATCGGCGCGGTCGGCGTCTGTGGCGGCAGACCGGTGCCAAGGCGCTGGGCGTGCCGCTCGCCGCCACGGCGCAGTGGCTGCTCGTGCACGACGTCACCGGCCTGGACACCCGCCGAGCGAGCCTGCGCGACGCCCGCACCGGACAGCCCCGCTGGTCCACGGAGTACGACCTGCTCACGCCGCCCCCACCGCCCCCGGAACCGGCCGTCGAGGCCAGCGGCGAACCCGGTGAGCCCGGCGGATCCGATGGACCCGGCGGTCCTGGCGGACCGGGTGGTCCCGGCGATCCGGGTGGGCCGGACGGTCCGCCGCCCCCGACCGAGCTGTGGCAGCGGACCGAGGGGCGCCTCGGTGCCGCGCACGCCGTCCTCCGTGACGCCGAACGCGTACGGGTGCTCGACCTCGACAACGGCAAGCAGCTGTGGGAGCGGGTCTCCGGCAAGCCGGTCGTCGCCGTCGAACTCGTCGGCGACCTGGTCGTCATCGCGGCGGACAGGGTCACCGCGCACCGGATCGGGACCGGGGAGCAGGTCTGGGAGGCGCCGGAGTCCGGTGCCCGGATCGCCCCGGTCGGGAGCGGGCTGATCGTCGCCGATCGCGACAGCATCGCCCTGCTCGACGCCGCCGGCACGACCCGGTGGCGCGAGGATCTGCCGCCTGTGGCCGGGATCCCCGAGGAGGTCATGGTGGACCGCGACGCGGTGCTCGTCGTCTTCCGCTCCCGACCCGAGCAGCGCGGTCCCCTCGCCGCCGACGTCATCGCCTACGCCGCGGGGATCTGACCGACCCGGGTGTTTTCCCTCAGGGTTCACCTGATTGCGGTCCGACGCCGGACCGGCGATGCTCTGAACGCCAGCCGGAGGGGGAGCCATGCTGCGAATACATTTCACCGGAGCGGATCTGGCCCACACGCGGATCGCCGTCGGTCCGGACCCGATGTGGGAGCTCTCGCTGAGCGCGCACCAGTTGCGCCTGCGCGGGTCCAATCCGTTCCTCGACGGGTGGAAGAGGCAGGTGGTGCATCGCCTGCACCCCAGCGGGCCGTTGCGGGCCCGGGTCGCGCTGACGCTGGCGGTGACCCCGCCCCGGGGCTACTTCCCCGACTTCCTGACGCCCTTCGAGTCGATCGAAGGGTTCCACGCCGGACTGGAGGCCGTCCTCAGCACCCCCTCGGCCCGGTTGAATCACGAGCTCAGCATGCTCGATGTGGGCGACCGCAGCCAGACGCCGGTCATCGACGACCTTCGGCGCAGCCAGCCGACGGCGATCGCGGCGCTGGGAGCGTCGATGCGCGACTACCACGAGACGGCGATCGCCCCCAGCTGGGACACGATCACCGCTGCGGTCGAGGCGGACCGGTCACGTCGGGTCCGCGACCTCGCCGACGGCGGCTGGGCGAAGCTGCTCAACAACCTCCACCCCAGCGCCTCGTTCAAGGGGGACACGCTGGAGGTCGGGCGGTGGGGTTATGAAACCGATCGGGATCTGCACCTCGCCGGCCGCGGCCTGCTGATCATCCCGTCGTACTTCAAGGAGCAGCGGCAGCTCATGGTCCTCGCGGACGGTGACCTCCCACCCGTGCTGCTGTATCCCATCGATCTCTCTGCGAGGTTGGCCGTGCAGGCCGGACACGACAGTCTTGTCGCCCTGATCGGCCGCACCAGGGCCGATGTCCTGGAGGCGACGCTCCTCAGCGAGACGACCTCGGCGATCGCCCAACGGGTGCAGATCTCCCTGCCCGCCGCGAGCAAGCACCTCAGCGTGCTGCGCAGTGCGGGGCTCGTCAACAGCACCCGGGAGCAGAACGCGGTCCGCCACAGCATCACCCCGCTGGGGGAGAAACTCCTCGCGGGCAGCGACTGAGCCGGGGGTCCCGCCGTCGGCGGAACCCCCGGTGAGAATCAGTCGATCTCGACGACCGCCTGGGCGAACTGGGCGGCGTAGAGCCGGGCGTAGGCGCCCTGGGCCGCGATCAGCTCGTCGTGGGTGCCCTGCTCGACGATGCGCCCCGACTCCATCACCAGGATGACGTCGGCGTTGCGGATCGTGGAGAGCCGGTGGGCGATGACGAAGCTCGTCCGCCCCACCCGCAGCGAGGACATGGCCCGCTGGATCAGCACCTCGGTACGCGTGTCCACCGAGCTCGTCGCCTCGTCGAGGATGAGGATCGACGGTTCGGCGAGGAACGCTCGGGCGATCGTGATGAGCTGCTTCTCCCCCGCGCTGACGTTGGAGCCCTCCTCGTCGATCACGGTGTCGTAGCCGTCGGGCAGCGTACGCACGAAGCGGTCGGCGTGCGTCGCCTGCGCGGCGGCGATGATCTCCTTGCGGGTGGCGTCCGACGCGCCGTAGGCGATGTTGTCCGCGATCGACCCGCCGAAGAGCCAGGTGTCCTGCAGCACCATGCCGATGTTGGAGCGCAGCTCCTCGCGGGACATCTCGGCGATGTCCACCCCGTCCAGGGTGATCCGTCCACCGGTCACGTCGTAGAACCGCATCAGCAGGTTGACCAGCGTCGTCTTGCCCGCACCGGTCGGTCCGACGATGGCGACGGTGTGGCCGGGCTCGACCGCGAGGGACAGGTTCTCGATGAGCGGCTTGTCCTCGGTGTAGCGGAAGGAGACGCCCTCGAAGGCGACCCGGCCGAGCACCCGCTCGGGGCGCTGCGGTGCCTGCGGCTCGGCCGACTGCTCGGGTGCGTCGAGCAGGGCGAAGACCCGCTCGGCCGAGGCGACGCCGGACTGCAGCAGGTTCGCCATGCTGGCGATCTGGGTGAGCGGCTGGCTGAACTGGCGCGAATACTGGATGAACGCCTGCACGTCGCCGAGGGACAGGGTGCCGGAGGCGACCCGCAACCCGCCGATGACCGCGACCAGCACATAGTTGATGTTGCCGATGAAGAACATCGCCGGCTGGATCAGCCCGGAGATGAACTGCGCCTTGAAGCTGGAGGCGTAGAGCGCCTCGTTGTGCTCGGCGAAGGTCGCCGCCGACTCGTCCTGCCGGCCGAAGACCTTGACCAGCGAGTGACCGGTATACATCTCCTCGATGTGCCCGTTGAGCTTGCCGGTGGTGGCCCACTGCTTGACGAACTGCGGCTGCGAGCGCTTGCCGATCCGCATCGTCACCCAGATCGACAGCGGCACGGTCACCAGCGCCACGAGCGCGAGCAGGGGCGAGATCCAGAACATCATCGCGAGTACGCCGACGACGGTGAGCACGGACGCGATGAGCTGGCTCATCGTCTGCTGCAGCGTCTGGGCGATGTTGTCGGTGTCGTTGGTGGCCTTGCTGAGCACCTCACCGCGGGGCTGGCCGTCGAAGTAGCTCAGCGGCAGCCGCCCGAGCTTCGCCTCGACCTGCTCGCGGAGCTCGAAGACGCCGCGCTGGACGATCCGGGTGGCGAGCCTGCCCTGCAGCCACATGAAGATCGACGCGAAGACGTAGATCACCAGGACCCACAGCAGGATCTGGCCGAGCCGGTCGAAGTCGATGCCCTGGCCGGGGGTGACCTTCATGCTCGCGAGCATGTCGGCCTGGGTGTTGTCGCCGCTGGCCCGCAGGGCGTCGATCGCCTGCTGCTGGGTCGCTCCGGCGGGGATGTTCCTGCCGACGACGCCCTCGAAGATGACGTTGGTGGCGTTGCCGAGGATCTTCGGCGCGATCACCGAGAGCGCGACGCTGCAGACGCCGAAGGCGATGACCGCCGCGAGCGCGAGCCGCTGCGGGCGGAGCAGCGCGAGCAGCCGCCGGAAGGAGGAGCCGAAGTTGAGCGGCTTCTGGACCGGCGGGCCCATCATCATCCGGGCGGGCCCGAAGTTGTTGGACGGTGGTTCCTTGCGCGCGGGGGTGGTCACATCGCCTCCTGCTCGGTGAGCTGGGAGAGCACGATCTCCCGATAGGTCTCGTTGCCGTCCATGAGATCGGCGTGGCGGCCGTCGCCGACGACCCGGCCCTCGTCGAGGACGATGATGCGGTCGGCGTCGCGGATCGTGCTGACCCGCTGCGCGACGATGACGACTGCCGCGTCCGCGGTCTCCCGGGCCAGGGCCCGGCGCAGGTTGGCGTCGGTGGTGTAGTCCAGGGCCGAGAACGAGTCGTCGAAGAGGTAGATCCCGGGCTTGCGGACCAGGACGCGGGCGATGGCGAGCCGCTGGCGCTGGCCGCCGGAGACGTTCGTTCCGCCCTGCGAGATCGGCGCGTCGAGGCCCTCGGGCATCTGCTCGACGAAGTCGCGGGCCTGCGCGGTCTCCAGCGCCTGCCAGAGCTCCTCGTCGGTCGCGTCGGGCTTGCCGTAGCGCAGGTTGGAGGCGACGGTGCCGCTGAAGAGGTAGGGCTTCTGCGGCACGAACCCGACCGCGTCCGAGAGGGTCTCGGGGTGCAGGTCGCGGACGTTGACCCCGTCGACGAGCACCTCTCCCCCGGTCGCGTCGAAGAGCCGGGGCACCAGGTTGAGCAGCGTGGTCTTGCCGCTGCCGGTGCTGCCGATGATCGCGGTCGTCTCACCCGGCCGGGCGACGAGGTCGACGCCGTGCACGACGGGGTCCTCGGCACCCGGGTAGCGGAAGTCGACGTCGCGCAGCTCCAGGTGGCCGCGGCTGCCGAGCGCGGTGACCGGGTTGTCGGCGATCTTGACGCTGGGCTCGGTGTCGAGGACCTCCTCGATGCGCTCCGCGCTCACCTCCGCGCGGGGGATCATGACGAACATGAAGGTCGCCATCATGACGGCCATCAGGATCTGCATCAGGTAGCTCAGGAACGCCGTCAGCGCGCCGATCTGCATGCCGCCACTGTCGATGCGGCCGGCGCCGAACCACAGCACCGCCACGCTGGAGACGTTGATGACCATCATGACCGCAGGGAACATGATCGCCATCAGGCGCCCGACCCGGACGGACACGTCCATCAGCTCGGTGCTGGCACCTGCGTACCGGGCGCGTTCGTGATCGTCGCGGACGAATGCGCGGATGACCCGGATGCCGGTGATCTGCTCGCGCATCACGCGGTTGATCTGGTCCATGCGCTCCTGCATGACCCGGAAGTTCGGCCGCATCCGGATGATGATCAGGGCGACGATCCCGATCAGCACGGGCACGATCAGCAGCAGCAGGGCCGAGAGCGGCACGTCCTGCCGCAGGGCCATGACGATGCCGCCGACCATCATGATCGGCGCGGCGACCATCAGGGTGAAGGTCATCAGCGTCAGCATCTGGACCTGCTGCACGTCGTTGGTGGTCCGGGTGATCAGCGACGGCGCGCCGAAGATGCCGACCTCCTGGGCGGAGAAGCGCTGCACCTGGCCGAAGATCGCGGCGCGCACGTCCCGGCCGAGGGCCATCGCGACCCGGGCGCCGAAGTAGACGGCGATCACGGAGCAGACGACCTGCACCAGCGTGACGGCGAGCATGACGCCGCCGATCTTCATGATGTAGCCGGTGTCGCCCGTCACCACGCCGCCGTCGATGATGTCGGCGTTGAGCGTGGGTAAGTAGAGCGTGGCGATTGTGGAGATGAGTTGGAGCAGCACCACCAGCGAGATCTGGGTCGGATAGGGCTTGAGGTGGGTGCGCAGGAGACGGATCAGCATGCGGTCTCTTTCGCGGAATCGGCCGGATAGGTGGAGGCAGGGCGGGCGAGCAGCCCGTCCAGCAGCGCGGTGACGATCTCGTCGCTGTCGAGCAGCTCGGAGTCGTGGAATCCGCCGCGCTGGGAGGTGAGGATCAGGGTGAAGAAGAGCTTCGCCGCGAAGTCGGGACTGCGTCGCAGCTGGTGCCGGTCGGGCTCGATGATGAAGGTGAGCGCCGCGATGGTCGCGACGAACGAGTCGCGCAGGAACGACGGCGGGCCCGGTGGCAGGCCGGGCATCGGTCCGGCCGCCCGCAGCGCGCCGACGAGCCGCCCGTTCTCCGAGACCCGCTCGGTCAGGATCTCGGCCGCGAGCGTGAGCCGCTGGCGCAGGTCGAGGCTGAGATCCATGCCGCGCAGGGCCGCGACGGAGGGCATCGGGTCGAAGGCGCTGCCGAGCGCCGCGCAGATGAGCGCCTGCTTGTCCGGGAAGACCCGGAAGATCGTGCCTTCGGCGACGCCCGCGGCCTCGGCGATCTGCCGCGTGCTCACCTCCAGCCCGTGCTCGCGCAGCAGCGGCAGGGTCGCCGCGATCAGCGCCGCGCGGCGGTCGTCGGGTGCCATCGACGGTACGCGTCGCCGCCGCTCGCCCATGCTCGTCACCATGCGGGCGACTCTAGTGAGCGATCACTCACTTCGCCGCTGATTTTCTGCGGAGTTCGCCGAGGGCGGAAACGGCACATTGATCAACACTTCTGCATGCTTCAATCAGCGTGGGTCACCCGCAGAGAGAGGATCCCCCGCCGATGAGCAGAAAACGCCTGTTCGCCGCCGTTCTGGCCGGCCTCGCCCTTCTCGCCACGATGATCACGACAAATGCCGGACCCGCCCAGGCCGCCGTCCCCGACCGCAAGGGCTGGGTGCTGTGGAATCAGGCCGGCCCCGCCGTCGTCCCCTTCGGCACCTGGCCGCCCGCCACCACGGTCGTCCAGCCCGCACTCGGCCGCTACCGCGTTACCTTCCCCGGTCAGGCAGCCCCCGGCGGCGTGGTCCACGTGACCGCGATCAACACCGCACCGCGCTGGTGCCAGGTCGACTCATGGGGTGTCGTCGGCGCCGACGAGATCGCAAACGTGAGCTGCCGCGCGCCCGGCGGCGCCCTCGCGCAGACCAGCTTCAGCGCCGTCTTCTACAGCTCGTCCGGCGGCCCCGCGGCCGGCCCGTACGGCTACGTCTACAGCACCGCCGCAGGTGCGGTGGTCAACCAGTACAACTCCGCCGCCGGGATCAACACGGTCTTCCCCGGCCCGGTCGGGGTCTACCTCGTCCGCTTCCCGGGCATCGTCACCGGCGGCCCGCTCGACGGCAGCGTCCAGGTGACCTCGGTCCTCGCCAGCGCCGCCGCCCGCTGCAAGGTGGGCGGCTGGTCGTCGACGGCGCTCGGTCAGGATGTCACCGTCCGGTGCTTCAACGCCGCCGGTGCACCCGTCAACACCGCCTTCACCGTGACCTACCAGCACAAGGTGTCGCTCTACGGCGCGTCCAGCCCGCCCTTCCGCTTCGGCTACGTGCTCTTCCAGCCGGGCGTCGGACCGCCGACGACCAACTACAACAACGGGCTGCTGGCGTTCGGCGCCAACACCGTCGGCGGCGGAGGCGGTCTCTTCATCGTCACCTTCCCCGCGATCGGCGTACCGCAGAACACCGTGCAGGTCAGCGCCTACGGCCCGAGTCCCGACTTCTGCGGGATGAACGTGCCGTGGCTCAACGCCGGCGGGGCTCCACCGCAGCTCATCGTCCGCGACGTCAACTGCTTCACCAACGCCGGCGCCCCCGTCACCACCGGTTTCACGGTGAGTGCGAGCTCCATCGCCTGACCCGTGTCACGTTTTGCAGCAAAGCGTGGCCATCTCGCCTCGCGAGGCCACGCTTTGCTGCAAAACGTGACCGGGGGCTACGCGCGGGTGGCGCGCTCGGCGAGCTCGATGGCGTTGCGGAACAGCATCGCCACCGTGGTCGGGCCGACACCGCCGACCCGCGGGGTGATCGCGCTCGCGACCTCGGCGCACGACTCGTCCAGGTCCGGCAGGAGCCGCTTGCCCTCATAGCGGACTCCGCCGCCGATCGCGACGGCGCCGGGCCGCAGGTGCTCCGGCCGCAGGATGCCGGGTACGCCCACCGCCGCCACCACGATGTCCGCCCGCTGCGTGTGCCGCTCCCACCCCGGCACCCCGGAGTGGATCACCGTCACGGCGGCGTCGGCGGTCGGGCGCTTCTGGCTCAGCAGCAGCGACAGCGGCCGCCCGAGGGTCGTGCCCCGGCCGAGCACCACGACATCGCGCCCGGCGACCGGGATCTCGTGGAACGCCAGCAATGCTTCGATGCCGGCCGGCGTACACGGGACCGGACCCGGCATGCCGGCGGCGAGCCGACCGAGATTGAGCGGGTGCAGCCCGTCGACGTCCTTGTCCGGGTCGACCTCGAGCAGCGCCTCGGCGTAGTCGATGTGGTCGGGCACCGGGTGCTGGATGAGGATCGCGTGCACGCTGCGGTCGCTGTTGAAGTCGCGGATGGCTGCGACGAGGTCGGCGTGGGTGGCGTCACCGGCGAGGTGGATGTGCGGGGAGGCGAAGCCGAGCTCGGCGGCCTTGGCCTGCTTCATCCGGATGTAGCCGGCGCTGGCGGAGTCCTCGCCGACGAGGATGGTGGCGAGGCTGGGGGTGACACCGGTGGCGCTGAGCGTCTTGACCCGCAGGGTGATGTCGGCGAAGACGGCTTCGGCGACGGGTGCTCCGGGCAGCAGGCGTGCGGTCATGTGGGCGGGCTCCATCCGTGGTCGATCAGGGAGCCCGGTGCCCAGGCGGACGGCGACCGGAGGTGTGTGGAATGTGCGTCGGCTCCCCGGTGGTGCTCCACCTCGCGCCAGTCGCCGATCGCTGGACCCGAGTTTACCGGTGCCGTGCGCGGACCGTGGTGGCGGACAGGCCGTGGGCGGGAAATCGTCCGGGTCGCTGGACATTAATCGCGCCCTCGTCGAACTGCTGTTGCGGCGCGACAGCGTCGTGCAGATCAGCCCCGTGGCGGACTGGGAGGAGCTCGGCCGGTTCCTAGGGCTGATCGACGGTGCCCGGCACGACGCTCACGACGCGTGGCTGGTCATGCTGGCTCTGAAGGAGCGCACGCACATCGTGACGAGCAACCACTGGATCAGCCATGGGAGTGAGTCACACGGCACCGCCAGCCATTGACAATAGGATATGCGCGCGTTAGCTTGTTGAGTATGAGCCGCCGCATAACGGTCACCGTGCCGGACGACATCGCTGCCCAGCTCGATGAGCAGATCAACGTCTCGGCCTACGTCGCCTCCGCCGTCGCCGCCCGCCTCACCCGCGATCGGGCGCACGCCCACCAGGCCGACCACGGTTTCCACTCCACCCCCGAGGGCAGGGCCTGGGCCAAGCGAGCACTCGCCACCGCCGACGACAGCCATGACCCGCAGGCCTACGTCGAGCTGCGGTCGAGGCTCGGCCTGTGATCCTGCGGGTCGTTCTGGACGCCTCGGCCGTCTCCGCCTATACCGAATCAACCGGCCTCGTCGGCGAACTGCTGGCCGAGCTGGCGGACGAGACCGCCCGGCTCGCCGACTCCTCGCTGGTCGTGGGCTTCGGTGTGCCCGACATCTCGCTGGCGACCGCCGCCGCCCAGGCCGCCGATGCCGACATGATCGGCGTGCTGATGCGGCATCCGCTCTTCGCCACCGAGACCGAGGCGATCGACACCTCGGACTGGGTCAGCGTCGCCGGGCAGCTCGGTAACGCCGAGACCGCCGCGGTGGTGCTGCTCGCGATGACGGCCGACGCCTACGTGGTGACGCGTGACGTGCAGCGCTACGCCGTCGCACTGCTCGACGGCCTCAATATCATCACCCTGACCGACTGATCTCATGGTTATGCCCCCGCACGAGAGGTGTGCGGGGGCGGGACGAGCCGGGATCAGGCGGCGAGCAGGGTGTCGAGCTTGGTGAAGGAGCTGTTCCAGCCCTCGCGGCTCATCTCCAGGAACTCCGGGGTGAACGGGCCCTGGCGCACCACGAGCCGGGTCTTGCCGCCTTCGTCGTGGAACTCCAGCCGCATGTGGATCTCGCCGCCGACGAACTCCTCCTTGCCGACGAGCAGCTCGTTCTCGATCACCTCGGTGAAGGTCGCGTTGACCGGTGAGACCATGGTCGGGTCGGTCTCGCTGACCATGGTGAACCGCTGGTGGCCGCCGACGCGGGCGTCGATCGAGACGGTGTCGCGGGGCACCGAGAAGCCGGCCGGGCCGAACCAGGCGGCGAGCTGGTCGGGATCGGTGAAGGCGCGATAGACGAGCTCGCGGGGTGCGTCGAAGACGCGGGACATGACGAGCTCGGTGTCGCTGGTGTTCATGATGATTCCCTTTCGGTCTGCTGTGCCTGGATGCGCTTGAGGTGCGCATCGAGGCGGTCGAAGTTGGCGTCCCAGAACTGCCGGTAGCGCTCCATCCAGGCGGTCGCCTCCTGCAGCGGAGCTGCCTGCAAGCTGCTGGATCGCCATTGGGCCGACCGGCTGCGGGTGATCAGCCCAGCGTGCTCGAGGACCTTCAGGTGCCGGGAGATCGCCGGGAGGCTGATCGCGAACGGTTCGGCGAGCTCCAGGACGGTCGCGTCGCCCTCGGCGAGGCGGGCGAGGATCGCCCGTCGCGTCGGGTCGGCGAGCGCCGAGAAGATGATGCTGAGCCGGTCGGTTGCCACCGTATTAAGCCTCCGTGTTAATTAACGGACTCGTTAAACATAGAGCCCGGACGGCGAGCCGTCAAGTCCGGGCAATCGCCGAGAAGCTCCGACGGCGGCGACGGGGTTTGAATCACACGTGGTGCCGGATCCCGCCGCCACCGATGCCGAGGACCAGCGAACGGGAATCTCCACTATGGACAACATTCAGCCGCCATCCGGCCGGGTCGGCGCCACCGCGGCCTTCGCGCTGGTGCTGGCCGTCGCCGCCGCACTCACCGCGTGCGCTTCAACATCTCCGTTGGGTACGCAGACCATCCCTCCCCCGCTGCCCCCCGCGTCCAGCCCGGTCGTCGTGGAGAGCCCGCGCGGGGTGGATGTCGCCGCCATCTGCGGACTGCGGCCCAGTTCCGATCGGGCGCCGGTGACCGCCGGGCGGATCGAGGCGTGCTCGACACTCGTGCCCCGGCTCAACAACGCGCTCGTCGTCGCCCTGCGCGGGCAGCTTCCGCCCGTGGCGGTGCTGACGAGCAGCCTCAACAACACCAGCGGCGAGCCCCTCGGCGGGCGTACCCCCACCTTCTTCCCCAAGCCGGGCGGGGCCGGAACCCTGACCTACGCGGCGCCGGTGCAGATCCGCAACGGCGACTTCACCGCCCACCTCGAACTCACGGTCGGCACCTTCGACTCCGCCCCCACGCTCGCGCCCTGCCCGAGCCGGGCCCAGGCCGACGACATGCGGGCCAAGGGGATCGTGACGAACCGCTGCGGCCGGATGGTGGACCTGGCCGGCAACATCCTCGTGATCAACGACGTCTCCAGCCCGTTCGGCACCGGGGAGTGGGCTGACGTGCTGCTGCGGACCTACTCGGTGACGGCGTACCGGCCGGACGGGATCGTCGTGGCGGTCACCGTCAGCCCGGTGCTGGAGAACGCGACGGACCCGACGAGGTTCCAGCCCGGCGACCAGCCGACGATGTTCACCTCCGACCAGGTGGTGGCGCTCGCCACGGACCGGTCGCTGACCCTCATCGGCCCGTAGCCCGTCCGGTGAGCGGGGCGCGATCGGGCGCCCCGCTCACCGAGTTGATCCTGACTTCTGTTGCAGGATTCCCGGCGTGTCCAGCATTAAAATTCAGGGGGTTTGGGGGGTGCGGCCGAGCGGGAGGGAGCGGAGGATCAGGTAGAGGGCCAGACCGAACGGGGAGAGCAGGATGGTCAGGATCAGGATGGGGGCCATCAGGAGCGGGTGCAGTGCCCGCTCGCGGCTGTCCAGATAGATCCAGCGGCCGACGAAGAGGTCGAAGGCGATCAGGTGCGCCCAGACCGCGATCGTCCCGGCCTTCGTGCTGAGCAGGGCCAGGACGCCCGGGAGCGTCGGGTTGACCATCTCCGGCGCCAGGTCGGCGAGGACCGGCGCGACGGCGATGAAGTAGACGATCAGCGACGGCACGACCATCAGCGGCGAGCCGGCGATGCGCCTCGTCACCGACCAGCCCGGCGCCAGGATCATCAGCAGCCAGAACGGCGCCGCGACGGGGAAGACGACCTCGAAGTTCATGCGGTGACCTCACGATCGGACAGGGTGACGGCGGCGGGGCGCCATGCTGCGGCCGCCGCGAGGACGGTCACCGCCGCGAGCACCCCGGCGGCTGCCCAGGTCTGGGCGTCAGGATGAATCAAAGACTGCCCGCGCAGCGCCTGCCAGGTGACAAGCAGCGTGACACCGGCGTACCCCACTGATGCGGCGACGATGAGGCGGGCCCGGACCACCGGGTCCTGCAGGCGGCGGAACCGGCGGGCGAGCAGGGCCAGCGCGAGGCCGAGCAGCGGCAACGCCTGCAGGGCGTGCATGCCGATGAAGTGGCCGATCCGCAGGTCGCCCCCGACGGTGCTCCAGCCGAGCAGCGGCAGGCCGGGACCCCCGTCCTCGACGCCGACCGCATGGGCGCCGATCGTCGTGGGCGGCGCGGTCGCCATGCCGTCGATCTGGTCGGCGGTGGGGCTCGTCATGAGGAAGCCGACGCCGAGCCCGGCGAGTGCGATGACCAGCCCGAACCGCACGGCGAGCGTGGTGGCGCGGTCGTCGAGGCGGCGGCGCCACAGGAGGATCGCGACGGCGGCGGTGGCGAGCCAGAGCACGACGATCGTCGCGCCCATCACCGAGAAGAGCGTGGCGTCGAGGGCGGTGTCGTAGTTGAAGTGACTGCGGCGTCCACGCACGACCTGGCCGACGATGACGGCCATCTCGATCAGCGACGACGACGCGATGACCGTGCCGAGCCACCAGCGCAGACGCGGTGCCCGGTCGATCAGCGAGATCAGCCATGCGAAGGTGACGGAGTAGATGGCGAGGGAGATGGCGAACTTCAACGGCTTGAGCCAGATCGGCGCACCGAGGAGGATTCGGTCATCAGCGATGAGTCCCACGGTGCTGACCAGGGCGAGCGCTGCCATGATCAGGGCGGTCACGATGAGCGGTGGATGGATGCGGACGAGGCGAAGCACTGGGTCCCCCAGAATGGATAGCGGCACTCTCCGGTATCGGATAGGCGTACTATCCATCAAGGGGCCGCACAACGCAAGGGAGAAACATGCGCATCGCTGAGCTGAGTCGGCAAGCCGACGTGCCGGTCCCGACGATCAAGTACTACCTGCGCGAGGGCCTGCTGCCCCCGGGGGAGCTGCGCAGCGCCAACCAGGCGCAGTACGGCGAGGAGCACGTGCGGCGCCTGAAACTGGTGCGCGCGCTCATCGAGGTCGGCCGGCTGCCGATCGCCGCGATCCGCCGTGTCCTGGAGCACATGGACGAGCCCGAACCCAACCTGCACAACGTGCTCGGCCACGCCCTGATGGGCCTGGACCAGCGCGGCCCCGCCGACGACGAGCAGCTCGCCGCCGCGCTCAAGGAGATCGAGTCCCTGGCCGAGCGCCGAGGCTGGCGGCTGAGCCCCGACGGGCCGACCAAGCTCGCGGCGGCCGAGGTGATCGCCGCCCTGCGGCAGCTCGGCGTCACCGAACCCCTGGAGAACATCGACGACTACGCCGACACCGCCGAACGCGTGGCCCAGGTCGACATGAAGCTGGTCCGCAAACGGCTGGAGGATCCGGCCGGGCTCGTCTACGGCGTCGTCATCGGCACCGTCGTCGGCGACCAGCTGCTCGCCGCGCTGCGCCGACTGGCCCAGGAGGACGCCTCGGCCCGGATGTTCGGCATCACCGAGGTGACGGAGCCATGCTGAAGCTGCCCGCCACCGCCCGAGCCATCGCCGACGCCGCCACCGAGGCGATCACCGCCGCGCAGGCCGCCGACGCCGACGCCTTCGACACCGCCGCGACCCAGCTCGCCGGGCTCGACCGGGAGAAGGTCGGCATCGTGCTCGGCCACGTCATCCGGACGCTGCTGGAGCGCCGCCACCCCGACGGGCTCGACGGCGACGACATCCGCGCGATGCTCGCCGACTGCGTCCGGGGCGCGCTGCCGTGGCGGCCCGAGCTCGACCCGCACGTGCTCATCGTGCTGCTAGCCAACGCCCTCGACATCCACGAGCCCGACGAGGAGCGCACGGTCCTGAGCGCCGCCCAGGTCGCCGCGCACGCCCCGCTGCTCGTCGCGCACCTGGTCACCGGCTCGCGACTCGGCGCCCGGCACTACGTGGAGGCCGGGCTCGCCGAGATAGCCCGGGCCGAGACGATGGAGATGCCCTGACGCCCTCCTTACTTCCGGAAGTTCCCCGATAATTTCTGGAATCCATTGACGACACGAGGCTCCGGTCGAATACTTGGGAGCGCTTCCACAGGAAGCTTGACGAGCCTGCGACGACCTTCTTCCGCCCGGAACGAAACGCCGCATCGGCCGCCCGCCCGCTCCGCATCCTCAAGGGAGGAACCATGACCGACCTCCACGCCCAGGTCCCCTCGGGACCACGAAGGTCGCGCCGCTTCACCACCCCGATCGCCGTCCTCGCCACCATCGCCGCATTCGCCACGCCGATCCTGCTCACGGCCGAGCCCGCCGCAGCCGCCGGACCGCTGCGCGCCGCCGCAGCAGCCAAGAGCCGGTTCATCGGCTACGCCGCGGCAAACAGCCCGCTCGCCAACGAGGCCGCCTACCGCAGCATCGCCACGACCGAGTTCAGCCAGGTCACGGCGGAGAACGCGATGAAATGGGACGGGACCGAGAACGTCGACAACGCCTTCACCTACGCCAACGGCGACGCGATCGTCGCCTCCGCCGCGGCGAACAACCAGGTCGTGCACGGGCACACCCTCGTCTGGCACAGCCAGACCCCCGGCTGGGTGCAGGGCCTGAGCGCGACCGCGATGCGCGCAGCGATGCAGGACCACATCTCCAACGTGGTCGGCCACTGGGCCAACAACCCGGTCGTGCAGTCGTGGGATGTGGTCAACGAGGTCTTCGACGAGAACGGCGGCATGCGCACCAGCTTCTGGTACAACACGCTCGGCCAGAGCTTCGTCGCCGACGCGTTCCGCTACGCCCGCGCCGCCGACCCCGACGCCAAGCTCTGCATCAACGACTACAACGTCGAAGGCATCAACGCCAAGAGCACCGCGATGTACAACCTCGTCTCCTCGCTGAAGAGCCAGGGCGTCCCGATCGACTGCGTCGGCTTCCAGACCCACCTCGCCGTGCAGTACGGCTTCCCGAGCCAGATGCAGCAGAACCTCCAGCGCTTCGCCGACCTCGGCGTCACGGTGCGCATCACCGAGCTCGACGTGCGCATCGAACTCCCCGCCGACTCCAACGAGATCGCCGCGCAGAACACCTACTACGGCAACGTCGTCAAGGCCTGCCTCGCCGTCACCGCCTGCACCGGCGTCACGATCTGGGGCTTCACCGACAAGTACTCCTGGATCCCGGACACCTTCCCCGGCCAGGGCCAGGGTTTGATCTACGACACCAACTACTCGCCGAAGTCGGCGTACACGGCGGTGCTGGACGCCTTCGGCGGCGCACCGGCCGACACCACTCCCCCGAGCACCCCCGGCACTCCCACCGCCTCGGGTGTCACCTCCAGCAGCGCCACACTGAGCTGGAGCGCGTCGACCGACAACGTCGGGGTCACCGGATACGACATCCTGCGCGCACCGGGCACCAGCGGCGGCACCTTCGCCGTCGTCGGCTCGTCCACGACCACGTCGTTCACCAACACCGGCCTGTCCCCTTCCACGTCATACCGCTACCAGGTCCGCGCCAAGGACGCCGCCGGAAACCTCTCCGCGACCTCCAGCGCCGTCACCGTCACCACCTCGGCCGGCACCGGGGACACCACCCCGCCGAGCACCCCGTCCGGCCTGGCCGCGTCGGGCACGACGAGCAGCAGCACGACCCTGACCTGGACGGCGTCCACGGACAATGTCGGAGTCACCGGATACGACATCCTGCGCGCACCGGGCACCAGCGGCGGCACCTTCGCCGTCGTCGGCTCGTCCACGACCACGTCGTTCACCAACACCGGCCTGTCCGCCTCCACGTCCTACCGCTACCAGGTCCAGGCGAAGGACGCGGCAGGCAACGTCTCCACGGCCTCCAGCGCCGTCACCGTGACCACCACCAGCGGTGGCGGTGGCGGCGGCTGCTCGGCGACGGGCACCGTGCAGAGCACGTGGAACAACGGCTACGTCATCCAGCCGCTGACCGTCACCAACACCGGCACCTCGACCATCACGAGCTGGACCGTGACCTTCACCCTTCCGGCGGGCCACACGCTCACCGGATCGTGGAACGCGACCTTCACGGTCAGCGGTCAGATCGTGACCGCGAAGAGCATCTCCTGGAACGGCACCCTGGCACCGGGGGCGTCGACCTCCTTCGGATTCCAGGCCTCTCGCCCGTCCGGCGACACCAGCGTGCCGTCGGGCTACACCTGCACCACGCCGTAACACTCCCCTGAACGACGGTGGGCCGCCCCTCAACTCTCAGAGGAGCGGCCCACCGTTCCCGTTGCCATTGTGCTGATCGACGCCCGCCCGATTCGCCGCAGCTCCGTGATCTTGATGGCCATCGGGTACAGCGGAATCATCGAACGACCCGCTGCTTCGATACGCCGCCTCATCGTCGTGGTAAGAGCTCGGCGGTTCTCCGCGTCGACGGCCAACCACTCCTGCCGGACGCTGTCGAAGTACTCCGAGTACGGCATCCGAGACCAATTGCCCAATACCGCGCGATCGACAACCGGGAACACAGCCGGCAGCAGGAAGTGGCAGAATTTCGAGGCGAAGACAGGAGACCTCGTCGGTTTGATCAGCGCGACCGCCCGGACGAATGGTTCGACCTCGCTCCAACGCACAGTCGCGGTCGACAATGGGCCGGCAGGCAGAATTCCACATGGCTCCCACCGACGACGCATGTTCGTTGAACCGCTGTGTCAGGAGCGCGCGAGGGAACGGACGGGTGGCTTTCCATCTCCTGAGCTTCGGATAGATCTCCTCCCATCACGACGGAGTGAACATCGACCGGGAACACATCTCGGCGAGTGCCGCGTAGTGGCCGTTGTGGAAGTCCGGCGGCCACTTCCTGCGCTGCCATATGATCATTCCGCGCTCGAGTTCACGCACGGAATCGAGCCGCGGCGCCGACGGTTCATCCATCCCTCATCCTGACGGACGGCACTTAAGGGTGGCGGGTCAGGGTCGGCTCCTGGAATTGCCCGGACGCGCGCGCTCACAGGTCACAGCCAGGATCAGGCATGACCTCTCCCGCGCCCTCGCGCTCGCTCGGCCCGTTGCTCATCGCCGCCCCACTCTGCATCGCCGGGTACGGCGCGATCCGGCTGATCGGCATGGCGGACGGCCGTTACGGCCCCGGCCTGGACTGGCAGCTCGCCCACCTGGTGGCCCTGGTCGGCATGGTGGCGTTCGTACCGGTGATCCTGCGGCTGTCCCGCTGGACCCGTCCGGGACGGCTGCGCACCACGGTCGTCGCGGCCACCCTGTTCGGGCTCGCCGCCTCGATGGTCCAGTTCGGCGCCGACATCGTCGAGGCGCTGATGGCCGAGGACAAGGCCGAGATGCGTCGGCTGTCGCGCAGCTTCACGTCGATCCCCGGAGTCGAGCCCGTCGTCTACCAGATCGGTCCGCAGCTCTTCTTCCTCGGGCTGGTCGCGCTCGCGGCACTGCTGACGAGGGCCGGACGGCTGCCGTGGTGGAGCCCGGTCCTGATCCTCGTCAGCGTGGTGCTTCCGGTGTTCACATTGGACCTGATCACGGTGACGGGGCTGGGCATCCTGATCGCGTTCGCGCCGGTGCGCGTACCCATCGGGACCGCCTGATCTTGATCTTCTCGACCGCCCTCGCCGCCGGCTTCTCCGCGGGTCGTGATTGCTCCGCGGGTGTGAAACGCCTAGCTTGGATGAAGCTCGATGGATGGCGGGGGCCGCGATGGTGATCAGCAGAAGGGCCGTTCTGGGAGCGGCGATGGGGGTGACGGCCGCCGCGCTGGCCGGGTGCGTGCCGGAGTCGCCGACGACCCGACCGTCCGCGAGCGCATCGTCGGTCGTCACCTCGCCGGCGGGTCCGGCACCGGTCCCTTCGCCGACGGGGCGGCTGATCGGCGACGGCAGCACCCAGGACACCGGCCCTCAACCGCACCAGCCGCGCCCGCAGCGCCTCGGGCCGGGCGAGGAGCCGCCGCAGTTCGTGGTCCTGTCCTGGGATGGCGCCGGGTCAGCCCAGCTGTTCACCCGCTTCCGCGGCCTGGCGCAGGAGCTGGGCGGCGCGATGACGTTCTTCCTGTCCGGGATCTACACGCTCCCCGAACGGAATCGGAGCTTCTACCGGCCGCCGCGCCACCCGGTCGGCGCGTCATCGCTCGGGTTCCTGTCGGACCGGTCGGTGCATGACGCCATCGAGCAGGTCGGCATCGCCTGGCACGAGGGCCACGAGATCGGGACCCACTTCAACGGCCACTTCTGCGGTCCCGGCGGGGTGTCGGACTGGTCGCCCGCCGACTGGGACAGCGAGATCGACCAGGCGATCGCCATGGTGTCACAGTGGCGGACTAACACCGGGTTCACCGACCTGCCGCCGCTGCCGTTCGATTACGCGAAAGAGCTGATCGGCGGGCGTACGCCATGCCTCGAGGGCCGGGCTAACCTGCTGAAGGCGAAACGGGTCCAGCAGTGGCGATACGACAGCTCGGGGACCGGGATCCAGACCTGGCCGTCGAGGTTCCGCAACGGACTGTGGAACCTGCCGATGCAGCAGATCCCGTTTCCGGGGCACAGCTTCGAGGTCCTCGCGATGGACTACAACATGATGTTCAACCAGTCGCGTACCCCCAACGGCGACGCCAGCCGACGGCCGACCTGGTACAAGCAGGCCCGTGACGCGTACCTCGCCGGTTTCCAGCGCGCCTACACCGCCAACCGGGCACCGCTGATCATCGGCAACCACTTCGAGCGGTGGAACGGCGGCATCTACATGGACGCGATCACCGATGCGGTCCGGCAGATGGCTCAGCACGACTCGGTGCGCTTCGTCTCATTCCGGCAGTTGGTCGAGTGGCTCGACGCGCAGGACCCCGCGGTCCTCGCCAAGCTCCGCACGCTGCCGGTCGGGCACAAGCCGA
The DNA here is from genome assembly GCF_014204945.1 of Allocatelliglobosispora scoriae. NCBI lineage: Bacteria > Bacillati > Actinomycetota > Actinomycetes > Micromonosporales > Micromonosporaceae > Allocatelliglobosispora > Allocatelliglobosispora scoriae. The sequence goes on from NZ_JACHMN010000002.1 coordinate 234,262, forward strand.
CCGGGGGTTGGGCGACGTTCCTCGGCTCCACCTGAGCTGCTCACGGTCGGAGCGTGTCGACCCGCTTCACGGCCGCGTCGATCTGCGCCATCGTCAGTTGACCGGCTTTGACCTGTTTGACTGCGGTGTCCAGGGTCTTCCGCACGATGTCCGGGTCGTAGACCTGCTGGTTGGCGTAGACCAGCAGGTCCACGCCCGCCTGCACGGCGAGCGTGAACGCCTCGGCGTCACCATATCTGCCGGTGATTCCGGCCGCCTGCATGTCGTCGCTGACGACCGGTCCGGCCCACCCGAGCTCGCCGCGCAGCAGCTCCGTGACCACCTTGGGCGACAGCGACATCGGCCGGCTCGGATCGAGCTGGCGGTTGAGCAGATGGGCGACCAGCACCGAGTCGGTGTTCCCGTCGGCGATCAGGCGCTGGAACGGCACCAGCTCCGACCGCTTCCACGTCGACGTCACGTCGACCACGTCGAAGTCGGTGTTGCCGGTGGCGCTGCCGAAGCCGGGGAAATGCTTGATCGACGTCTTGATCCCGGCGGCCCGGTGCACCTTGATCTCCTCGGCCGCGTTGGCGACCACGACGTTCGGATCCGCTGAGAAGCTCCGGCCGAGCTCGCCGATGGCGGGGTTGGCCGGGTTGACGTTCAGGTCCACGACCGGCGCGAAGTTCATCGTCACGCCGATGGACTTCATGCTCCTGACCATGCCCTGGGCCCAGGACGCGGTGTTCGCCGTCGTGTTCACCGCCCCGACCTGCTGCTGCGACTGCGACGCCGGGAAGCCGTCGCCGGGGTTGAGCCGCGAGATCTGACCGCCCTCCTGGTCGATGGAGACGATCAGCGGGCCGGGCGCGGCGTCACGCAGGGACTTGACGAGGCTGGTCACCTGGGCCGGCGACGTGATGTTGCGCGGCCCGCCGGTGAGCTGGTCGGTATCGAACAGGATCACACCGCCCAGGCCCTGCTCGCGGATCGCACGCACGATCCAGTCACCCGGTGCGACGCTCGTCCCTCGAAACCCGACGACGAGCAGGCTCGCCACCTTGCGCCGCAGCGCTGCCTCGTCCAGAACCGGCGCCTTTTCGCCCGCCGTCGGCGCCGACGACGAGGCCGACGATCCGCCGCCCGCCGATCCGCATCCGGCGAGAGCGGCCGACGCGGCCAGACCTGCCGCGGCGAGGAGTTGGCGGCGGCTCATCTGGGCGCCCATCCACTCAAAATATCCGAAATACCTTCGCCTGGTACGCGAAACAGCAGCCCACGGCTCAGGCATGCTGAAGCCTGACCATCGCCCGGTAGTTCACCCGTGCACGCCCGCAGTGCCGTCGATCAAGGCGCCGCGTCCCGGCTGAACTGGCCGTTCACGGGGCCTCGCGCTGTAAGGAGTTACCCTATGATCCGCCGGTGACGTCGAAACCCCCCTCTGAACCGGACTTCACCAGGCAGGGCGCTTCCCCGGAGCTGGCGCCTTTCGTGGAATTGAGCACGGCTGAAAACCACCCCGAACTACGCGCCCGGATTGCGGCGATCGTCGACCCGCACGAGCTCGCCTACATGGCCGATACGTTCATCACCGACAGTTACGGCAACTACCTGCTCGGGCTCGGAGATGCCGCCACCGGGCTCGACCTGGCGTTCGCCGCGTCCTTCCGCACCCATCTGGCCTGGCGGGCCCGCACCGGCCAGCGAGCGCAGTACGTGACGGCGGCGCAGTGGAAGGCGTTCCGCGAGCACCTCGTGCTGTCGGAGCAGGCTCTCTTCGCGCTGGTCGCCCGCGAGCCGGACAACCACCTCGCCTGGGTGTTCCGGTTACTCAACGCGCGCGGCTTGGAATTGGGGCAGTCCGAAGCCCAGCGCCGGTACGCTGCCGCGGCGAAACTCGTTCCGCATAACACCCTCGCCGAGCAGACGTACCTTCTGCAGCTGCTGCCCAAGTGGAGCGGCAGCTGGCCGCAGGCGCACGAGTTCGCCCAGGAGTGCTCGCGCAGCTCGCCACCGGGAAGCCTCAACAGTGAGGCGGTCGCGACCTACCACGTGGAGCGGATGATCGATGCTGACGGCGGCAGGCAGGCCGCCGTGTTGCGTGAGCCCGGCGTCGCCGACGAGTTGATGGCAGCAGCACGCCATTCCGTGCTGCACCCGGAGTTCGGCCGGCCCCTCGGCTGGGTGCCCGCGTTGAGCAAGTTCGCCATGCTCTTCTCCGTGGCCGGCGACTACGCCTCCGCCGCGCTGTTCTTCCGGGCGATGGGCCCGTTCGGCTCGCTGAGGGTCTGGACCTGGATATCCGACGATCCGGCCAAGACCTTCGTCATCCACCGCGACCGCGCACTGGCAAAGGGCTGAAAATGATCATTGAAACCGAGCTGGACGGCGTACCGGTCTTCCTGTCGCCGGCACCGGGACCGATGCGGGCCGGGCTGATGTTCCGGGTGGGCCGCGCCGACGAGACCCTGGCCACGACGGGTATCACCCACCTCGTGGAGCACCTTGCCCTCTACCGGCACGGCGTGGCCGACTACCACTACAACGGCGCCACCGCAGAGTGGATCACCCACTTCGCCGTCTCCGGCACGCCGGAACACGTGGTGGACTATCTCGCCGGGGTTTGCGAGGCTCTGGCCGATCTGCCCATGGCCCGGCTCGACGCGGAGAAGTCGATCCTGCGCACCGAGGCGGCGGGGCGCCAGCGCGGCCCCGTCAGCGCGATGGCCACCTGGCGGTACGGCGCACAGGGGCAGGGGCTGCTCAGCTACCCGGAGTGGGGCCTGTCCCGGCTGACCGCCGACGAGGTGCGCGCCTGGGCGAGCACCCATTTCAACCGGAGCAACGCCGTGCTGTGGCTGACCGGGACCGAGCTGCCCGCAGGCCTGTCCCTCAAGCTGCCGGAGGGCCGGCGGATGGCCGTGCCCACCGGCGCGGAGACGTTCCTGCCGCATACGCCGGCCTACTTCAACGAAGGCAGCGGCGGCATCGCCGTCAGCGCCATCGTCCCCCGCTGCGCGGCCGCCCAGCTCTACGCGGGCGTGCTCGAGCGGGCACTGTTCCGCAGCCTGCGCCAGGAGGGCGGCTACTCGTACACGGTCGACGCCGCTTACAGCACCAAGGGCACCCACGACCAGGCGACGATCATCGGGTACGCCGACGCGCTGCCGCAGAAGCAGGATGCCGTGGTGGGTGCGTTCCTCGATGTCCTCGCCGCACTACGGGCCGGTCGGATAGAGCAGAGCGAACTGGATTCGCTGCGTCACAAGGCGGAGCAGGAGCTCGGTCACCCTGAATACGATGCGGGAACCCTGCCGCACCGTGCCATGAGTCGGCTGGTCGGGGCGGACTACCGAGATGCGGACACCCAACGCCGGGAACTGGCCGCCGTGACCGTCGCCGACGTGACCGCCATCGCCGCCCAGGTATTCGACACAGCGCTGTTCCTCGTACCGCAGGGCACCAAGCTGGACTGGGCCGGGGTCGAGCAGGCGCCGCAGTTCTCCACCACATTGGTGCCGGGCCGCTACATGCGGGCGCTGGCGGCGGACGGGTGCGGACTGAGCATCGGCGCGGAGGGCGTCAGCATCAGCTCGCCGGAGGGCAACGCCACCGTCCGGTTCGATGACTGCGTCGCGTTGCTGACCTGGCCGGACGGCGCTCGCCGCCTGATCGGGCGCGACGGCATCAACGTCCAGGTCGAGCCGACGCTGTTCGACATCGACCGGGCATCGCTGGCTTCGATCGATGCTCAGGTCAGCGCGGACCGGACGATCAGCATGCCGGCCCGCGACGCCGCGAACATCCCGCATCCCGACAAACCGCAGCGTCAGTCGCTGCGCAAGCAGATCAGGATGAGCGCGATCGCGACCGCGGTCACCGCGGTCCTGATCACGATGGTGGTGCAGCTCGGCGGTGCGTGGCGGCCGTCCGACGGCGAGCTTGCGGAGAAGGCCCTCCTCTGGCTGGTATTCGGCTGCGCGGGTGCCGCGCTCTGGGCGACGTTCTCGTTGCTCTGGCTCTTCACCTCGTGGCAGCGCCGCAGGCAGGACGCGGTCTGATCGTCGAGCACGGGCGGGAGGGCGGCGGGTCACGCGCTTTCCCGCCCGTGCTTCATGCGTTATCCCGTCGGGCCACGGCGCCGATGCGGCGCGCCGAAGAGGCCATCCACGACCAGGGCGACCCCTGCCTCGCGCGGATGGGTGTCACTCCACCATCGCCCCCGTCGGCCAGAACAAGTTGCCACCGTCAGCCGGCTACCGCGAGCACTCCGAAGACGGCATATTCGGGACAACGCGCCGATGTGACGACGCGCTGGCTGGGTGGCGGGTGATCGTCGACCGCGGGGGCCACGAGCTGCAGGCACCTCGCAGACCGACACGGAAGGACCCACCATGGCTCCGATCAACGATACGCAGCCAGCCGACACCCGGTTGCTTGAGCGCCCGATGATCTGGCCCCGCCGCGTCGACCTCGGCGGCACGGATACTCCCCTGGAGCAGGCTGATCGGCTGGGAGCCGCGCTCGGCTTCGCGCCCGGCGCCCTCTGGGTGAAGCGGGATGACCTCACGGGCCTGGGCGGCGGCGGCAACAAGGTCCGTCACCTCGAGTACCTCTGCGCCGACGCGATCGATCGTGGCTGCGACCTCCTGGTGACCGGAGGAGGACCTCAGAGCAATCACATCCGACTGACCGCCGCAGCGGCGAACCGCGTGGGGCTGCGGTGCCGGCTGGTCATATCGGGTTCCAACCGCCGACGGCGTGCCGGCAACATGTTGCTGACCGGCTTGCTGCAGCCGGAGATCCGCTGGGTGGGCGACATCAGCTATCCGGCGACTCAGCGGGCCATCGGCGCCGAGGTGGAGCGGGCACGGAGCGAGGGATACCGTCCCTACCACATTCCCGTGGGTGGAGCGTCGGCCATGGGCGCGGTCGGATACGCGCGCGCCGCCGAGGAGATCCAGGCACAACTGCCGGGAGTCGGCCTCATCGCCACCGCGACCGCCTCGGGCGGCACCCACGCCGGCCTCGCCGTCGGCATGCGGTCGTTCGAGCGGGTGCTGGGTGTCGACGTGGCCGCCCAGACGGAGCTGGATACGGCCGTGACGACGATCGCCAGGGGCACGGCAGAACTCTGCGGGGTGCCGTACCCGGCCGGCGTGCCCAGGTTCGACCATCGACACGCGGGACGGTACGGCGCTGTCACCGACGCCGTGCGGTGGGCGATCGCTGTGGCCGGCAAGTACGAGGGACTGCTGCTCGACCCGGTATACACGGCCCGGGTCCTGGCGGCGCTCGGCGACGGGCTCCGGCACGGCGAGCTCGCCCCCACGACCACCGTTGTGCTCCTACATACGGGCGGTACGCCCATCCTGCACGCCGTGCCCTACCGGAAGGATCTGCGCTGACAGGAGCGACGACGCGGAACGAATCCTCGCCGCCGCGCCGGGGAACCATTCAGCCGCGTGGTCCGTACATGATGACGGCGACGCCGACGAGGCAGATCGCGGCGCCGATGATGTCGTAACGGTCGGGTCGGAACTTGTCGACGGCCATGCCCCAGGCCAGTGATCCGGCGACGAATACTCCGCCGTACGCGGCGAGGATGCGGCCGAAGTTGGCGTCAGGTTGGAATGTGGCGACGAATCCGTAGGCGCCGAGTGCCATGACGCCGCCGGCGATCCACCATAGGCCGCGGTGCTCGCGCCAGCCCTGCCAGATCAGCCAGGCGCCGCCGATCTCCAGCAGTGCGGCCAGTGCGAACAGCACGGCGGAACGGGCGATCGTCATGGTCGGCAGCGTACCGATCCGTCGTGGTCAGCCGGCGCAGGAGCAGGCGCCGCCGTTGCAGCCGGTGGTGTGCGTACGTCGTCGGTGGAGGAGCCACCCGGCGAGCGCGGTCGCAGCGGCGAGGAAGAGTGCGATGCCGGGCAGGATCTGGCCGAGGTAGGCCCACCCCGCTCCACCGAGAACACCCGCGGCGGCCAGCAGGGGGATCGCGCAGCACAAGGCGCAGGCGACGCCGGTGAGCCCGCCGAGGCTACCGGGCAGGAGGCGGCGAAGTCGATTGGTCACGGGCGTTCTCCTCGATCGAGGTCGGCGAAGGGCAGAGGGCAGCAGGCGCTGGTGGCGCAGGTGGTCAGGTCGTCGCAGCCGGCATCGATCGCCTCCCGTAGCGTCGTGGCGATGATCTGGAGGTCGGCGATCCTCGACTCGATCTCGGTCAGTTTGGTGGCGGCTCTGGCCTGCAGCCCCGTGTCGGTGCGCCGGCCGTGGCGGTGGCGGCCGAGGTCGACGAGGTCGGTGACCTCGTCGAGGGTGAAGCCGAGCCGCTGCGCGGTTTTGATCACCCGCAGGAGGGTCACCGCAGAGGTCGGGTAGAGCCGGTGTCCGCCGGGGCTGCGTGCGGGTTCGGCGAGCAGGCCCCGCCGCTCGTAGTAGCGAAGTGTCTGCTGGTTGACCCCTGCCGCGTCCGCCAGTTCGCCGGAGCGCAGCGTCATCGCCGCACCCCGGGGGACGCGACGCGACGTGCAAGCGCGTCCAGTAGATCAGCCTGTGTCGGCGGGACGTCGATGTCGAACAGCACGCGGCCTGGCTGCGGTTTTGTGATAGTGAAGTGGAAGAAAGAACAGCATGCGTTCTCTCGTTCGGCCAGGTCGCGGACGGCGCCCACCAGAGACGCCGAACCGGCGAGGGCCAGCCGAAGACGCGAGGAGCCGATCCGGTCGACCTGTTCAACCATGGCGAACAGCTCGTCGAACTCAGCCAGGCGAAGCGGCTGTTCGGCGGTCGGCAGAGTGCACGCGTCGGGCACCCAGGACAGCCCGGATTCGCATTCTGTGGTCATGTGTCCACCGTAAGCCTGTACCCGGGTACCGATTGCAAGAGCGGCGGCGTCCCGGACGGTCTCGGGCTTGTCGGGTACTGCGACGGCGACTGGATGATCGGCTCTGTCGCTCGTTCAGGTGGTGACCTCGAGAGTCAACCGAACTCGGGGCAGTCCGACGGCAGCGAGACGGTATCGGTATATCGCCACCAATGCCGAAAGCCAATGCCGAAAGCCGCTGTCGATGCGACGTCCGCACCCCGACACGTCCAGGAATAAAAGCACACTCCCTCAAATTCCGCTACCCCGCTTCCACCAAGCATTGACGCTGGCAATTCGCCTTCGGTAAGGGGCATACGGCACACCGGCACTGGCTGTACTCTCAGCGACCTCGGGCGGATCGCAGCACGTGGCACGCCCTTATCAGCCGTAAGATCGCAAGGGAAGAAATGAACCGCAAAACGTACAAAAGCTTGGTCGGAGCGTGGCTGAGCGCATCGCTCGCCGGCATCGTCATCGCTGTTGCCGGCGGCTCGCCCGCCGCCGCCGGCCCAACGGTGTGTGAGCCGCTGGAGCATGATTGGCGGATCACTCATGTGGAGAGCCGGCCGACCATCAACCTCGCCAACCGGATAGTCATCGGCCAGGGCCAGACGGGCAAACAAGCGGTGGAGGTCGCCGTTCAGGAGGTCTCTGCCTTCGAGTGGGGCGCCAGCGTCGGCGTCTCGGGTGAGTTCCAGGCATGGGTCTTCAGCAAAGTGACCGTGCAGGTCGGGTTCAACTTCAAGAAGTCGACGTCGACGACCACGACCACGAAGACCACGCGCGAAATAAACTTCACCGAGATCGGCGAATACATCGCTTTCGAAGGAGTCGCGAACGTAGAGGCGAGTTTCGAGGAATGGACCTGCAATTCCTCCGGAACCGTCCTCTCGAAGCGGTCCAGCGGTAACTTCAAGTCGTTCAGCACCCTTTCCGAGATGGGCGGGGTCAAGTGTCCGCGGCCGGGATATACCCCCGTATTCGACACTCTGATGCAGAAGCAAGCCGCCACCCTGTGCGACAACAGCACCTTCTACTCGCCGATCGGCCCTGGCAGTGCGGGCGGCTGCACCACACAGGTGTGCAATCCGCTCTACTTCCAGCCGATCTCCTACAACCCGGGCGCGAACCCAGGGCCCACTCCTCCGGTGAACCGCACCGATCTGTCCGGCGACGGCAAAGCGGATCTGACCATCCGGCGGATCAGCGACAGCAATCTCTACCTGAACCAGGGCAACGGATCCGGTGGATGGGGACCGACAAACCAGCAGATCGGCAACGGCTGGGCGGACGCCGATCTCCTGACCGCACCGGGCGACTTCACCGGTGACGGCAAGAACGATCTCATCTTCCGGCGCCCCAGCAACAACAACCTCTACGTCATTCCGGGCAATGGTGCTTCCGGCTGGCTCACCCAGCCGTACCAGATCGGCAACGGATGGGCGGATACCGAGCTGCTCACCTCTCCCGGTGATTTCGACGGAGACGGCGAATCCGACCTGATCTTCCGCCGCCCCAGCGACAAGCACCTTACCTCATCTCCGGGAACGGCCAGGGAGGATGGAACACGCAGCCCGTCAAGATCGGCCACGACTGGTCCGACATGGACATGCTGGTGGCCACACCGGACTTCTCCGGCGATGGCAAGCCCGACGTGCTCTACCGCCGTACCAGTGACAAGAACTTCTACATGGTTCGGGGCAACGGCGCCGGTGGCTGGATCGACGGTGCGAGCATCCAGATCGGCACCGGATGGCACGACGCCAACATGATCGTGGCTCCCGGTGACTTTTCCGGCGACGGCAAGGCCGACATCATCGTGCGGCGGGCAAGCGACAACAACCTCTACATGCACACCGGAAACGGCTCCGGCGGATGGAGCACCACCAACGTGCAGATCGGCGTCGGCTGGTACGACCTCAACCTGATGGCGGGCGGTTCCCGCATCTAGAACAGCCTTTCATCGAGGAGCCTCCGCCCCAGCCGTGAGATTCAGGCCAGGGCGGAGGCACACCCCAGGACTCGACGGGTTGAGCGGCCGCCGCCCGTCCTCGATCAACGAGCCACCACCGAGTTCTACCAGCAGGCACCAGCCCGCAAGGCCACGATGGTCGCGAACCAGTGGACGACGAAGGCCGCAGGAAGGTATGCGCGGAGAGTGTTCCGGAACGAGGCCAGGGTTATCGAGGTCGCTGAGACGCTGATCCGGCGCACCCGGCAGCCGCAGCTTATGCTGTGGGTCGCATGGCTAGTCATCCATGCCGATGCCGTCACACCGACGACGAGACCCTGCTGTTTCAGCTGCTGACCCGTCTCGCCCGCGAGCAGCACCAAGTCACCGACGAGCACGTCGCTCGGGTGATCGACATCAACCAGGTAGAGGTGTAGCAGCGGGTCGCCGCCGAGACCGGAGACCTCAGTGACATGATCGACGCCGCCGAGCAGGTAGCAGCCAGCCATCGATGGGAATATCAACGCAGCCGAGAAGGCCGTCATCGCCGAGTTGCGAACCGCTGCAACCGGGGCTGACGCGCCGACCGGCAGGGTTCGAGACCTCGCCCGCGGTGATGCCCGAGCGGCTCGGTGAATTGTGTTATCTGCATGATCGATTACGTGGAGGGTACACGGGATCCGGACCCTCTCGCCGACACCGCCAACGGTACGGAAACGCAGCGGTACCGTTGGCGACCTGCGGTGCCGTGCGCGACGGCAGGTCAGCAGTCTTCCAGCGCTGCCATTCGGCCGTGTCGAGAACATCAGGGAATTTCTCTGTCACGAGCCCGACCCTTCCGGCGGGTATTCCGAGAAGTGTGCGTTCGACCCACGTCAGGATGGTGTGTCGCAGCCAGTGCGCCCTGATGCCCTGCGTCGCCACCCACGGCAGCGTCCGGCCCAGCCGTACCCAGAGGTGGTCGTAGCGGCGGTAAGTGATGGATTGGCCATTGCGGTACCGCAGCAGGCGTTCGGCCTGCGGTGCATGGCGTTGCTCCGCATGGGCCATCAGATGCGCCATGAGCGTCGGCGACATGGGCTGCCAGCGGACGGTTCCACCCTTTTCTCGCAGCCGGATCAAACCGTCACCGTCACCGTCACCGTCACCGTCACCGTCACCGTCACCGGCGTCGGCGTCGGCGACGGCGACGGTTGGAATGGCCTCAATGGATGCGGCTCGGATCGATCGAAATCCGTGTCCGACCACATCAAAGGCACGCGTGCCGCACGACCCCTTCTGGGCCGTCACCTCTAAGTTTTCACCTCACGTCAAACACATTGCCCTTTCCGGGAAGGCCTCCGAGAATCGCACCGGACCTTCACAGAGAGGGCGCGAAGAAAGGTTGAGTGAGCAATTTGCGACCAATAAGAGGCAAATTGAGAATGACGACCCGGGCCAGTGTGTTTGCGGGAGCTGTGGCCTTCGGCATTGTCGTGAGCCTGAGTCCTGCTAAGGGTGCCCCTGGCGGCCCTTCCCTTTCGCCGACCGAGTGCGAGCCCAACCACAGCCCCATTGTTTATACAAACGTAACTAAGACGGCGAAACTCACTGGGTTCAGGGGCAAAGATGTCTCGCTCGGCAGCGAGGGCGGGGAGGGTGAAACCGTAACCGTCACTACGACATTTGAAGCCGGGGTGGACTTCTCCACCACCGCCGAGGTAAGCGCTGCTGCGATCATTGCCGAATTCGGCAGACAGTACGGTTTGACTCTGAACATGGCTGGCTCGAAGACGTGGGAGAGCTCGGTCACGTCAGACTGGAAATTCACGAATCCGAAAACGAACGGCGACGCGAAAGAATACATTCTATTCACCGGCGTTGAATGGATCACCTCTAACTTCAGCCAGTATCGCTGTGACTCCACCGGCCACATTCTGCCGACGATCAGCGGCACCGTGTCCACGTGGGAGAAACAGATCGCCGGCACAGCCGGATGTGACGCCAACGACTCGCCCGCGACCAGCGTGGGTTGGCTGGCCAAAGCAAAGTGCTCGAACGCCACATTCACCCCCGGCTTCGGGGTTCGCCTGTATTCAGGCGTAGCCTGGTGCGGCGCAGCTGAATGCGTCACCTATGGACACGCGAGCCCTGACCCAGGTGGTGGTGGCGGCGGTGGCAGTAGCAATAAGGCAGAACCCGCGCTCGTGCGCGACGATGGCGACGACACCATGACCATTTGGCGCTGGCTCTCCAACGGTAGCGCCTTCAATCGCACCACAGACTACAAGTCGGGAACGTTCCGACTGGGCGCTGTCGGCGATCGGGTCGCGAGCGGTGATGTCGACGGCGACGGCAAGGACGACATCGTCATGGCCTACCAGAATCCCGACGGCACCTTCTCGTTCGAGGTCTTCAAGAACGGGGTCAGTTCGGCTGGCGAGTGGTATAGGAGCGGCCCGTTCAACCTCGGCCCGGTCGCCAACCGTCTGATCATGGGCGACTTCAATGGTGACGGCATGGACGAGCCGATCCTCGCCTACGATGGCGGCACTTATGTCGTGCTCTATCGATGGACATCGACCGGGTCCGGGTTCGGTGGTGCTCCAAGCACCGCGACGTACTACAACTTCGACCTGGACAACGTGGGTGAACGCGTCGCGGCCGGTGACGTGGACGGCGATGGTAAGGACGATACGGTGATGGCCTACCAGAACTCCGATGGCACCTTTACCTACAAGGTGTTTCGCAGTGGCACCATCGCACCGACGAACTGGTACACCTCCGGCGGGTTCAGCCTTGCTCCCGTGGCAGGTCGCCTTGTCGTCGGCGACTTCGCTGGCGATGGCAAGGAGGAGCCCGCCCTCGTACGCGAGGTGGGCACTGACTCCATGAAGATCTGGCGCTGGACCTCCAACGGCAGCAGCTTCAGCCGCACCACGGATTACCAGGCAGGCACTTTCCGCTTGAGCGCGGTCGCCGATCGGGTGGCGAGCGGCGACACCGATGGAGACGGCAAGGACGACGTCGTGATGGCCTATGAGAACCCCGACGGAACATTCTCGTACGAGGTGTTCCAGGGCGGCATCAGTTCGGCCGGAGAGATGTACCGCAGTGGCACATTCTCGCTGTCGCCTGTCTCCAATCGCCTCGTCGTAGGCCGATTCAACTAGCAGTCGGCGCGTGCGTCGAAGGCGCTAGACCTTGATGATCGACTAAGGGCGGGGTCTCCGGTGTGCACATTCAGGGTGGTCGCTGAATCCGAGCATCGGAGACCCCGTCGCCACGAGCGGTGACGAGGCGTCACGATGTCACCGTGCGCTGATCGACGGGCTCGTCGTCGACCCTATGGCCGTCGACTGGCTGGGCCGGCGCGGCATCGACGCCGAACGCACTCCCGCCGCGATGCCACGAATCATCGGGATGCAAATGGCCTACGGGCTGGTGCGGCTCCAGAACACGATCCCCCGCGATGAGGACCGGGGTCAAGCTCACTATCGCTGGCCTGGCTCACCTGCCCCAGTTCACGCCGTTGGTGGACGGGATCCTGCGCGTCGTCGCTACGGCGGATGGATGATCAAGCAGTTATACCGCGGGTCGGCGACCGGGGGCAGGGTGGTGCCCGGGTGCAGGCCGTGCCAGCGCCGTGCCGGGACCGGCAGGCGCAGGTGCCATTCCGGGGTGACCTTCACGGTCCCGCGCGGGTCCGGGGTCGCCTGGATCAGGCCGCCCAGCTCCGACAGGGCGACCGTCGCCGACGGGGCCCAGTTCAGGAGCTTGAGGAGGCCGGTCGCCCAGAGCCGGCCGTTCTTGTCGATGGCCGTGACATCGCAGGCCACCTCAGGTGTCAGCAACGACGGCAGGCGCAGCAGCGGAGGCGGCGGCCGGTTGCCGCGACGGCCCGATCGGCCGGAAGTCCCCGTGGCCCGTTCCCGGCAGGGTGAGGGGGCGCAGTACGCTGCGGGTCATGACGCCCACCGCCGCAGACGCGGGGACAGGCGATCAGGATCTTGCAGCTGGCGAGTATGTTGAAGCGTGATTTAACACGCATACGTCGAACGACGCGAAACGCGTCAAAATTGTGTCCGAGGGGGGACTTGAACCCCCAAACGTCGCGAGTACGCTACGCGCGTACTCATGGGCGAGGACACTACCGCCACCACCAGCTATTCCGCAAGATCTATCATGTTGTTGAAGCTGCCTCGCCAGCGTCCCTTTCGTGTGGTTTGCCATCATGGGCAGGCCTCTGGTCAGTATCACCGGGGCTGCCACCACAGCACAGACAACCGATACCGCCGGCGACGGACGGGTCAGGATCATCCTCGGCAACGGATCCGGCGCCCCTGTCGGCCCCAACCAGCCGCTGTCCGACATCCTCGCCGCCGGCGCCCGCATCGAGCCCACCACCGTCACCTTCTACGTCCGACTCGGCCAAGCACCCACCGCAGCCCAGCTGGACAACTCGCCGTGTATTCGGTCGCTGCGCGTTTCTCGCATCCTGTGACCCATCCGCATGCCCTACCCACAGGCCGACACTATGACACCAACAGGAAGGTTCCGCCGTGTACGCGCCCGGTGGGACAGCCCAACTTCAGGACTGGCACCGCCCTGCTCGGGCCATTCGCATCGACCGGCACCACATGGCGGGCCGCCTTGCACAGGGCTGTGAGGTGTCAGCCGGTCTGGTCTGCGCGGTTCCATACGGCGATGGTGGCGGCGGTGCATGCCGCTGCGGTGGCGGTGACGGCGGTGATGCTGGGGATGCCGACGGTGGGGCCGTCGGGTCCGGTGATGCCGGCGTAGAGGGCGGGTACGGACCAGGGGAAGGCGAGTCCGTAGCCGAGTGCGGCGATGATCTGTGCGGCGAGGAGCAGTAGGAACATGGCGCCGACGGCGGCGAGGTAGCCGCGGCCGGCACTGGCGGCGAGGGCGAGTGCGCTGGTGAGTGCTGCGGTCATGGCGCCGGTGGCGAGCAGGTGCAGCAGTCCGTCGACGGCGGTGGCGGTGGTCCAGCCGGGTAGGTGCAGGAGTGCGCCGATGGGCAGGCTGAGGGCGTAGACGTAGAGGGTCAGGAGCAGGGACCAGCCGGTGGTGACGGCGAATTTGGCGCCGGCGATGGCGGTGCGGGTGGTGGGGAGGGCGAGGAGGTCTTTGAGGGTGTGGTCGGAGTGTTCGCGGCCGAAGGTCCAGATGGTGAGGAGCCCGAAGATGAGCATGCCGCCGATGGCGACGCTCTGGGCGAGCAGTGCGTGGTAGCCGGGCCAGTCGGCGGGGATGTCGGCGAGTTGGGCTTTGGCACCGAGGAGTCCGAGGTTGCGGGCGCGGTCGGGGTCGGCGCCGATGAACATGAACATCCCGCCGACGGCGGTGGCGACGGTGAACGCCAGGAGGCTGATCCACCACAGCCGGGAACGGCGGAGTTTGAGGATCTCGGTGATGAGGGCGGCGGTCACGGCTGGTTCCTGTCGGGGGCGACGAGGCGCAGGAAGTAGGTTTCGAGGTCTTCGGTCTCGACGGTGAGCCGGGTCGGTGGGCAGCCCGCCCGGACGAGCAGGGTGGCGATGTCGTCGGGGCGGTCGACGGCGGCGGGGTCGGTGGTGGTCAGCGCGCCGTCGTGGGGTTCGGTGCGGTATCCGGCCGTGTGGAGGACTGCGGCGGCAGTCGGGTTGTCGCGGGTGGCGACCAGGAGGCGCCGGTGCAGGTGGTGGGGTAGCTGGTCGGTGTCGAGTTCCTGGCGCAGGGTGCCCTGGTGGATGACGCCGATCCGGGTGGCGAGGCGGGCGACCTCGGTGAGGATGTGGCTGGACAGGAAGACCGTCACACCGTGCTGGGTGGCGAGGTCGTGGAGCAGGGCGCGGATCTCGGCGACTCCGGCAGGGTCGAGGCCGTTGGATGGTTCGTCGAGGATGAGCAGCCGGGGGTGGTGCAGGAGCGCTTTGGCGAGGCCCAGGCGCTGGGCGTTGCCCAGCGACAGGGTGCGGGCCCTGCGGTGGGCGTAGGGGGTGAGGGCGAGCCGTTCGATGACCTCGCCGACGGTGTTGTGTGGCTGGTGGCGGAGGCGGCGGACGAGGTGCAGGTTCTCGGCGACGGTGAGCTCTGGGTAGGCGGCGGGGGTCTCGACGAGGTAGCCGACGTCGGCCCAGGGACCGCCCCGGCCGGTGCCGACGGGGCGGCCGAGCACGGTGAGGCTGCCGGTGGTGGGGCGGACCATGCCGAGCAGCATCCGGATGAGGGTGGTCTTGCCCGCGCCGTTGAGGCCGAGCAGGGCGTAGATCTCTCCGGCCCGCACCTGCAGGTCGACGGCGTCGACCGCAGTGACGTCGGGATAGCGCTTGGTCAGGGAGATGGCGGAGATCGCGGTGTCGGTGCCGGGCATTGCGGCTCCTGGTGTCAGAAGAAGCGCAGGTACAGGTACGGGACGCAGATCACGATGGTGATCACGGTAACGATGAGCCCGTACTTGGTGAATTCCCAGAAGGTGATCTTCTTGCCGGCGCGTTCGGCGATGCCGAGGACGACGACGTTGGCCGAGGCGCCGACCGCGGTGGCGTTGCCGCCCAAGTCGGCGCCGAGGGCGAGGGCCCACCACAGGACGTTGCCCTGCGGAGTGCCGTTGGCATGGACGAGGTCGGCGACGATCGGGCTCATCGTGGCGACGTAGGGGATGTTGTCCACGATCGCAGACAGGACCGCCGACGCCCCCAGGAGCAGGACCGTGGTACCCCACAGCTTGCCCTCGGTCGCCTCGGTCGCGGCCTTCGACAGTTCGTCGATAACGCCGGTGTTGACCAGGGCGCCGACCATGATGAACAGCCCGGCGAAGAAGACGAGGGTGTGCCATTCGACGTCCTTGGCGACCTCGTCGGCGTTCAGCCGTGACGCCGCGAGCAGGACGAGGCCGCCCACGATCGCCACGACGGCGGGTTCCAGGTGCAGGATGGAGTGCAGGACGAACGCGGCGAGGACGAGGGCGAGGACGGTGAGGCTGATCGTCAGTAGCCGGGTGTCTTTGATGGCGTCGCGTTCGCGCATCGCCATCACCCGGGCGACCTTCGCCGGGTCGTAGCGGAACGCGTCGCGGAACAGCCATCGGCACAGGGCGAGGAACACGATCAGCAGGATGACCACGATCGGGGCGAGGACGTTGAGGAAGTCGTTGAACGTGAGTCCGGATTTCGACGCGATGATGATGTTGGGCGGGTCGCCGATGAGGGTGGCGGTGCCGCCGATGTTGGAGGCCATCACCTCGGCGATCAGGAACGGCGCCGCAGGCAGGCCCAGCCGGTCGCAGACGAGCAGGGTGACCGGTGCGACGAGCAGGACGGTGGTGACGTTGTCCAGGCCCGACGACGCCACGGCGGTGATCACGACGAGGATGACCATCACCGGGTACGGGCGGCCTTTGGCGCGTTTGACGGCCCAGATCGCGAGGTATTCGAAGAGTCCGGTGCGGCGGAGCACGGAGACGATGAGCATCATGCCGATGAGCAGGACGATGACGTTCCAGTCGATGCCGGCTTCGGGAGAGAAGAACGCGTGTTCGGCGTCGGTGGCGCCGATGAGCAGCATCAGTACCGCTCCGCCGAGGGCTGCGGCGACGCGGTGGACCCATTCGGTGGCGATGAGGACGTAGGCGGCGGTGAAGATCGCGACCGTGATCCAGGCGAGGGTGGTCATGCGCCGAGCACCCGGTCGAGGAGCCGGTCGAGGGTGATCGCGCCGAGCAGGGCGCCGTGGTCGACGACGGCGACGAGCGGAGTCCGGGTGCGGGCCATCAGCGCGGCGACCTCCAGGACGGTGTCGTCGGGGTCCACGACGGGCAGTTCGTGCGGTTGCGGAGGCAGGCTGTCGCGGACGGTCCGCTCGCCGAGTTCGGTGAGGAACACGTCGGCGGCGGCTTCGTCGATCACCGCGGCGAGGTTCGGGTCGTCCTGGATGTAGACGGGTACGGCCAGCCGCAGCACCTGCGTACCGGGGAGCACCGCGAACGGCGCACCGCGGTCGTCGACGACGATGAGGCCGGGGAGGTTGGATCGGGCGAGGAGCCGGGCGGCGTCGATGGCCGGGTCGGTGAGGGCGACGGTGGGGTAGTCCACCATGAGGTCGCGAGCGCGCATCGGTGCGGTCCGTTCTGATCGGTCGGCAAGGACGTTGCCGACCAGACTTCCCGGCGCACCGCCGATCACCTTACAGGCCGACGGGGCTTGGAGGGCAAGGTCGGTGTCGGCAATGGGGAACTCGGCTGTGGATGGACGAACGGAGCCGGGAACACCGTCGCCGTGCAATCGCGTTGTCGGCGCGGCGCGGCGACCGCCGTGGATCCTCAGGATCAGCCCGCTACCAGTCCGGACGGACAGCCGAAGCGCTGTTTCGGTAGCCTTCACCCGGGCCGAGCCAAGGAAGGGCGCGATGCTGCACCTACGGATCATCACGCCGACAGACCTCACCGAGCGCGTCGTCAAGATGCTGGAGGCCGAGCTGGCCGTCACGCACGTCGTCGTGCTGCCCGCCGCAGCCCGGCAGCCACCGGGCGACCTCGTCCTGTGCGACGTGGCCAGGGAGGGCGCCAACGAGGTCCTCGACGAGTTGCGCGCACTGGGTGTCGACAGCCGGGGCGCGGTCACGGCGGAGGACATGGACCTGGTGCTGTCGGCGTCGGCGAAGCGGGCCGCCAGAGCCGCTCCCGGTCTCGGCGCCGACGCCGTGGTGTGGGAGGAGATCGCCCAGAAGACCGGCGAGGAGACCCGCCTGTCCGCGACATATCTGGTCTTCCTCTGCGTGGCGACGGTCATCGCCGGGATCGGTGTCCTGCTCGACCAGCCGATCCTCATCGTCGGGGCGATGGTCGTCGGCCCGGAGTTCGGGCCGCTCGCGGCGTTGTGCCTGGGCCTGGTCCAGCGCCGTCGGACGGTGGTGACCCGCTCGCTGGTGACATTGGTGGTCGGGTTCGCCGTGGCGATGGCAGTGACGGTCCTGACGACGTGGATCCTGACCTGGCTCGGCCTGGTCGACGAGGCGATGCTGACGGCGCCTCGACCCTTGACGGACTTCATCTGGCGGCCGGATGCCCTGTCTTGGGTGATCGCCTTCCTCGCCGGGGTCGCCGGGATGCTGTCGTTGACCTCGGCGAAATCGGGGGCGCTGATCGGCGTCCTGATCTCGGTCACCACCGTGCCTGCGGCGGCGAACGCCGCCGTCGCCCTGGCCTACGGCGTCACCCACGAAGCATGGGGGTCAGCGGTCCAGCTCTTGGTCAATCTGACAGCGATCGTCGTCGCCGGGATCATCACGCTGGCCGTTCAGCGGCTGTGGTGGAAGCGTCCGTCCGTGAACCCCACCGCGTAGGCATCTCCAGGCGGCCGAACGGTGTCGACCGGCGGCGCTATGATCACTCCCGCTTGTAGTGCGTGGTGGTAGGCGGTTGCGGTGGAACCGGTGTTAGGTCGGGTGCGGCGGTGGGCAACGGCCCGATGGGGAGCGGTCAGCCAGGCACGTGGTCCGACCTGTCGATGGGATCAGAATCAGATGAGTGGCACAGCGAACGAGTTCGCGATTCCCGCAGTCGTGGACAGCCCCGCGCGGCCTGCAGCGCCGGGCTCCGGATTGGCGCGGTGGCTAGTCGCGAACCGGGTGGCGCCGGTGGGGCCGGAGTCCGACGAGGGGCACGGCACGCCGCAGTCCTGGTGGAAGGTCATGTGCCTGACCGGGGTGGACTACTTCTCCACCCTGGCTTACCTGCCGGGTATCGCCGCCCTGGCCGCTGGCGCGCTGTCGCCGTTGGCGACCCTGCTCATCGTTGCGTTGACGCTGCTGGGGATGCTGCCGATGTACCGGCGGGTGGCGAGGGAGAGCCCACACGGGCAGGGGTCGGTCGCGATGCTCGAGGACCTGCTGCCGTTCTGGCGCGGGAAGCTGTTCGTGCTGGTCCTGCTCGGGTTCGTCGCGACGTCGTGGATCATCACGATCACCCTGTCCGCCGCCGACGCCTCGGTCCACCTCCTGGAGAACCCCCTGGCCCCGGCGTTCCTGCACGGGCACGCGGTGCTGATCACCGTGATCCTGCTCATCGTCTTGGGCGGGGTCTTCCTGCTCGGGTTCTCCGAGGCGGTCGGGGTCGCGATCCCCCTGGTGGCGGTGTTTCTGCTCCTCAACGCCGTCGTCGTGGTCGCCGGCCTGGTGGACGTGTTCACCACCGGCGGGGCGTGGTCGAGTTGGACCGACGCGTTGACCGCGGGCGGCGGTGGCTGGACGGGTGTCATCGGCCCTGCCGTCCTGGCGTTCCCGCTGCTGGTCCTGGGGCTGTCCGGGTTCGAGACCGGAGTGAGCATGATGCCGCTGGTCGCCGCCGACGGTGCCGACGCCAAGGAACGCACGCGGTCACGGATCCGCAACACCCGCAAGCTGCTGACCGTTGCCGCGCTGATCATGTCTGTCTACCTGATCGCCACCAGCCTCGTCACCACGATCCTCATCCCGGCCGAGCAGTTCGCTCCCGGCGGTGAGGCCAACGGACGCGCGCTGGCCTACCTCGCCCACGAAAGCCTCGGCGAGGGCTTCGGCACCGTCTACGACATCAGCACGATCCTTATCCTGTGGTTCGCCGGGGCGTCGGCGATGGCCGGACTGATCAACATCGTGCCCAGGTATCTGCCCGCCTACGGCATGG
The DNA here is from genome assembly GCF_014204945.1 of Allocatelliglobosispora scoriae. Taxonomy (NCBI): domain Bacteria; kingdom Bacillati; phylum Actinomycetota; class Actinomycetes; order Micromonosporales; family Micromonosporaceae; genus Allocatelliglobosispora; species Allocatelliglobosispora scoriae. Next base: position 253,708 of record NZ_JACHMN010000002.1, read on the forward strand.
CTCCGGAATGGGGGCGCGCGGTCCGGCCGGTGGTGCTCGTCTACACCGTCATCAGCATCGCTATCACGATCATGTTCGGCGCCGACGTCAACGCCCAGGCCGGTGCCTACGCCACCGGGATCCTGGCGATGATGGTCTCGGCCAGCGTCGCGGTCACCATCTCCGCGATCCGCTACCGCCAGCGCCTCGCCACCGCCGGCTTCGCGATCCTCACTCTCATCCTGCTCTACGCCCTGGTGGAGAACATCCGGGAGAAACCCGACGGCATCGCCATCTCCGCCATGTTCATCGCCGGGATCATCACCGTGTCGCTGATCTCCCGCGTATCACGCACGACGGAGCTACGCGCCGACCGCATCGAGTTCGACGACCGGGCACGGCGTTTCATCACCGAATCCCTCGCCTACGACGGGGCCCTGAACCTCATCGCCAACCGCCGCAAGGACGGCGACCGCGACGAATACCGGGCCAAGGAACGCGAGCAACGCGGCATGAACCCGGTGCCCGGCACCGCCGACGTCCTGTTCCTGGAGATCGACGTCGTCGACCCGTCGCAATTCAGCGACGTCCTCGCCGTCCGCGGTGTCCAGGTCGACGGTTACCGCATCCTGCGGGCGTCCAGCCCCGCCGCTCCGAACGCCATCGCAGCGATCCTGCTCGCCCTGCGCGACGCCACCGGCAAACGACCGCACTGCTACTTCGAATGGTCCGAAGGCAGCCCGCTGCTGCACCTGATGCGGTACCTCCTGCTCGGCCGCGGCGACACGCCACCCGTCGTCCGCGAGATCCTGCGCAAGCACGAGCCGGAACGCCTCCGCCGACCCGGCATCCACGTCGGCGGATGACATCGACTCCGAGGCGGCCTCGAAGACTTACATAAATCTTACATATTTCGATTGAATATCCGGCTCCCGTTCGATGTGATTGCTCATCGAGCGATGGAGGAGACGGATGAGGAATCCCTGGGCTACACGAGCGGCCGCACCGGGCGTGCTGATGTTCGCCCTCGCCGGGATGTTCGGCGTGGCGCAGACCGCAACAGCCGGTGCACCCACCGGACCGCCCGCGGCGGTCCAGGCCTCGGGCACCGCAGCGCCGACGAGCATCACGAACATCGTCTACAAGACGGTGGCCGGTACGCAGATCAAGCTTGACCTGTTCTTCGCGTCCGCGCCTGGCATCCATCCGCTGATCATCTGGGTACACGGCGGCGGGTGGCAGAGCGGAGACAAGAGCAACTGCCTGCCCACCCGGCTGAACGTGACCAGCCGCGGCTACCACGTCGCCTGCATCGACTACCGCCTCTCCGGCCAGGCAATCCACCCCGCCCAGATCGAGGACGTCAAGTCGGCGATCGTGGTCCTGCGCGGCCGCGCCGCCCAGTACCGCCTCGATCCACAGCGGTTCGCCATCTGGGGCAGCTCCGCCGGCGGGCACCTCGCCGCACTCGCCGGCACCACCTCGGGCGATCGGCTGTTCACCACCAACTCCGGCGCCAGCACCGTCCAGGCCGTCGTCGACTACTACGGACCCACCGACCTACTCGCACTCGTCCAGACACCGGGCTACACCTCGCACCAGTCACCCGACTCCGCCGAGTCGCGGCTGCTGGGCGGACCGGTGCTCGACAACCCGCAGGCGGCCGACGCGGCCAGCCCCATCACGTACGCCTCGCCCGCGGACCCGCCCTTCTTTATCGTTCACGGCACGGCAGACCCGGTCGTGCCACCGCAGCAGAGCTCCCTCATCCGCGACGCGCTGCAAGCCGACGGCGTGACGGCGCAACTGACCTACCTCACCGGTGCGGGACACGGCGGTCCCGAGTTCTCCACCCCCGCACTGACCGACCAGGTCCTGCTCTTCCTCCAGGAACAGCTCGGCTGAGCGCGCTTCGGTGCCGGGGTGGACGGCGACCGCGTCTGGTCGGTGCGGAGGTCGTCACCGCGTCAAGGTCCGATGAGCTACGCTGCGCCTTGGTGTGCCGGGAAGTCTGGTCGGCGAGTCCTCACCGACCCACGCCCTCCCAGGGAGCACCGCATGTTCATCGGGTTCCTGCTCGCCGCCGCCGGCCTGGTCGTGCTGACCTTCGCCGCCGACCACCTCGTCATCGGATCGTCCAGACTGGCCACCCGGATGCGCGTCAACCCCGTCGTCGTCGGGGTGATCGTCATCGGCCTCGGCACCAGCGCACCGGAGTTCCTCGTGTCGGGCGTCGCCGCCGCCCGCGGCGACACCGGCATCGCGATCGGCAACCTCATCGGCTCCAACATCCTCAACCTCACCCTGATCCTGGGCATCGCCGCGCTCATCGCGCCCATCGCGGTCGCCTCCTCCGTCGTGCGCCGAGAGGTCCCCCTCGCCGTCGGCGCCGTCGCGGTTCTCGGCGTACTGGCCTGGTGGGGCCTGAACCCGCTGACTGCGGCGGTCCTCACCGTCTGCCTCGCCGGCGCCCTGTATCTGCTGGTGCGGTGGGCGAACAACGGCCGCAACGCCGAGCTCGAAACCGAGGTCGCCGACGTCGTCGAGGCCGGCCACCGCACGCCTGTGGAGGTCCTCCGTGCAGTTGCCGGACTGGCCGGGGTCCTCGTCGGCGCGCAACTGCTGGTGACCAACGCGTCGAGCATCGCCGAGCACTACGGGGTGCCGCAGGTCGTCGTCGGGTTCACCGTCGTCGCCCTCGGCACGTCCCTGCCGGAACTCGTCACCACCATCCAGGCCCAGCGCCGCGGCGAGACCGACCTCGTCGTCGGGAACCTGTTCGGCAGCAACCTCTTCAACAGCCTCGCCGGCGGCGCCGTCGTCGGCTTCGCCGCCGGCCCGCACGCCACCGCCCGCGCGTCGGTCGCACTCGTCTCGGCGATGATCTTCACCGGGATGCTCGGGTGGGCGCTGCTTCGACGCGGCCTGCGCCTGACCAGAGTGGAAGGTCTGGTCCTGCTCGTAGCTTATGCGGCCACGCTTCCGCTGCTGTTGTCCTGACCCACTGATTTCGACCGGCACAGCGACGCCGTCACCGTCCGGTCATCGGCCGCGTACGAGCTGCCGCAGCGATACCGCCGGGTCGGTGAGCTGGTCGGCGGTGACAGGGATGTGCTGGTCGATGAGACGTTGGGCGGCCCGGGCGTCGAGTGGCTGGTTGACGGTCACCGCGCCGATGCATCGGCCGTCCCGGAGGTAGAAGATGCTGAGTTCGTCATCGGTGTGCAGGCGGATCGCCGACTGGGCCCGGGGGTCGAGGTGGCCGACCATCTCCAGGTGGATGTCGTACCGGTCGGACCAGAACCACGGTGCCCGCGGTGGCTGTTCGGGCGTGTCGAGGATGGTCGCGGCGGCGGTCTGGCCGCTGCGCAGGGCGTGGTCCCAGTGCTCGACCCGTGGTAGCGGGCCGTCGGGTCCGTGCCTACGGGAGGCGTCGCCGACGGCCATGACCCGCGGGTGGCTGGTGCGCTGGCGGGAGTCGACCAGGATCCCGTTGTCGACGGCCAGGCCGGCGGCCTCGGCCAGGGCGGTGTCGGCGGTAATACCGATGCCAACGAGCAGCGCGTCGGCGGCGATCGTGTCGCCGGTGGACAGGACGATCCGGACGGTGTCGTTGTCGGCGGCGTGGATGTGCTCTACGCCGGCCTGGTGGGTGGTGACGCCGTGGGCGGCGTGCCGGCGGTGCAGCAGGGTCGCGGCTTCGGGGCCGATGGCGGCTGCCAGCGGCAGCTCGTTGGGGTCGATCAGATCGACGTGGCAGCCGCGGGCGACGGCGCTCGCCGCTGCTTCGGCGCCGATCAGCCCGGCGCCGATGACAGCCAGTTTCGTACCTGGTCGCAGTGCATCGGTCAGCCGCCGGCAGTCGGCGACGGTACGCAGTTCGTGCAGCGCCGGGTGACCTGTCGGCAGAGTGTTGACGCCGCCGGGCAGGCGTCGCGGGGTGCCGCCGGTCGCCAGGACGATCATGTCGGCGGTCAACCGCCGACCGGGCAGGTCGACCGTGCCGCTGTCGGGGTCGATACCGGCGACGGTGGTGCCGGTGAGCAGTGTGATGCCCTGCTCCGCGAACCAGTCCGCCATCCGCAACGCCGTGGACTGACGCTCCCCGCGCAGGACCTCCTTGCTCAGCGGCGGCCGGTCGTAGGGCAGGTCGGCTTCGCCTCCGATCAGCGTGATCGGGCCGGGATGGGCCCCGGCGCGCAGGGCCTCGGCGGTACTCAGCCCGGACAGGCCGGCACCGACGATGACGACGTGCCCGGTGGTCGCGGTCACGGTGCGACCGGCGGCTGGCCGGGTCGCAGCCACAGGTCCCCGTCGCGCACGTCGACCCGGTGGGGGCAGGCGTCGCGGGTCGCGGGCAGGCAGGTGACCTTGCCGGTACGCAGTGCGAAACGGCTCTGGTGGGACGGGCACTCGATCTCGCCGTTCTCGAGCCAGCCCTCGGCGAGCGACGCCTGCTCGTGCGTGCAGGTGTCGTCGAGGGCGAAGAACTCACCGCCGTCGTTGAACAGGGCGATGTCGTCGCGCCAGCCAGTGACCTTCGCCGGGACGAGGCGGATCTCCCCGTCGGGCAGTTCGCTGGTCGCGCAGACCCGGACGCCGTCTGCTGATGCGCTGTCGGTCATACAACCACGCTAGTACTCAGAATTGCGCAAAGTATTACTAATTGTATGCACAGTCCTTACGGACTGCGGCGGCACGCGCGGCGGCCGCCATATGGTCAACCGCCGGTGTCGACCAGCGCACAAAACGCTCACTGCGACCCACGCCCTGGTGGAGCCGTGCTATAGCCATCAGCGAAACGCAAAGGCAATCCTGCGTTTGTAAGATCAACCTGTCCGTCCTGCCGCTACGGTCAGTGACATGACCAATGCGGTTCTGGACGGACTCCGTTCGCAGATGCCCGACGGCTGGCCGTCCATGGACGAACGACACCAGGTCGGCGAGGCGACGTGAGCAGCGCCATGGTCGTCTACGCCGCTGCGCTGCGGCGGGCATCACGCGGTCGCAGCGCACCGCTGCGGCTGGCGACCGTGGACGGCTGCTACACCCATACCGTCGATGCCCGGCCGTGGTGCGCCGACGTCGACACCGCAGACATCACCGTCCTGCGCCGATGCACCGGCCCCACCCTCGACATCGGGTGCGGCCCGGGCCGGCTCGCTGCGGCGCTCGCTCAGCGTGGCGTACCCACCCTCGGCGTCGACGTCAACCAGACGGCGGTCCGGCTCGCCCGCCGACGCGGCGTCACGACCGTGACCGGCAGCGTCTTCGACCTCCTGCCAGACGAGGGCCGCTGGCAGCACCTGCTGCTGATCGACGGCAACCTCGGCATCGGCGGCGACCCCGTCGCCCTGCTACGGCGCTGCGCCGAACTCATCACCCCGAACGGGCAGATCATGGTCGAAGTCGAACCTCCGGGCACCCCGACCTGGGACGGGCCGGTGACCATCACCGGAGGCCGGCATACCAGCGACGTCTTCGACTGGTCGGTCGTCGCCGCCGACCGCCTCCCCGAGCAAGCCGCCGCCGCCGGGCTGCGCCTGGCCGATCAATGGACCGAGAGGCGTCGATGGTTCGCCTGCCTGACCACCTGAACCCCGCCGTCCAAGCGCCGAAGCTGTCGAAACGGTTCACCTCGAAACTGCGCTCAGCGCGCCTGACCAGCCAGCTGGGCATCGCGACCGGGGTGGCGTTCGGGATCTGCCTGCTCACCGGGTATATCAGCCACGCCATCCAACATCCTCCATGGTGGTTCGCCTGGCCGTCACGGCCCATCAGCCTCTACCGGGTCACCCAGGGACTACACGTCGCGACCGGACTGATCGCCGTGCCGTTGCTCGCCGCCAAACTCTGGTCGGTCTACCCGAAGCTGTTTCGCTGGCCGCCCCTGCAGAACTTCAAGCAGAACCCGCTGAACGCCCTCGAACGAGGAAGCCTGATCCTGCTCGTCGCCGGTGCGATCTTCCAGCTCACCACCGGCATCCTCAACATCGCCCGCTGGTACGCGCCGATGGGCTTCTTCTTCACCACCGTGCACTTCTGGACCGCCTGGATCACCATCGGCGCGCTGCTGATCCACATCGCCACCAAACTGCCGATCGTGCGCCGCGCGCTGACCGCCCCGATCCGCCCGGTCAAGACCACCGGCCTGACCCGCCGCGGCCTGCTCACCGGCGTTGGAGCCGCAGCCGGTGCCGTCACCGTCGCCACGATCGGACAGACCGTCCGCCCGCTCGCCGCCATCTCGGTGCTCGCCCCCCGCGACCCTCGGATCGGACCGCAGGGCTTCCCCGTCAACACCCCGGCGACCAGCGCCGGAGTGACCGAGTCGGCCACCTCTGCCGACTACCGGCTCACCCTCACCGGCCCCGCCGGCAGCCACACCTACACTGTCGACCAGCTGCGCGCCATGCCCCAGCACGAATCCGAACTGCCGATCACCTGCGTCGAAGGGTGGAGCGCCACCGCGCACTGGACCGGCGTACGCCTCCGCGACCTGGTGGCGATCGTCGGCGGCGACGACGACTCACAGGTCACCGTGACCTCGCTGCAGCTGGGCAGCCTGTACTCGACCTCGACCGTCGCGCCGCCACACGCGAGCAACCCGCTGACGCTGCTCGCCCTCGGCGTCAACGGCGAACAGCTCGCCCTGGACCACGGCTTCCCCTGCCGGCTGATCGCCCCGAACCGGCCCGGCGTCATGCAGACCAAATGGGTTACGAAGGTGGAGGTGAGCCGCCCGTGAAGTGGCTGCGCGGCGCGCTGGCGGCGGCCGGCGGCGTTATTGTCGTGATCGGATTCCGCGGCGTCTGGGACGTGATCAACGGACCCGAAGTCTGGCACTACTTCCGGCTGCTGCTCGCCGTCTGGCTCGTCAACGACCTGCTCGCACTGCCGCTGGCCATCAGCGTCGGCTGGCTGGTCGGTCGACGATTGCCGGCGTTCGCCAAGCCGGTGGTGCAGTCCGCGCTGCTGTGCAGCATCCCGATCACGCTGATCGGCTACGCGATGGCGAAGGGCAAGACGTTCAACGCCGACAGCCCGTCGGTACTGCCCCGCAACTACGGCGTCGGGTTGGCCATCTCGCTCGGGCTCGTCTGGCTGGCCGCCGCGCTGCTCATGGCCGTTCGCTACCGGCGGCATCACCAGACCGCCGATGCTGTGCCGTCGACGCCCGTACCGGAATAGAGATCCACCAACGGAGCGCGTGCCACCGCGACCGCGGACGACCTGCGGACCATGGTCCTGACCGGCCGCGGCGCCCTATACACCCCCGACCACATCGGGTTCACCGACGCCCTGCCCCTCACCGACGTCGGAAAACCTGACAGGAAGGAACTCCGCCGCAGAGCCGGCTCACACACCCCATGACCTGTGCGACGGCCTCCACCCCACGACCGATCAGCGCGGGGCACGCAGCTCCGGCAGCTCATACAACCTGGCCAGGAACATCCCGATCTCGATGGTGAGAGGCACGCGATACCGCAGGAGGCGACGCCTGCGATTCTGCGTCGGTGGATGGGGCGGGTCGCTGCGGCGCGCTAGCCGGTCACGGTCATGCAGTCCGTGGCCGCGGCCGCGCACAGTCGGGTGTTGCCGCCGACGAGCTGCACCCGTAGGTCGTGCGGGGCGAGTCCGCCGTCGTTGAGCGCGCGGCGTAGCGCCGGGAGGTCGAGGTCGGGAGGCAGGCCGACGGCGGTGACGGTGATGGTCCCGTTCTTGGCGACGACGTCGGCGATCTGCCAGTGGGCGTTGTCGGCCCACTGGAGGGCCAGCGGCCGGGCGGTGGCGGCGAGTTGCTGGTCTCGGGCGATGGTGACAGTGCCGATGGTGAGCGGGACGGCGACCAGGATCACGAGACAGCTGACGGCTACGAGGGTGGTTCCGCGTAGGCGACTGACAGCGTGCCCGGCGGTCTGGGCGGCGGCCCGGACGCGGTAGAGGAGGAAGACGAGCGTGCCGGTCGCGACGATAGCGGCCACGTTGGTGGCGAACAGCAGGGCGGACTGCCCTGCGTCGTGATAGCGGCCGACCTCGAGGAGCAGGCCGGTGACGGCGAGTGGTGGGACGAGGGAGATCGCGATCGCGACTCCGGGCAGTATCGAAGTACCTGTCGCGTATTCACGTATGGGTAGCTGTCTTGTCACTTTCAGTCATGCATTACTGATTGTGATCGAGGATTCACGTACGGTCTACTTCGGTGATTGCACGCCAGCCCCTACCCTGAGGTGGATCCAGCATGCGCGTCAGAACACTCGCCGCATCGGTCGCGCTCGCGATCGGCGCCGTCCTCGCCATCGCCGCACCAGCGTCGGCCCACCCCACCCTCACCGTCACCGCAAGCCCCACCGCCGTGGTCTCCGGTACGGACACCACGGTCACGATCTCCGGAACCTCGAACGGCAACTACACCGGCGCCCGCATCGACCTGTTCTCCACCGGCGGCCCCGGCACCCTCACGTCGTTCACGACGTTCGTCTCCTGCGGCGGCGGCCCCACCTGTACCGAGGTCGGCGCGCTGTACCGGCTGGCGCTGCCCAGCCTCACCAACGGGCAGGCCTTCTCCTACACCGTCACCCTGACCGTCGACGCCGCCACCGCATCCACGACGTTCACCCCCAAGGCCCAGTTCTACACATCCGGCGGCAGCACCACCGGCGCGGTCACCGGCCCGGTCATCACTGTCACCTCCCCGACCACGCTCACCGCGGCGCCGGCGACCACCAGCGTGCAGCTGGGCAGCGCGCTCACGGTCACCCTGACGGCGACCAACGTCGACAACGCCGCCCGCACCTACCGGATCACCTCGGCCGACCTGCCGACCTACACCACCCTTGGTACCTGCGCCGGAACGCCCGTGGCCACCAGTACCTGCACCGCCTACGGCACCACCGGATACGAGGCGGCCGTCGCGGCATCGACAGCAGGCAGCGGCCAGGACGTCGCGTTCACCCTCAACACCACCGCCGCGCACGCCTCGGACACGATCACGGCGGAGGTCCTGGTCGGCGGCGTCGTGAAGGCCACCACCACCTTCACGATCACCGTCACCAACCTCTACCCGGACGTCCGGGCGACCAAGGGCACCCCGACCTACAACGCGGTCAGCCAGCAGATCACCTTCCGCTGGAACCTGACCAACATCGGCACCGCCGCCGCCACCGGGCGTACCGTCACCAGGACCGTCACCCCCGCAGGCCTGACATCGAGCGGCCTCGGCGCGGGCTGCACCGGCAACTCCGACAACGAAACCTGCCCCGGCCCCAACCTCGCCCCCGGTGCATCGGTCAACCCCACCTACACGCGCACCGTCGCACTCCTCGCCTTGGGCACCTACACCGTCGACTTCACCTTCAACACCCCCAACGACCCCAACCCCGCCAACGACACCATCACCTTCACCTGCACCGTCCTCACCGGACTGGTCGTGAACTGCACCTGACCCACCCACGGCCTGCTGCTCGACACCAGCGGCCAGCGCCGCCGCCCCGGACCGACAGGGGAATGCGACGGCGCTGGCCGTGGGTGCACCGGCGAGGCCCAAGCGGGCCGGTGTAGCTCGACCCGTTGTGCGGGGTGCCGCCGCTGATGGCCGGGGCATACGTCGGTCCAACGTCCCCACGAAAGGGCACGAACCATGATCCGTCTGAGCGCAGCCTTGACGACCCTCGTCCTCGCCGCCGCCGTACTCTCCCCGCCGACCTCGGCCTACGCGGCGTCCTCCACCACCTGTACCGGCACCACCCATGTCACCTACAGCCCCGGCCTGACCCTCACCCCGCAGGACGTCACCGGCACCGAGACTGACACCATCTCCTCCTGCACCTCCACCGACACGACCATTACCGGAATCACCACCTCGCCTACCTACTCCTTCGACGCGCCGGGCGCCTCCTGCAACGCCGTCCAGGTCAGCCCCGGCGGCGGCGGGCTCGTCATCCACTGGAACAACGGCCAGACCTCCACCCTCACCGGCCTGGTCGGCGTCCTGACCGCGACGGGCGGCATCGTGCAGAACACCGCCACCGGCACCGTCACCGCTGGCGAGTTCAACGGCGCCACCGCCGTCATCACCTGGATCTACGCCCTGGTCAACCCGCTGCAATGCCTGATGCCCGGCGGGCTCACCACCCAAGACGGCACCATCGTCCTCCAGGTCACCGGCGCGTAGACCCAGGCCAGCGCCGATGAGGGGATTCTTGGCCCAGCAGTCCCCAGAGCCCCCACTTCTCTAGGTGGTTGAGACCGGGACTCGATGGGGCGCGCGGTAGAGAGCGGCCGCGACGGCGCTGAACACGGCGACGAGCGCGGCGTTGACCGCCACGGCGAGCCAGCCGATGTTGGCTATGTGGGCCACTGGCCAGACGATGGCGCTCGCTGCGAGAAGCGCGGCGGTCCAGGTCGGGGCGACCCCGCGCAGTACGACGGCGCCGAGCAACAAGGTCAAGGGGAAGCACAGGCCGAGTGGTTTGATCAGTACGGCGACGCCGGTGGCGTCGACCAGGTCGGTGTCGCCGATCGAGACGTGGATGGTGTTGAATCCGTAGGCGACGTTGCCGGCCGCGCCTAACGCGCCGACGATGAGGAGGACGGCCGCCAGACGGCCATTGCCTAGGGTAACGAGGCGAACCATGACCACGGTGTAGCCGACTGCGCCGAGGACGTGTGCCACCGCGGCGGTTGGATCGTCCCAGCCGCGTGTCGCGTACAAGAGGTCGGCAATCAGATAGATGGCGGGCGCGACGAGAAGCGACGCGGTGAGTAGGCGCCCCAGCGGTGTGGAAGTCATGGTTCCACCGTCGTCGCGTCCATGCGTTGTGGCATCCGGGCTGGCCCTCGACATTGGCAGGGTTAACCCTGGTCCTATCGCGCTTCTGGGCTGGCAGGATACAGCTGTGATCCGGGCAGCCGCACAGCGCTGGGCATTGGGCACGGCGACCGCCGTGCTGGTCGGCGGCGGTTTCGCGCTTGGTCTGAACGTCGGCAACCTACATAACGGTCTCATCGCCGCATCGTTTGGCGCGGTCGGGCTGTACGTGGTCCACCGCAGACCAGGCAGCCGCGAGGGTTGGCTGTTCGTCGCTGTCGGCGTCACCCATGCGGTGATGTTCGCGGGTCGTCAGTACGGCCTGCACTCGGGCCCGCTTCCGGGTGCTTCCTGGATCGGCTGGCTCGGGGTCTGGCCGCTCCCGCTGGTGCTGGTGCTGGTCGGCGTGGCGGTGATGTGCTTCCCGACGGGCCGGCTCCCGTCTCGTGGATGGGTGCCGGTCCTCGGCGTACTCGCCGCGATGGGGCTCGTCCTTTCCACGGTCTCGGCGCTGTGGCCGGTGGAGTACGGACGCACCGGCCTGGTCGCCGGTCATCCGCTTGATCTTCCAGGGTTCTCCACCGCGGACGCCTTCTACAGAGTCGCCCGCCCGGTCGGCTATCTGCTGTTCCAGCTGACCTGGGTCGCCTGCGTGGTGGCGCGGGTGCGGCGCGCCCGCGGTGACGAGGCCCGCCAACTGCGCTGGTTCCTCTACTCGGCAACGATGTCCGCCGCCGTGATGGTGCTCGGCCTGGCGGTGTGGGGATCGCCGATTCCCGGCACGCTGACAGCGCCGCTGCTCGCCGTGGCAGCCGGTGCAGCGATCCTGCGGTACCGCCTTTACGACATCGACCCTGTCATCAACAAGTCGCTGGTCTTCGGTGCGATGGCGGTGTTGGTGACCCTCGGCTACGCAGTCGTCGTGACCGGCATGGGCCGCCTCGTCAGCGGGTACGGCAACCTGCTGTCGTTACTGGCCACTGGTCTCGTGGCGGTGATCTTCGAGCCCCTTCGCCGGCGTGCGCAGCGGCTGGCAGACCGCGTCGTCTACGGGCGGCGGGCCTCTCCCTATGAGGCGCTGGCTCGGCTGTCGGCGCACTTCACCGCCCCTGCCGGTGGACTGCTCGACGGTATCTGCGCAACCGTTGCCGACGCCGTCGGAGCGCACGAGGTGACGCTGTGGACCGGCCCGGCCGACACGTTGCGGGCGGTGTCCGTCTGGCCGACCACGACCTCTCTCCCGACCGGGTCTCGCACGTTCGCCGATCTGGTGGCGGTGCCGGTACGCCACGACGGCCGCTTCCGTGGAGCGATCACCGTGACCAAAGCTCCGGGTGACACCCTGTCGATCGCCGAGCAGCGCGTAGTCGGTGACCTGGCTGCCCAGGCCGGCCTGGTCCTGGAGCTACGGGCGACCGCCCAGCGACTGGTCGCGGCCGGAGACGCCGCACGGCGGCGGCTGGAACGCGACCTGCACGACGGCGCACAACAACGTCTGGTCAACGTCGCGATGGAACTCGGCAGGGTGGTACGGCTCGCCACGACGGCGGGCGCCGCGGAGGTCGCGGCTCAAGCCGACGACGTACGCCGACAGTTACTCGATGCCACCGCTGAGCTACGCGAGTTGGCGAGGGGGCTGCACCCGGCGGTGCTGACCCAGGACGGTCTCGAGGCCGCGATCAGCTTCCTCGCCGACCGGTCGCCGTTGCCGGTACGGCTGACGGTGCTGGTGGCCCGTCGGTTGTCAGCCGAAGTCGAGTCCACGGCGTACTTCGTGGTCAGCGAGGGACTGACCAATGCCGCCAAACACTCTGGCGCCGACGCGGTAACGGTTCGGGTGGTCCTCGCCGGGGCCAGTCTGGTCACCGAGATCTCGGACGACGGCTGCGGCGGTGCAGCCACACGGCCGGGCAGCGGGCTGGAAGGCCTGGCCGACCGGCTCGCGACGCTCGATGCCCGCCTGACGGTAGAGAGCGGCCCGGCCGGCACTCACCTGAAGACGGTGATCCCATGCGGGTGATGCTCGCCGACGACGCCGTACTGTTCCGTGAGGGCATGGCCCGCGTCCTCACCGACGTCGGATTCACCGTGACCGGACAGGCGGGCGACGGTGCGGCGCTGCTCGGCCTCGTGCGCGCCGACCCGCCAGACGTAGCCGTGATCGACCTGCGTATGCCACCCGGCTTCTCCGCCGAGGGCATCGACACCGCGGCCGCGATTCGCGCGACGGTTCCCGGCATAGGCCTGATGCTGCTGTCGCAGTACGTCGAGGTGCACCACGCCCTACGGCTCATGACCGAGTTCGACGGCGGCGTGGGCTACCTGCTCAAGGACCGCGTCTCCGACCTCGTCGCGTTCGGGACGGACGTGCGCAAGGTGGCCGGCGGCGCAACCGTCATCGACCCCGAGCTCGTTGCTCGGCTCGTAGCTCGCCGCCGCGAGCTCGATCCCCTCGACAAGCTCACCGACCGAGAGCGTGCCGTGCTCGCCCTGATGGCCCAGGGTCTGTCCAACGCCGCCGTCGCCGCCGACCTGTACCTGGCCATCAAGACCGTCGAGGCACACGTCACGTCGATCTTCAGCAAGCTCGGACTCGTCCAGCACGACAGGGAACACCGTCGCGTCCTGGCTGTCCTCACATTCCTGCGGGCCTAAGCCGCGTCGCGAAGTGGGTTGTCGGTGGTGTGGGGCAGGGTGCGGGTTGTGGCTCGTTTCACCGCGTTCCGGTTCACTATGGACCCGGCGCCGGGGCAGGAGGTCCTGTTGCGGCGGTATGCGGGTGCGCCCCGGTTCGGGTACAACCAGTGTTTGCGCCTGGTCAAGGGTGCCCTGGATGCCAAGGCCCATGGCGGTGTGGTGAAGGTCCCGTGGACCGGGCTTCGACTTGATCAACGCGTTCAACGGGTGGAAGCGGTCTGCGGATGCCGGCCGGGTGATGGTCGCCGCCGGCGACGGCACGGTGACCGTCGAGGCGACCGGTCTGGCGTGGCGGGGTGAGGTGCGTCAGCAGGTGTTCGAGGAGGCTGTGGTCGACCTTGGGCGTGCCGTCGTGGCGTCGGGGCGTGTCTGGCCAGCCACGGGCTCGTTACACAGCGCATAGTCAGACTTCGATGCTGTGACGTTTGAAGGGCTTCCCATGCCACACGCTTCACTGCCTGATGGAACGGACCTGCTGGGGTGGTGGCTTCGCCAGCCCACACGGCGCGGGCGTCTGCGGAGCCGCCGTGTTCCGGCCGCTGATCCGTTCGGCATTCGGTTCGCGTTCTATGGCCGGATGTCGACGAGGGAGTTCCAGGACCGCTTGTCATCGGCGCGCTGGCAGCGCGACTTCGCCGAGGAGTTGGTCGACGGCCGGGGCGTGGTCGTCGCGGAGTTCTTCGACGTCGGCTGTTCCCGGCGGCTGCCTTGGCTTCAGCGCCCCGAGGCTTCGCGGCTGCTCGCGGCGATGGCCGACCCGGCCCGCGCGTTCGACGCGATCGTCGTCGGCGAGTTCGAGCGTGCGTTCTGCGGTGATCAGTTCCGTGTGCTGGCTCCGCTGCTCGAACTCTATGGCGTCGAGTTGTGGTTGCCTGAGCTCAACGGCCCGGTCGACGCTACCAACGAGCTGCACCTGTCGTTGTTGGCGTTGCTCGGTGTGCATTCGAAGCGGGAGGTTCAGCGGTCGCGGTTCCGGGCGAAGGCCGCGATGCGCGCCCAGGTGATCGAGCAGGGCCGACACCTCGGTGGCCGGCCACCGTACGGCTACCGCCTCGTCGACGCCGGCCCGCACCCGAACGCGGCGCACGCGCGATGGGGTCGCATGGTCCAACGCCTGGAACCCGACCCCGTCACCGCACCCCATGTCCGGTGGATCTTCGCGCAGCGGCTCGCCGGTCGCAGTGTCACCAGGATCGCGCACGACCTCAACGACCGGCAGGTGCCGTGCCCGTCCGGCTACGACCCGGGACGCAACCCGCACCGCAGCGGCACATCCTGGACGTTGCGCACGGTCGCGGCGATCCTCGCCAACCCCCGCTACACCGGGCGGCAGGTCTGGAACCGCCAGCACACCACCCGCGGTCCGCTCGACATCGCCGACGACCTCCTCGGACAGTCGGAAACCCGCCGCTGGACCGACCTGCAACAGTGGGTGATCTCCCGCGACGTCGCCCACGAACCGCTCGTCAGCGAGCGTGACTTCGTCGCCGCCCAGTGGACTAGCGCCGTCCCCGCACCCTTTGACGGCAACCTGAACCGGTACCTGCTCAACGGGTTGATCCGCTGCCGGGAATGCGGCCGGATCCTCGATTCACATTGGGTCAACGGTCACCCGGCATACCGATGCCGCCACGGCAGCCGCAGCTCAACCACCGCAGTCGGCGACCGGGTACGCAACGTCTACATCCACGAGACCAAGGCCATCCAGCAACTCGCAGAACACCTCGGAATACCAGACTCCGACCCCCACATGGTGGTCCAAGCATTACTTGAACACGACGCCCAGGTCACCTGCGCTGTCGGAGGCGTACTCGGCATCCATTTCGCGCCAACCCCCACGGCGACGAATCAGCGTCCGGCGATACCGCAACAGCGTCTAGCAGCAAAAACCCCCACCGATTGCCATCACTGACAACCGTGGGGGTTAACGTGTCCGAGGGGGGACTTGAACCCCCACGCCCGTTAAGGGCACTAGCACCTCAAGCTAGCGCGTCTGCCATTCCGCCACCCGGACAGGGTGCGTCCGGCCTGCTCAACCGGGGTATTCCCGGTTGTTCGGGCCGCACGCTGGACAACTTTACACGGCCCCTCACGGCCTCGCATCCGGGTACCCACTGTGGCGTAAACCCCCTGTTCAACCCGTGTTTGAACCGGATAAAACCTCCCTCGACCTGCCAGATTGCCACTAGCTGCGATCATCAGTAGCGTTATCGGACAGCGGGGACGGGCGATTCACTTCGGGCAGGAGCAGGGCGTGGCGCGGGAGATCGAGTGGCAGCCGGATTGGCGCTGGTCCCGAATGCACCCCGCCTGGGTCCGCTGGCTACCGTGCGCGATCGCCAGCCTGCGGGTCGTCCCGGCCGACGCGGACGCCTTCCCGCGCAGCTGGTGGGACCAGCCGGAGCTGGAGACGCCATGGGATGAG
This sequence comes from Allocatelliglobosispora scoriae, assembly GCF_014204945.1. Lineage (NCBI taxonomy): Bacteria > Bacillati > Actinomycetota > Actinomycetes > Micromonosporales > Micromonosporaceae > Allocatelliglobosispora > Allocatelliglobosispora scoriae. Next base: position 269,619 of record NZ_JACHMN010000002.1, read on the forward strand.
CCGATCTGGTGCGACCCGGGGTCCCTCGACGAGTGGATCGAGTCCAACACCCTCGACGCCGCCCCGGAGCTCGTCGACGCGACCGCCCAGCTCGCCGAGTCGCACTACGACCAGATCATCGACGCCCGCAGCCGCCGGATCGAGACCTTCACGGCGCTGTGCCGGGGCGCCGGGATCCCGGTCCCGCTGACCCTGCGCCAGCTTCTGGACTGCCTGATCGCGCTCGGCGTCTTCGACTCGTTCACGGGCGAGGACGGCGAGCAGTGGGTCGCCGGCAACCTCGACATCAATCCGCTCGACGTGCTGGGCTTCTCGGCGGCCGAGGCCGCCGAGGAGGCCACGATGCAGCAGGTGGAGCGCGGGGTCATCGCGGGCATCGGCCTGCGTCGCGCCGCCGAGGCCCTGGGCCCCGATTCACCCCCCGATTGTGTACGCGTGACGTTGCGCGAGCTGAGTGACTTCGCGGATCTGCCGCCCCTCGCCGTCCGGCGCGCCCTGGGCGTGGTGGTCGAGACGAGCGACTGGATCTCCGTGGACGACGAGACGGACCTGGTCACCGTCGGGCTGGACACCCCGATCACGATCCACGCGGAGTATTCGCGGCTCGCCACCGTCTACGAGATGGACGAGCTGCAGGCTCCGGAGCACATGATCTAGATCAGCCGATCGGTGGATGGCGGCCAGCCGTGTGTTGGAAACGTTTCATGGGCCGGTGGATTTCTCTGGCTGAATATGCGCCTATGTCATCGATTGGCATGCTCCGATTGCCGTGCGACCAAAGCAGTTTCGTCCCTCCGGGGGCTTTCCTCGGAGCCCGCCAGTGCGTACTGTTCATAGAAGTTTGAGGCCCGCGCCGCTTCCCCGTGGCAGCGTGGGTCTCAAACCTTTTATGGGGATGGGCCCTGTCCGAGCATCCCCGATGCGTGTTCCGCTCTGCGGAACACCGGGTTGGACGCCTTCCGGTTGTCGATGACAGTCGAGGCATGTCGTCGATGCTCAAGGCTCTCCTCGCGCTCACGCTGACCGTCGCCATCGTGCCGGTGGTCGCCGCCCCCGCGCACGCGAGCCCACTGGACCTCACCTGCGCGGTGGGGACGGAAACCGAGTCCTACCACCCGGGTCTGCGCCTGTTCTCCCAGACGGTCACCGTCACCGTCCAGCGGATCCTGTCGAGCTGCGTGTCGGTGTCGCATCCCGCGGTGACCTCCGCCGTCATCACCGTCAGCGTCAGTGCGGAGAAGTCCTGTCTGGATGCGTTGCCCGAGCCCAGCACCGGATCGTTCCCGATCACCTGGAACACCGCGCAGAGCAGCGTTTTCACCTTCAACCGGACGGTCGCGATCGTGGGCGGGGCCACCGTCATCACCAGGACCGGGACGATCACCTCCGGCCTGTTCAGCGGCGCGACCGCGGTGAACACCACCATCCTTCCGGTCACCAACCCGCTCGACTGCCTTTTCGAGCCGGGGCTGACCGCCGCATCGGGGACGTCCGCCCTCGTGCTCAGTTGACGCCCCTGCGCCGGGCGGGGCGAGCCGCCCCGCCCGGCGGTGGCGGCGGGTGCGGCAAGCCAACTTTGCGACGCAGGCGAGACCTTGAGCGGCTCGCGGACGCATGCTGTCGGCCATGCGAAACCTTCTCCGATTCGGCGCGGCAGCACTCATGGCGGCCGGGTTCGCCGTCGCGCTCCCCTCCCCCGCGCAGGCCGTGGTCTCCGCCGACGGCTACGTCTGGGCGAGCCAGCCCGATGCGGTGAGCTACACCGCCACGACCGGTTACGAGCGCAACTCCACCGGCGGCACCGTGCAGGTCAGCCGCTCCGGGACCGGTGTCTACCAGGTGCGCTTCACGGGGATGGCGACCAGTGGCGGTGTGGCCCACGCCCGGCCCTACGGCTCCGGCAACAACAGGATCTGCACGGTGGCGAGCTGGGGCCCGTCCGGCGCCGATCAGGTGGTCAACGTGCGGTGCTTCGACGCGGGCGGCGTACCGGCGAATTCGCTCTTCACGGCCCACTTCAGCAACCGGACCGCGGCCGCGGGGTCGTTCGGGTATTTCTGGGCCCATGATGCGACGCCGGCGGGCGGCGGTTACGTGCCGAGCGGCGCCTACGCCTACGACTCGACCGGGCTCACCAACCATGTGACCAGGCAGTCCACGGGTGTCTACATGCTCCAGATCGGCGCGGTGGACGCCTACTTCCCGGTCGGGCACGATGATGGGGTCTACCAGATCACCGCTTACGGGACCGCTGCGGTGCGGTGCGAGGTGTTCGGGGAGAACGACGAGGATCCGACCCCGATCGGCGTCTTCTGCCACAACCACAACGGCGTACTGGTCGATTCCCGGTTCTCGGTGAGCTACTCGCACAGCGTGACCGTGCTCGGCACCGCCACCGCGGCCTTCGGCAACATCCACTCCCGGCACTCCTGGATGAGCCCGGTGTTCTACCCGGCAGGCTGGTGGAACTCGGCGGGCGGCGCGCCGACCATCACCACGCTCGGCACCGGCCGCTACCGGGTGGCGTTCCCGGGCCTGTCGATCGGGTCCGGCTACGCGGTCGCGGGCTCGCGCGGTGACACGTCGACCTACTGCACCGTGGCGTTCTGGGGGTCGAACTCTGTGACGGTGAACTGCTACGACCAGGTCACCGACGCCTATGCCGACAGCGACTTCACCGTCGCCTTCACCGCCTGAGGACCGCGCCGACCGGTGCGACCCGCCCGGGTCGCGCCGGTAGCATCCGGGAGATGGGCGATCTCCTCCTCACCACCGAGCGGCTGCTCCTGCGCCGTTTCACCTGGGACGACGTCGACCACCTCGTGGCGCTCGACAGCGACCCGGCGGTGATGCGTTTCCTCAACGGCGGCGTGCCGACACCGCGCGAGGTGGTCGAGCGGGAGACAATGCCTCGGTTCCTCGCCTACGACGAGCGGTTCCCGGGCTTCGGCTGCTGGGCGGCGATCGACAGGGCGACGGCGGAGTTCCTCGGGTGGTTCGCGCTGCGACCGGAGGAGGACTCCCGCCCCGGCGAGGTCGAGCTGGGCTACCGGCTACGGGCGTCGGCCTGGGGTCGGGGGCTCGCGACGGAGGGTTCGCGCGCGCTGATCGACAGGGGCTTCGCCGAGTTCGGTGTGGTACGCGTGACCGCCAACACGATGACGGTCAATGCCGGATCACGCCGGGTGATGGAGAAGGCCGGGCTCAGGTTCGTGCGGACCTACTTCGCGCAGTGGCCCGAGGTGATCGAGGGCTCGGAGTTCGGCGACGTGGAGTACGCCCTGACGAGGGATGAATGGGAAGTGGCGAGCGCCGCACGGCGTGGCACCTCATGAAACGTCTTCGCACAGGTGTACGATCCTGCGCGTGGAGACCTTGGAACATTGGTGGCGCGACGTGGCTGACGGCGGCGGTCGGGTCGACGTCTATCTGCGGTTCAACCCGATCGGCGGGCAGTATGAAGTCGAGCACCGTGCGGGCGTGAAATCGGTGTGGCGCGAGTTCGCCACCGACCGCGAGGCGCGGGCCGCCGCCGACCGGCTCCGAGGTGCCGGGGGCGACGGCTGGCAGTGCCTGATCTACCTGCCCCGCGCGCAGGGGCAGCCCGTCACCGCCGTCGAGGTGGGCTAGATCGGCCCGACCAGCCGGCGGACGGAGTCGGCGAATTCTTGAGGATAGACCTCGTGCAGGCTGTGGCCGCCCGGAATCGTGCTCAGCTTTCCGTTCGGGAACTGGGCGGCCATCTCCGCGAGGAGGTGCTGCGGCACGTGGCTCTCCGGCCCGCCCGCCACCAGCAGCGTCGGCACGGTGATGGTGGCGAGCTGCCCCCACCAGCGCGGGTCCGGGTGGTTGACCTGTGCTCGGATCGCCGGGACGACCGCCCAGTCGAAGGGCGTCGGTTCGTCCGGCCGCACCGCGTCGGGCCGGTTCAGCGGCACCGGCGGTGGCGGCTCCTCCAGCACCAGCGCCAGGGTGCGCTCGGGGCTCGCGAGCGCGACGAGATAGGCGACGAGCCCGCCGAGCGAGTGTCCGACCAGGACGACCCGCTCCAGCGCCAGCTCGTCCAGGAGCGCCACGACGTCGTCGCGCATCAGCTCGGCGGAGTAGTCGCCGGGTCTCGGGCTGTCGCCGTGCCCGCGCAGGTCGACCGCGTAGGTCCGGCCGAGATCGCCGAGCAGCGGCGCGACCTCCCGCCAGGACGAGGCGTCCCCGCCGAGCCCGTGCAGCAGCACCACTGACGTTCCGTCGGGCCCGGGGTTTCCGCCGGCGCGGTAGGCGAGTGCGGTCATGATCCCCAGCATAGGTCGGCAGCCCGCCGCAGCTCGCCGCCGGTGGCCAGAAAGGGCGGCCATCAAACGGGTGAACAGTTAATATTTACGTCTTTCATTTTGCGTGATCGAGTGCTACTCCTATGACACCCGCACTCCACAACCCCCGGGAGTAACACGTGCGTCCACAGCGTACGGCCGCCTACGCGTCGGCCCTCATCGTTGCCGTCTGCCTCGCCATCGGCTTCGGCTCACCCGCCTCCGCGGCAGCCGCCGTCAACTACGTCGCCCTCGGCGACTCCTACTCCTCCGGCGTCGGCGCCGGCAACTACATCCCGTCCAGCGGCTCGTGCAACCGCAGCCCCAACGCCTATCCGGCGCTCTGGGCGGCGGCGCACAGCACCGCGACCTACAGCTCGGTCGCCTGTTCCGGCGCGACGACCGCCAGTCTGATCAGCTCCCAGGTGCCCGCGCTCTCCGCGACCACGACCCTGGTCAGCGTCACGATCGGCGGCAACGACGCGGGCTTCTCCAACATCATGAGCACCTGCGCGCTGCAGGGCACCGACCAGTGCGTTGCCGCGGTCAACGCGGCCGAGACGTTCGCCCGCAACACCCTGCCAGGCCGCCTCGACAGTGCTTACACCGCCATTCGCGGCAAGGCGCCGAGCGCCCGGGTCGTCGTCCTCGGCTACCCGGTCTTCTACCAGCTCGGCACGGTCTGCGTCGGCCTCTCCGCCACGTCCCGGGCGAAGATCAACGAGGGCATCAACCTCGTCGACGACATCACCAAGGCGGCGGCTCAGCGCCACGGCTTCACCTTCGCCGACGTGCGGTCCCAGTTCGTCGGGCACCAGCTCTGCAGCTACGGCACGAAGTGGCTGCACGCGCTCAACTTCGCCGACCTCGGCGTCTCCTACCACCCCACCGCGGCGGGCCAGTCCGGCGGCTACCTCCCGGTCTTCAACGGCTCCGCCGCCTGAAGCCCGCGTCCTTGATCTGGCCGCCTCCGGCCAGATCAAGGGCACATCACTTCCTCACGTGCGCAGGTCGATACGCCGGGGCGCTTGCCGATAGCGCTCAACCGTCGGGCCCGACGCGTGTTCACGTCGTCGCCGAGGCGAGCGTTCCTTCCACCGCCCAGTCGGCAGGGAGGCGGTCGACGATACGGGCGACCCGGTCCAGGCCGGTCACCTCGATGATCCGCTGTACGAGCGGGCTGGGTCCGCACAGGACCAGCGAGGATCGGGTGGACAAGGCGCAGAGGAAGTTGGCCAGGACCGACCCGGCGAAGGTGACCCCGGCCAGGTCGACATAGACGCTGCGGCAGCCGGTCGCGGCCAGGTGCACGGCCGCACGGTCGAGCTCCGATTCACCAGGCAAGCACACGTCACCAGTGAGGCGCACGCACACCACCGCGCCGCGCAGCGCGGTGACGATGCCGATGGTCATGGGGTCGCCGGGCGGATTGTTCATACCTCACCTCTGACACGTCCACGCGTGGCTGCCGAGGTCTGGGGCAGAGATCAATCAGTTGGCCCAATGTGCATCAGTGTACGCCGTTGTCCGGTTGCCGCGTGTCTGGAGACCGGGCCACTCATTCCGGATCCGCCGCGGCACCCACCACTGCCGCATCAGCCGAGGTTTGAGAGCGGGCTGCTGGGTATGTGCCCGAGATGACCGCCGGTACCAGTGCGAGCCCCACCGCCACGATGACCCGCCCCGCCCTCGCCGATCTCGGCCACCCCCGGCTGCGCGGGCAGCTGCACGCGTACGCCTCGGTCGTCGCCGTCGTCTGCGGTGTCGTCCTCACCAGCGTCGCCGCCGGCCGACCAGGTACCGCACCGTTGATCAGCACCGCCGTCTACAGCGTCACCGTGTGCGCGCTGTTCGCAGTGAGCGCCCTGTTCCACCGCAACGCCTGGAGCGAACGCGGATACCAGATCATGCGCCAGCTCGACCATGCGATGATCTTCGTTTTCATCGCGGGGACCTACACGCCCATCTGCGTCCTGCTTCTCAGCCCCGGCAAAGCCACACTGCTCCTGACGATCGTATGGGCCGGCGCAACCGCAGGGGTCGTCACCTCCGTCGCCCGGCCACACGCACCGCGATGGGTCAACGCCGCGCTCTACCTCGGCCTCGGCTGGACCGCCCTGGCAGTCCTGCCGGAAATCCTCCACAGTGGAGGAGCGACCGCGCTGATCATGCTCGCCGCCGGCGGCCTCACCTACAGCGCAGGCGCAGTCCTCTACACCCTGCGCAAACCGAATCCATGGCCACGGACCTTCGGCCACCACGAGTTCTTCCACGCCTGCACCCTCGTCGCAGCCACCTGCCACCACATCATGATCTACCTCGCCTCTTCGCTTAGGCAGCAGGCGGCACGGGCGCTGCGGGTGCGGGTGACGACGCGACCTCGGCTGTCCTGATCAGCTCAGCGTGCCTCGCAGCAGGCTGTCGCCGGAGTGCGCGGAGTTGTTGTCGAACTGCTCGGCCGAGACGTCCACGACGCGATAGACGCCCAGGTCGGCGTTGGCCGGCAGGGTGAACTCCCCGTCCGGACCCGCGCCGAGCGTGCCGACGGAGAACATCCGCAGCGTGGCCGGATCGATCAGCCACACCTCGTAATAGCCGCTCACGGCCGGCAGACCCGTCACGTGCAGGGCCAGCCTGCGGCCGTCGAGGACCTCTGCCCGACCGGCCGCCGAGGGCGGGGTCCCGCCATAGGCGGCGAGCTGCGCGGACGCCAGCACCGCGGGCCGGGCGGGGTCGTCTGAGCGGGTGAGCCACACGCCCGCGACGAGCCCCGCGGCCGCCACGGCGACGGTCAGCGCCGCCGCTGCCGCGATCCGCCGCCAGGAGCGCCGGGCGCGTGGCGCGGGCCGGTTGTCCCGCGGACTCCGGGCCCTGTCGGCAGAGCCCTTCCCGGCCGTGTCCCCGCTGGTGGGGACGGCCGGGACGGCGTCGTCGGACCGGGCGGCGCTGTCGGCCGCGAGCTGGGCCGTGATGCCCGCCCAGACGCTCTCGGGTGGCGGTGGCAGGTCGCGGACCTGCTCGGTCTCGCTCACCACCGCGAAGAGGTCCCGCAGCTCGGCCAGCTCGTCGCGGCAGGCCGCGCACCCGGCCAGGTGCTCGGCGCTCGTCGCCGACTCCGCGGCCTCGTCACTGGCGAGCAGAATCAGCTCGCTCTGCTCCAGATGCGGCACCGTCCACCTCCCATCGGCGCTTCAGACTCGCCATGCCTCGTCGAATGTGACTCTTCACGGTGCCCAGCGGCAATCCGGTGATCTCCGCGACCTGATGGTGCGTGAGATCTTCATAGAACGCCAGCTCCAGGACCCGGCGCTGGTCGGACGGCAGTTTCGCCAGCTCGTCGGCGACGACCAGCTGGTCCAGTATGCGTTCGGGTGACTCGACGGCCGGCGGTTCCGGCTGGCGGACGATCGTCTCGGCGACCCGGTCCTCGCGGGCGGCCGCCCGATAGTGATCGATGACCTTGCGGCGGGCGATCGTCAGCAGCCAGCCCAGCAGGCTCCCCCGGCCCGGATCGAAGGTGTGCCGGCTCTGCCAGGCCGCGACGAACGTCGCCTGGGTGACGTCCTCGGCGTCGGCCCGGTGCGCCGTCGCCCTGGTGGCCAGGTGGAACACCGCCCCGCCGAAGCGGTCGTAGGCGGCACGCAGCACGGACTCGTCGCCGTCCACGAACCGTTTGGCGAGCTCGTCGTCGCCTGGGTCCTCGCTCAGCCGCGTCACCAGATGGGCCGCCTTCCCGGGGTATCGGCCGACTGTAGCCGCCGAGGGGCCGGCGGAGAAAAATCCGCCGGACCGCATCCAAGCGGCGGCGGGCCGCCGTACTCCCGGTTGCACAGCACGGAATCGAAGCCAGGAGGAAGCAACATGACCCGCTCCATCCCCCGCACGGTGGCCTACGGCGCTGTCGCGCTGGCCGTCGCCGCCGTGGCCGGCCTCGCGTCGGTCACCCCCGCCTACGCGGCGACGTCGCAGGTCTATGTGGTGCACGGCATCCCGGCCACCCCGGTCGACGTCTACGTCAACGACAAGCTCACGCTGGAGGACTTCCAGCCGGGCACCGTCGCGGGCCCGCTGTCGCTGCCGGAGGGCAGCTACGACATCGACCTGACCAAGCCCGGCGAGCCGATCTCGGCCGCGATCCTGTCGGTGGACGACGCCGCGGTCCCCGGTGGGGCCAACATCAGCATCGTGGCGCACCTCGACGCCGCCGGCAAGCCGAAGATCACCCCGTTCGTCAACGACGTGTCGAAGCTCGACGCGGGCAAGGCCCGGCTCATCGTCCGGCACACCGCCGCCGCTCCCGCGGTCGACGTGCGGGCCGGTGGCGAGCCGGTCTTCCCGGGGCTGACCAACCCCAACGAGGCGAAGGCGGTGCTCGGCGCGGGCACGGTCAGCGCCGACGTGGTGCTCGCGGGCACCAGCACCGTCGCGATCCCGGCGACCGATCTCAACCTCGCCGAGGGCACCGCGACGATCGTCTACGCGATCGGCTCCGCCGAGGGCAAGACGCTCGGCGTGGTCGCCCAGGTCATCAAGGGGCTGCACTCGGCGCCCGGTGGCGTACCGAGCGGTGACGGCGGCACCGCCGAGACCGGCCCGGGCATCTGGATGCTCGTGCTGATCGCGGCGGGCGGGCTGCTGCTGCTCGGCGGCGGGGTGAAGCTGGTCACGAGCCGTCGTTCGGCTCGATGACGATCGGCCAGGGCGCGTCCCGGGATCTTCCCGGGGCGCGCCCGCGCCCGTGGGGCCGCCGCTCGGCGCTGATCGCGATGGCGGCCGGTGCCGCGGCCGTGGTCACCGGCGGGACGGCCGCGATCCTCGCAGACCCGCCGACCGATGCCGCGGCCCCCGAGGTCCTCGAGCTCGCGTCGCCGACTCCCGCTCCGGCGGGCTCGGGCGTCACGGTCCAGGTGGGTACGCCGCCCCGCGCACCAATGGTGATCAAGCCGGTCAGGCTGCGGATTCCCGCGATGTCGCTGACCGCCACGATCGCTGCGGTCGGCATCGACGCCCGGACCGGCGAATTCGCGGTACCGCCGAGTGTCGATCGGGTCGGCTGGTACCGATTCGGCCCGGGTCTGGAGGCGGCTGCGGGGTCGGTCGTCATCGCCGGGCACGTGGACAGCGCGGCCCAGGGGAAGGGCGCGTTCTACCGGCTGCGCTCCCTCGGCACCGGGGACCGGGTCACCGTGACCGGGAGCGACGGACGCGACTACGCGTACCGGGTGGTCGCCCGGGAGGAGTTCCGCAAGACGAAGATCCCCCTCGATCGCTACTTCGCCCGCGACGGCGAGCCCCGGCTGACCCTGATCACCTGCGGTGGGCCGTTCGACGAGCAGACCAGGCACTATCGCGACAACATCGTGGTCACGGCGGCACCGCTGTAGGCCATCCGGATCGGACAGCGGGCCGGGTCCGCGTACCCGGCTGGCCTTCGTGGTCTTGTTCTTGATCGTGCGACGGGAAGCGGGGCGGAGGCTTCGCGCCGCTTTCACGGGGTGCCTTTCCCGTTGGGAGGGGCGGGTGGCCGGGTCGGCCACCCGCCCTTCGCGGAGCGGAGGTCAGATCTTCTGGCTCTCGTAGAGGGCCATGACGCCGCCTTCGGTCATGGCGCCCTGGTAGACGCGGACGTCGTCGAGGGCACCGGTGAACCAGTCGTTCGGACCGGTCGGAGTCGTGCCCCGGCCCAGGACCAGCGGACCGGACGCCTGCCACGGCTGCCACCCCGAGTAGAGCGGCATCGTCGCGGCGAGAGCACCGTCGACATACAGCCGGATCTCCCGCTTACTCGCATCGGCGACGCCGACCAGGTGGTGCCACGTAGTGGGGCTGGTCGCGGCAGCGGCGGCGAGGGTCGTGTGGGAGGCGGTGCCGTCGGTCTGCCCGGCGACCATCTTGAAGACCCACTGCCCCCCGTTGCTGTCACGGTAGGACAGGTGGAACCCGCTGTGGCCGGGCGAGTCCTGCGAGGCGAAGATCTGCGATCCGGTGGTCTTGCCGAGCTTGACCCAGGTGGAGACGGTGAAGGACCCGTTGGTCCGCAGCACCGGGCTGTCACCCCAGACCGGGGCGCCGAGGGTGCCGGTGTTGCGCTGCGAGCGGCCGTACTCCTGGGTGGTGAGGTTGTAGAACGGGTCGGCCGGGTCGTCGGCCCAGTGCTTGTCGTCGAAGTAGACCGCCTGCCCGTTGCCGTGGCCGAGGTCCACCCACGAACCCTGGCTCAGCGCCATCCGCCGGCCCCACGCGGCGCCGTCGGGCGCCTCGCAGGTGCCGGGGTTGCCGACCGCGTAGCACGGGGTGGCGGCCTCCATGTCCCAGCGGCCGACCTCGATCGGAGCGAACATGCCCGGCTCGTCGAAGCCGCCGGAGAGCGGGTCGGATTTCCGCTGGCCGGTGAAGTCGTTGGCGACGAGGACCCGGTTGAACAGCTGCACATCGGCGATGTCACCGGCCCAGTAGGAATCGTCCTCGTCCCACAGCTCCCAGCGCCCGATCACGACCGGCCCGTCCGCAGCCCAGGAGGTCGGGTCGGCGACCTCCGGTCCGGCCAGGACGCCGTTGACATAGATCCGGAGCTTTCCGCCGTCGGCCGAGTCCCAGACCCCGGCGACGTGGGTCCACACGTTGAGCTGGGCGGGTGCCGTGGCGCAGGTGAAGATCGGGTCGACGTACTCGGTGGCGGAGCCGTTCGACGCGAAGCAGTACTTGTCCCAGTAGGTGTAAAGGTTGAACCGGGTATACAAGTCATCTCGCTGCGTCGCGATGTTGTGATAGTCGTCGAGGTTGGTCGGGCGGACCCAGGCGGCGACGCTGAACGACTTCGTGGTGTCGAGCACCGGACCGGTGGTCCTGAGGTAGCCGGTGGTGCCGTCGAGCCGCATGGTCGCGCCGTTCATCAGCCTCGCGTCCGGCTGCCACGTCGCGCCGCCGTAGGTCGTCAGCGGGGTGTTGCCCGCCAGGGCAGGCTGCCGGTCCGCCAACGCCATGGCCGAGGTGGTGCCCGGGTAGGTCTCCAGGCCCCATCGGGCCACCGCCGGACTGGGCCGGGAGACCGTCATGGACCTCGAGGAGTCGTTGCCCTTGTTGCCGGTGGCGTCGATGGCGTGGACGTAGAGGATGTTCTGCCCGTACTTCGGCACGGTCACCGAGATCGTGGCGGTCTTGGTGGTGGTGCCGGTGGCGGTCGCCTCCAGCAGCGGCGGGCTGGACCACCCGTACCGGAACTTCACCACGTCGGCATCGGCCGGCAGCACCGTGCTGAGGGTGAAGACGCCACCGGTCCCGGGACCCGTGGGCAGCGTCACCGCCGTGATCGAGGGAGCCCCCGGTACGGTGTCGTCCATCGCGAAGGTGCACCACGGCGACCATGGGCTGACCAGGTTGTACGGTGCCGGGTCGGTGTGCCTGACGCGGTAGGCGTAGGTCTTGCCCGCGATGATGCCGCTCAACGCGCTGGTGGTCCCCCGGGTGTTGGCGGGGGCCGACACCGCCGGCGGCGCGGTCTTGCGGGGCGTCGTGTCGTCGTAGACCCCGTTGGCCGGGACCTCCAGCCACTCGAACGCCGCACTCATCGTCTGGCTTCCGTCCGCGTCGGGGAAGACCGCCGACAGGGTCGGGGTGCTCGTGCCGATCGACATGACACCGCTGCCGGGGCAGGCGACGCCGGCGACCTGCAACCCGGTCGGCTGACCGGGGTAGGAGCTGAAATCCACGACCAGCACCGCATTGCCGGGCAGCCAGCGCTTCCAGCGATCCTGGATCGCCTCCCAGGTCGCGTTGGCGCCCGCGACGAACCCGATGGTGATGTTGGTGGCGCTGGCCGCGGCGTGGGCATTGATCGCGTACGTCACGTTGGGGCCGGTGAAGTTCCTGTCCTGGTCGGGCTGCGGCGAGTCCGAGCAGCCCCCCGCCTCGTTGGCGTGCGACATCGTCGAGGAGAGCCAGCTGTTGAGCGACGTCGCCGTCCACGACGTCTTCATCGTCGCGGTGATGCCCTGGGTGTAGTACATGTCGTTCTCCGTGTCGCCGCACGACCACGAGTGGGTCAGCTTCATCGCCACGTACGCGTCGTGGACATATTTGCCCGCCAGCGCCCCGACCGGGAAATCGAAGAACGACCGGAACAGCGCCCCCGTGTCGGGGTTGCGCCCGACCCGGGCCACGCTGTAATCGGTGTTGCTGGAGCCGTTGTTGGTGGCGTAGGCCCACCGCGACTTCACCGTCGACCACGGCGGGTCGATGAAGAGCGGGAACGCCGACGCGGGCGCGGCGAGCAGCTTCGCGTCCGGGCGCAGGACGAACTCGCGGGAGCTCGTCGCACGCGCGTGCACCGGCGCCTCCTTGGCCGTGTCACCGGGCGCCGCATGCGTGGACTTGACGCCCTTGAACTCCGGCTTCTCGCCGGTCCGGGCGGCGATCTCGGCAGCCGGACCGGTCACGACCTCGGTGGAGTCCCACATCACCGCGGGCGAAGCGGTGGCGACCACGCGGGAGCGGATCTTGGCGAGCATGCCGCCGTCCGGGGTCGCCTGGACGGTGGCGTCGCCGCCGATCGCGAAGCGGATCTCCTTGAGCGCCGGGTTCGCCGCAGCCTGCGGTGTCTTCACCACCAGGACATGGGTGAACCCGGTCCGCGTCGCCCGGACCACGAGATCCACACCGGACAGCACCTCGGGATACGTCGCGGAGTCGTCGGCGACGGTCGGCGCGGGCAGCACACCCGGCCACGACATCGTCATCGTCCCGCCCGCCTCGACCAACGTCACCAACGGACCACTGCCGCCGGCGGAGAACCGCACATCAGCGACCGACGCACCCGGACGCAGCAGACCCGCCTTGTCCTTACGCAGGGCCAGATCCACCGGCTTCCACGAACCATCGGCCTGACGAGCACGCTGCGGCAGGACCGCCGACTCGAACCGCAACCGACCCGACGGCTCCGCATACACCTGCGTCAACTCCGTCACCTTGCCCGCCACCGTCACCCGCCGGGCACACGAAACCGCCACCGCGATCGCCGCCTCCTCCGACACCGCCGTATCCACACACGACGGCTTCGCCACCGCCGCCACCGCGGGCGAACCCGCCGCCACCACCGGCAACAACCCCGCCAGCAGTACACCCACCAACGGAACAGACCACCGGCGAACCGGCACCCCGCCGCTCGTCAACACATCTCGCATCGCCACTCCCCGATATCGCCGGAAACCCGGAGCCGAGAATGACCACCGGCACCTTCAAACCGGTATCCGTCCGGTATCTGCGCCCGTCGTTCACCGCATGGTCGACGACCCCTTCCGTCGCCGTGAGGAAGCCCAGGTCGCCGCGACTCTTGAAGAGTTGGTGCTTGCGCTCCGGAGCCGGTGCTGCCGGGGAAGTTGCCCTCATCGCGTCGCATGATCGTGCTGTCTCCCGGAAACAAGCCCATCCCGAGAGGGCTTTAGAGCTTGTTTCCGGGAAACAGCACGGTCACCCGGGCGCCGACTCCCGCCGGCATGTCGTCGACCTCGTCATCGCGGTCCTGACCCAGAAGGTCCGATGTCAGCGGTTGCAGATGCCCAGAACCGCACGCTCGCCGGCGCCCGCGGCATCGGAGACGGCGGCTTTGGCCACCTTGGTCCCGTCCGTGCCCGCCGCATCCACGGCGGCGATCCCGGCCGTGCGAGCCTTGACCAGGGCGTCGATGGCGGCGAGCAGTTCGGAGTCGGCGGTCTGCCCGGCAGCCGTGGTCAACGCCTTGATGTTGTCGCTGAACGACTTCTTCAGCTTGGCAGCCGCTTCCGCAGCCTCCTGCGGAGTCGAGGTCTCGTCGAGCAGCAGCACGACACCGAGCAGGTCGAACATGGCGCGGTTGGCGTCCTTGATCGTGACGCAGGCGGCAGTGACGTCACCCTCGACCTCGGCAGCCGGACTCGCGGTCGCAGCGCCCGGCGAGACGGAGCCCGCGACGACCGGTGTCTCGTTGCCGCAGGCAGCGGTCCCGAGCAGAGCGATTGCGCACGCAGTGACAGCGATGACGGTTCTCATGACGGGTGTTCCTCCCACGTGTCCCGTTGACGACCGCAACGGAGCCTACTGGTCAGCGCTGTGGAGCGCGGTCCGCCGTCGGGCCGAGTGCGGCGAGCCACGCGCTGACCCGGCCGACCCCGGCGATGGTCGGTGCCGCGAGCTCGGCTTCGGTCTTCGCGTACGAGATGACGGTGACCATGATGTATCCGCGGGTGACGTTGGTGACGCAGGAGAAGTCGATCGATGCGGCGGTGTTCTTGTCGCAGAAGACGACCCCGGTGGGCGCCCCCGCCGGCAACGCCACCGCGACCGGCGCGATCCTGGCCCTCTTGACACCGTCACCGCTGAACTTCTTGCAGCGCGCCGACGCGGCGTTGGACCGTGCCGCAGCCTTGGCTCCGGTCTCCTTGGCCAGCACCCGCACGATCTGGACGACGCCGACGCTCCCATTGCTGGTCCACTCCTTGTAGTGGACGTAGACGGGCTGGTTGGAGCGGGTGAACACGTTCCCGCCGCAGGCGTCGTTCATCCCGCTCGGCGCCTCGTCCTTGTCATAGGCTGCCACCCTGCCGTCGAGGAGGCTGTCGCCGACGACCGCCGCAGCCCCGAGCTTGGCCGCCGTGAACGGCGTCTCCGGCAGCGGGGAGGGCAGGCCCGATGGCGCCGAGGGGGAAGGGCTCACGCCGGCCGGTGCCGACGTCGCGGGAAGCGATGTCGCGCTCGGCGTCGGCGATCCCGGCTGTTCGGAGGCGCCGCAACCGGCAGCCAGCACTCCTACGGCAGCGATGCCCAGCACCATACGTCGCATCAGCGTCCCCCAAGGCTAGATCGAGAGCGTGACGCTAGCGGCGCCGGACCCCGAGCGCAAACCGGCCGGTCCCTTCTCGCTTGTCGGAGTCGGTGAAGCACGGCTGTCGGTGGGGGCATCACAGCCGCGAAGCGGTCTTGAATCACCATCATCGATCTGACAACATCGACAAGCATCATGCTGTCCTGACATTCGGCGACTGTCCACCACCCCTGGAAGGAAGCCACATGCGGTTCACCCACCGCGTACCCATCGCTCTCGCTCTGCTCGCGACCGCCCTCTCGGCCTCGACCACCGGAGCGAGCGCCGCGACGCCGCCGCAGGCCCCGCTCGCCCAGATCGAGGAGCGGGTCTACGTCGAGTCCAGTGTGGACTCCAACGGCGACGGGCGGCTCGACCGGATCGCCATCGACATCGCCCGGCCATCGACGGGCGGGCCGGTTCCGGTCGTGTTCGAGCAGAGCCCTTACCGCAACGGCCTCGCCAATGCCGCCAACCACGGCGTGAACGTCAGCGCCCTGCCGCAGGAGAGCCTGTTCCCGATCAGTCCGGGAAGCGCTGCGACGGCCGGGCCGGGCGTCAGCGTCGCCAAGCCGATCCCGGACCTGCCCGACTGGTACGACGACTACTTCGTCCCCAAGGGGTACGCGGTCGTGCTCGGCCACAGCCTCGGCACCGGCGACTCGGAGGGCTGCCCGACCAGCGGAGACATGCAGGAGACGCTGGGGACGACGGCGGTCGTCGACTGGCTCAACGGCCGCGCTCGCGGCTTCAACGCCTCGGGTGCCCTGGTGACGGCGTCCTGGAGCACCGGCAACGTCGGGATGATCGGCATCTCCTACAACGGCACGCTGCCGAACATGGCCGCCGCCACCGGCGTCGCCGGGCTCAAGGCGATCGTGCCGATCTCGGCGATCTCCAGCTGGTACGACTACTACCGGGCCAACGGGCTCGTCGTCGCCCCGGGCGGATACCAGGGCGAGGACGCCGACGTGCTGGCCCGAGCCGTCGTCGACCGGACCGACTGCACGAGCAGGATCAACCAGATCGAGACCGACCAGGACCGGGTCACCGGCGACTACCGGCAGTTCTGGGCCGACCGCGACTATGTCGGCAAGGCCAACCGGGTCACCGCGGGCGTCTTCGTCATCCACGGCCAGGCCGACTGGAACGTCAAGGGCCAGCACTACGCCCAGTGGTGGGACGCCCTGCGCGCCAACAACGTCCCACGCAAGATCTGGCTGCACAACGGCGGCCACGGCACGACCTCCCGATCGGACTACAAGGCGACCGTCGAGCGCTGGTTCGAGTATTTCCTCAAAGGCGTCAACAACGGCATCCTCACCGAACCCAAGGCCGAGGTGCAGTTCAAGGACGGCACCTGGCGCCAGTACGCCGACTGGCCCAACCCCGGCGCCACCGACGCGGTGTTCAAGCTCGACGCGACGTCGTCGACCGCGCCCGGCGGGCTGACCCTCGGCACGCCGACCGGCACCTCGGCCCAGTCGTTCACCGACAACGGGCGGACCAGCACCGCGACGACACTGGTCGCGAGCCCGGACAGCGCCAATGGCAGCCGCCTCGTCTACCGGACCGGCAATCTCGCCGCCGCGGTCACCCTCACCGGCTCGCCCCGGGTCTCGCTCCGGCTCGCCGTCACCAACCGCAACGACGCCAACGTCACCGCGCTGCTCGTCGACTACGGCGGCACGGGCACGAGCACCACCCCGGTGATCGTCACCCGAGGCTGGATCGACCCGCAGAACCGCAACAGCCGCGCCACCGGCGAGCGGGTCGTGCCGGGCACGGACTACACACTGGCCTTCGCGATGCAGCCCAAGGACTACGTCTTCGCGGCCGGTCACCGGATCGGCCTCGTGGTGATCTCCACCGACTACGACTACACACTGCGCCCACCGGCCGGGGCGGTGCTGCGGCTCAACCCGGTCGCCAGCACCCTGACGATCGCGCAGACCGGCCTCGCGACCGGCAACGACTACGCGATCTCGGTCTCCCCGGCGGCGGGCGCGACCAACCCCGGCGGATCGCTGAGCGCGACGGTCGCCACGGCGGTGACCAGCGGTTCCGGGCAGAGCGTGGCGCTGTCCGCGTCCGGGCTGCCGTCGGGGGTGACCGCGTCGTTCACCCCGTCGACGGTGACGGCGGGCGGCAGCTCCGCGCTGACCCTGAGCACCACCGCGTCGGTCGCGCCAGGCACATACCAGATCACCATCATCGGTACGGGCACCAGCGCCACCCGCACCGCCGCCTACTCCCTCACCGTCAACGGGCCCGGCGGCTGCACAGCCACCAACCCGACCGACGTGGCGATCCCGGACGCCGGGGCAGCCGTGGAGAGCACGATCACCATCAGCGGTTGCCCGGGAACGGCATCGGCGTCGTCGACGGCGGAGGTGCACATCATCCACCCGTACCGAGGCGATCTCGTCGTCAGCCTCGTCGCACCGGACGGGACGAGCTACTCGCTGAGCAACCGCTCCGGCGGCAGCGCCGACGACATCCACCAGACCTACCCGGTGAACCTCTCCAGCGAGACCGCCAACGGCACGTGGCGGCTACGCGTACAGGATGCCGCGTCCGCCGACGTCGGCCGGATCGACACCTGGACGCTGACACTCAGCCCGTGACACAGCACACCACCGCGGCTCCGCGCCGACCGTCCGACGGCGGTCGGCGCGGGTCTGGTCGGCGGGGGCCCCGGGTCGGCTGATCGGATGACGGCGCAGCCGCCCCGGCCGACGCCACGACAGGGGCGCGGTCACGGCATGCCGGCTCGTGTGCCTTTCGCTACGGCCAGATGGACAGCTCGGCGAGGAAGGAGATGGCGGCCGAGGGGTCGGCGGATTGGAGGCGGACATACCGTGCCGTCACGGGTGGCTTGATCATGAGGAGCGCGTATTCGGCGTTCCCGTGCCGAGCACGCTTCGTCCATCGGACACCGTCGTCGCTGGTGCGGATCTCAGGGTCGGCCGAGATGGCGAGACCATGGAGCACGACCGCTGAGATCGGTCTCGGTTCGCCGAGGTCGACCGTGATCCACGTGTTGGCGGGGCATCCCGATGAGGTCCCGGCCGGCGACTGCGACGGCGGGGTGCAGGACTGGGCGGGGAAGGAGGCGGCGTACGCCCCGTCGGTCAGCGGGCACGGCGACAGCGGTGCCGCACCGTCGCGGCCGGCCACGGAGCAGTCGCTGCCGCGGGAGGGGGGAGCTCCCGCCATGCCGGCCAGGGGAACCGACGGGCTGTGGTGCTCGATCGTGAAACCGTTCTGTCTGGTCACGGCGACCGCGTGGAGCTCGGCCTGAGCATCGGCGACAACACGCGCATCGAGCTTGCCGGAGACGCCGGTGTCCTGGGACCAGAGCGTCTGCGCCGATTCGGTGACCAGCAGGCGGTAGCCCTGCGGCTTGGGTGTGTTCGCAAACCCTGGCCATGAGTACGCGATGGATCGCGGCCCCGGCGACACGGAAAGCCCGGCGGGCTCCCAGAAGGCGATCCGTGGCAGCGAGACCGCCGCTTCGGACAGCTCGAACGTGCTCTCGACCCGCGCGCCCGAGGGTGCCGCCGCGGTGAGAACCACCCCTACCGGGTTGCCGAGGAGCGTCTTGGCGTCCTTGCCCTTCATCGCGAACCGATACGTGCCGTCGGCGGCAGTCGTCGTGCGGCGCGTGCCTTTGCACAGGGCCACCTGCTTGGTCAGGCACACGATGCCGATGCTGGTCACGGACGCCGCGACTTCGGCCAGCGCGTCCAACCCATGAGGTCGCGGGACCAGCACGACGCCGACTCCCGAGGCCGGAGTGCCGTTCGCCGCCGCCAGCACGCCGGAGACCACGACCTCCGCGTCGTCGGCGAGGTCGCTGGTGCCGCAGGCGATCCCGAGTCCGGCCACGAGAACGAAGGCCACGGCGCGCATCTTCATCGCTGGATGTTATCGGGTACGCTCCGGTCACACGGTCAGACACCGATCGCGGCGGAGCATGGCTATCCGTGCCGGAAACGGCCCGGGGATTCACCTAGCGCGGAGCTCGCGAACCGTACGCGGGGCCGAACACCACCAGCAGGGCCAGGTCCTCGGTCACCTCGACGAACCGGTGCTCCTCGCCCGCAGGCACGAAGACGACCGCACCGGGACCGACCTCGGCCGTGCCGCTCGGTGTCACGATCGTGGCCCGCCCGGCGGTGACCACGTAGATCTCGTCCTCGGTGTGCGGGCTCTGATCGTCGAGCCCGCCGGCCGGAATGCAGTATGTCCCCACCGACAGGTCCGCGACCCGCAGGTGCTCGACCCAGTCGTTGGCCGCACCGACCGGCGGCGTCCACGCCCCGGCACCCTCGATGATCCGCATGCGCCGAGCCTAACCGCTGCTCCGCATCGGACAATCAGCGAACGACGACCATGTCGAGGCCGGTGATGCGGGCCAGGACCGAGCTGTCGGGGAAGGTAGTAGGGGTGGCCCTCGACCGCCCCAGCACCGGACGGGATCGCCAGATCCATCGACTCCTGGGTACTCGAGACCCTCGTCCCGGCCGTTCTGCACCTCCTCGGCCGCAGCGCATGGTGGCTCCCGAGGTTTCTGCAGCGGGTGCTGCCCAATGTCGACATCGAAGGCGCCAACCTGGCGACGGGGACGGCCCACCCGACGCCGGCCGGAAGGGAGGACTCGCTGTGACCCTGCTCGGTTGAGTCACAGCGAGTCCTCCCGCGGCCACCTGCGCTACGCGACGTAGCCGTCGAAGACGTGGACCCCGTCGAAGGCGCCGTCCGGGTTCGATCGGTTCGTGCCGAAATAGAGCTTGCCGTCGCTGATGCCGACGCCCTCGATCTCGAACTTGGTCGAGTACTTCGAGGACGTGATGCGGAAGGAGAGGTCGGTGGCCGCGGGCGCGGTGCCGGTCGTCGTCGGCGACACGTTCCGGTAGACGAGCACGATGCTGCGGTTGTCCTTGGTCAGCGGGTTGTAGAGGACCTTCTTGGCCGCGTCGTAGAAGAACCCCTGGTTGGCGAAGGTCCCCAGGTCAGGCACCGTGGCGCCGTTGACGAGGGCGCCGTCGACCTGCAGCACGAACGCCTTCGTCAGGTTGATGGTCCCGGAGGAGGCGCGCAGCGGGAGGCTGCCGTTGTAGACGGTCCGGCCGCTCTTGAACATGAAGGTGATCGCGGTACTGGTGACCGAGACCCGGCTGATCCCGGACGGCGCCGCCACGGCCCCGGCGAGCCGCACCTGGTACGACCCGGCGTGGTAATACGTGGTGTCGTCGTAGCGGAGCCGCACCAGCTGCGCACCGCTGTCGTTCATGGTCACCACGAACATGTGGTGCTGTCCGTCGATGTCGACGATCGTCATGTCGTTGGCGTGCCCGAGCCAGGTGTTGGACGAGCCGCCGCTGGTCCCGTTGGCCATCAGCACCCGTGCACCGGTGGTCTTGTGGACGCGGTAGATGACCGAGACGTCGTCGTAGTTGGTGTGGTTCTTGATCGAGTAGAGGTAGGTGGCGCCGGCGGCGAAGCCCTGCGCCCCGGTGCAGCAGCTCGTATCCGGCGTGCTGGCGATGTCGCTGTACGTATTGTAATAGGCGGCATGGGCTGCGGGTCCGGACAGGACCAGCAACCCAAGGACCGTTGCGACCACAACCGACAGTCGGGTGGCAATTCGCATGTCGTCCTCCCCAGGTTCGTCGACGACCACAGGCCCGTTGCCCCAGAGGCCATCGAGTGCACGCTATGTGGACGACCGCAGGGCGGTCAACGCGGCAGCGGGACGGTCGGCGGCGCGCTCATCGCCGCGGCCAGGAACGAGATCGCCCAGCGCCGCGCCGCGTCGCCCGCCACCGGGGACAGGCTCGCCGGGGGGCGCTGGTGGTAGACCTGGACGCGGTCGACGGCCGTCACGGCGAGGATCCCCCGCATCCGGAACCACAGCTCCTCCGGCGGGAGGTCGGGCAGTGCGCGCCCGAATGCCGCCAGGTAGCGGTCGCGGACGGCGTCCTCGGCCGGGCCGGTCCAGCTGCGCGCCTCCTCGGCCGGGTCGCTGATGATCGTCACGATCAGCCGGGACGTGCGGGCGCCGCCCTCGTCGCCGACCGGCATCTCGTCGAAGAGCGGCCCCGCGAACGCCTCCACCAGTTCGGTGACGAGCGGGTCCGGGGTCCGGGCGAGCAGCAGGTCGAGCCCGGCGCTCTGCGCTGCGGTGATGGGCTCGATCACGCGGCGGACGACCGCGGCCAGCAGCTCCGCCTTCGAGCCGAAGTGGTAGCCGACGGCGGCCAGGTTCGCTCCGGCGAGGTCGGTGATCGCGCGAACCGAGGTACCGCGGTAGCCGTGCTCGGCGAAGAGGCGCTCGGCCGCGTCGAGGATCTGCGTACGGGTGTCGGGTGACGCCATGTGTGCGTACTATACATATGTCTGATTCAAACGAACGTATGAATGAAACGAACGTATGAGGTTGTCATGAAACTGCTCGTCTACGGCGCCGGGGTCCTCGGCAGCCTGTTCGCCGTCCGCCTGCACGAGGCCGGGCACGACGTGTCACTCATCGCCCGGGGCGAGCGCCTGGCCGCCCTGCGCCGCCACGGGGTGCAGCTCGCCGAGGGGGGCAGCCCGGCCGTCCGGCAGGTCCCGGTCCCGGTGGTCGAGCACCCGATCGGCGGGTACGACCTGACCGCCGTCTTCGTGCGTACCCATCAGGTGGACGCGGTCCTGGAGTCGCTCGCCGGCGGCGACGGCGACGTGCTGTTCCTGCTCAACTGGGCGGGCGGCCCGGAGCCGCTGGGCGCGGTGATCGGCGGCGAGCGGGTGCTGCTCGGCTTCCCCACGGCCGCCGGCACGATGGACGGCGACGTGGTCCGCTACCGCGCGCCCACCTTCACGACCCGCCGGGTCCCGATGCCGATCGGCGAACCCGACGGCCGCAGCTCCCCGCGGCTGGAGCGGATCGTGCGGGATTTCCGCACCGCCGGGATCAACGCCAAGGCCGAGCCGCGGATGGATGCCTGGCTGAAGACCCATGCCGCGTTCGAGGTGCCGCTCGGACAGGCGGTGAGCGCGGCGGGCGGCCCGGCGGCGCTGGCCGACGATCGGGATGCGGTCCGCGCCATGATCCGCCTCATCCGGCACAACCTGGCCGCCCTGCCGGCGCCGCCGGTCCCTCGCGGGTTCGCCATGCTGCAGACCCTGCCGGAAGGGCTGCTCACGGTCGCATTGCGGCGATTCCTGCGCAGCCCGACGGCAGCGCACAGCGGCCTCGCCGGCGACTCACCTGCCGTGACAGCCGAGTACGCGCGGTTGGCCGAACAGCTCAGCGCCCATGCGGTGGCCCGGTAGGCGATTGCGGCATTCGCCGAGCACGGGGTGCGGACGCGACCGACTCGACCCGCTGACATACGAATGTGTCGATTGACACTCCGGCGGGACACGCGTACGGTCCGTCGGAAAGCGCTTTCCATCCGGGAAGGCCGGCCGCACGCCCCGGCTCAGCGGCACTCTCCGCGGAAAGGACCACCCGCATGACCCTCCCCCGCTCCTTACGCCGCGCCCTCTGGCAACCGGTCGCTGTGGCTGCGGCCGCTCTGGCCATGGTCGCCGCGCTGAGCCCCTCCAGCGCCACGGCCGCTACGCTCTTCGCCGACGACTTCGAGGACGGCAACTCCGCCGGCTGGACCACCTCCGCCGGGACGTGGTCGGTCGTCGCCGACGGCACCAGCGCCCTGCGCCAGTCGGGCACCAGCTCCGACACCCGGGCCCGGGCCGGCTCGTCGTCCTGGACCAACTACACGGTCACGGCCCGGGTCAAGCCGGTCGCGTTCAACGGGTCCAACCGGTTCGTCGCGCTGCTCGCCCGCGCCCAGTCGGACACCAGCTACTACTACGTGACGCTGCGCTCCACGAACGTCTTCGAGCTGAAGAAGCTCGTCAGCGGCTCCTCCACGACGTTGGCCACCACGTCGGTCAGCGTCGCCGCGGGGACCTGGTACACCGTGTCGCTGACCGTGTCCGGCTCGTCGATCAGGGGTTCGGTCAACGGCACGACCACGCTGTCGGCCACCGACTCCCAGTTCTCCTCGGGCGGGATCGGCGTGGCCACCTACTACGCGAGCGCCTCCTTCGACGACGTCACGGTCGCCGACAGCGCCACTCCCAGCCCGTCGGCGAGCGCCTCCGCCCCACCGTCGCCCAGCCCTTCCCCCAGCTCGCCGCCGGGGACGACGATCGTGGTTGCCAAGGACGGCAGCGGCAATTACAGCACCGTCCAGGCGGCCGTCAACGCCGTGCCGACGAACAACACCCGCCGCGTCACCATCACGATCAAGCCGGGCACGTACCGGGAGCTGGTCACCGTCCCGTCCAACAAGCCCTACATCTCGTTCATCGGTTCGACGGGTTCCGCTTCGGACGTCGTCATCACCTACGACAACGCCAGCGGTACGCCCAAGCCGGACGGCAGCGGGACCTACGGCACCACCGGCAGCTCATCGGTCGTGATCGACGCCAACGACTTCATCGCCAAGAACCTCACCTTCGCCAACACCTTCGACGAGGCCGCCCACGACTACAGCGCCGAGCAGGCGGTCGCGGTCACCACCCGCGGTGACCGGCTGGTCTTCGACAACGTGCGGTTCCTCGGCAACCAGGACACCCTGCAGCCCAGCTCCCCCAGCACCGCGACGGTGAGCCGGGCCTATTACCGCAACTGCTACATCGAGGGCGACGTCGACTTCATCTTCGGCCGCGGCACCGCCGTCTTCGACCGGTGCGAGATCCGGTCGCTGAACCGCAACTCGTCGAGCAACAACGGCTACATCACAGCCGCCTCGACGACCAACACCAATCCGTACGGGTACCTGTTCACCCAGTGCACCCTCAGCGCCCAGTCCGGCACCGCCGCCCAGAGCGTCCACCTCGGCAGGCCCTGGCATCCCAGCGGTGACGTCAACGCGATCGCCCAGGTGCTCTACCGCAACTCCACGCTCGGCGCCCACATCAAGGGCACCCCGTGGGCGGACATGTCCGGATTCTCGTGGCGCGACGCCCGCTTCACCGAGTACCTCAACACGGGACCGGGCTCGACCGTCACCGCCGACCGGCCGCAGCTCGCCGCGGCGAGCGCACCCAACTACACCGCGCAGAAGTTCCTGGCCGGAAGCGACGGCTGGAACCCCGTCTCCTGAGGACGCTTCACCGGAGACCTCCGGGGCGCCCGTACGAGGGCGCCCCGGACAACCATGGGAAATCTCTTCCTATTGATCTACCCTGTGAGGAATTTTCCTTCAAGGGAGTGGGATCCATGGACCGAAGACAAGCCATCCGCCTCGCACTCGTCGCCTCCGCATCCTCGGCCGGGGTGCTGCCGGCGGGCAGCGCGTCCGCCGGCGGCGGCAAGAAGCCGACCCCGCCACCGGTCGCGGCTCGCGACATCCGCTACCGCCGCTGGAGCACCGACGCCGACTTCACCACCGGCACCGCGACGGGCCTCGCGATCTCGGCCGGAGCACTGACCATCGCCGCGCCGGTCGGGCAGCGTTCCCATGCCGACCCGGTCACCGGCAGCTCCGGGCTCTACGACTACGCCACCTGGACCTCGCCGGAGGTGGCGCTCGGGTTCGCCGCGACCGAGGCGATCGCGTCCTGGACCGCCGTCACGCCCGGCGGGACCTGGATCGAGGTCGAGCTGCGCGGGATCACCGAGCTCGGCAACACCACCGCCTGGTACAACCTCGGCCGCTGGGCAGCCGACGACACCGTCATCGCCCGCACCTCCGTACCCGCGCAAGCCGACCTCGACGGGCGCGTCTCCATCGACACGTTCGTCGCGGCGGCCGGGCACGGCTGGGTCCGGTGGCAGCTGCGCGTCACCCTGCTGCGACCCGCCGGCGGCGGCCTGACACCGCAGGTGCGCTCGGTCGGCGCGGTCGCCTCCAGGCTGCCGGCGCCGGGCTCGGTCACGCCGAGCGCACCGCAGCTCGCACAGGGCGTCACGATCGACGTGCCGAAGTACTCGCAGAGCATCCACGAGGGCGAATACCCGCAGTGGAACGGCGGCGGCGAGGCGTGGTGCAGCCCGACGTCGACGTCGATGGTCGTCGCCTACTGGGGGACCGGGCCGACCTTCGCCGACTACGCCTGGGTCGATCCGTCCTATGCGGACCCGTGGGTCGACCACGCCGCCCGCCACACCTACGACAGCAACTACGCCGGCACCGGGAACTGGCCGTTCAACACGGCGTACGCGGGCCGCTTCGGCCTTGACGGCTTCGTCACCCGGCTGCGCTCGCTCACCGAGGCCGAGCGCTTCATCGCCGCGGGCATTCCGCTGGTCTTCTCGCTCTCGTTCAAGAAGGGCAAGGTTCCCGGACTGGACTACGGCACCAACGGACACCTGCTGGTCCTGGTGGGTTTCACCGCCACCGGCCAACCGGTCCTCAACGACCCCGCCGCCGCGGCGAGCGACGCCGACGTCCGCAAGACCGTCGGCCGCGCCGAGTTCGAGACGGCCTGGCTGGACTCCAGCGGCGGTCTCGCCTATGTGATCCACTCCGCGGCGGCGGCGCTGCCGACCGCACCGGCCCAGCCGAACTGGTGAGCGCTTAAAGGTGGGACCAGCCCGGATTCGCAGCCAACTGGTCCCACTCTCCACAGCGCCGACGGCGGATCAGGCGTCACAGCAGCGCGCCGACGCCGGACGGCCGGTCAGGCGCGGTAGGCGTTCCACGCGTCGAGCATGCGCGTGGCCTGCCCGGCGGTGAACTGGAACATGCAGGCGTCGTCGGTGTAGTCCATGAAGTTGCGGATCGGGTCCAGACCCGGCTTGTTGGCGCAGGTGTCCCGGTTGACCGGGCAGCCGAAGGCGGCCGACGCCTCGGCCGGGGTGTCGGAGACCTGGTCGCCTCCACCGTTACAGCCGCCCTGGAAGGTGTGGTAGAGGTTCAGCCAGTGGCCGATCTCGTGGGTGGCGGTGTCGCCCTCGGCGTAGGGCGAGGCCGTGCCGCCCGGCACCGACTCGGCGAGGATGACCACGCCGTCATAGGTGTTCAGCTTCGACTTGGGGAACGTCGCCCAGCCCAGCAGATCGTCGCTGAGCAGGCCGGTGTAGATGTTGAGCGTGCCCGCGCCGCCGACCCGCAGGGCCGCCTTCATCTGCTTCTCCGCGCTGGAGCCGTAGACGATCGGGTACCAGGCCGGGTTCGTCACCCGGTTGATCGACTGGAGCTGGAACGCGAACGCCGTCGCCGCTCCGCCGGTCGAGCCCGCGTATGCCTGGTTCAGCACGGTGATCTGGCTGTTGATCAGCGAGTCCGGGATGTTGCCGTTGGCCCGGGTGCCGTCCTCGGAGATGACGTGCACGACGACCGGGATGGTGACCGTCGCACCGGCGGCCGCGATCGGCAGCCGGAGCTGCTCGCGCAGGCGCAGGGCGCTGCCGAGGTCTTTCTCCCGGCTCGCGAGCTCGGCGGCGGTGATCTCGTTGGGGTCGTGCTTGGCTCCGCCGCCCGGCTTCGCCTTCGCGTCGGTGTGTGCGGCGGCCGGTTCGACGCAGATCGCGCTGACGGACGCCGCGACCGGCGAGACGGCCGGGTTGACGGTGAGAACGGCCGCCGCCGCGAAGGCGGAGAGGCCGGCGATTCTGATGGTGCGCCTCAGGTTCATCGTGCTCCTTGAGATGAGGGTGAGCCAGGGTGCGGGTGTCGGCGAAGCAGTGAGGCTCGGTGACCGATCGGTCGCCGAGCCTCGTCGCCTATCAGGCGATGCATGGAAGATATTTGTCACTCACCGCTGCTGAGCAGGTCAGCTCTGCCGCAGCGGCGGCAGCGGGATGGGGATGTTGAGGCTCGTCGCGCCGACGCCCATACCGCCCTCGCAGGTGTTGGGCGGCGCGGTGCCGACGCCGCGTGTGGACGGCTTCTCCGCCGCCCAGAACATGAACCCGAGCAGCCCGGCCGTGGTGCCGGCACCGTTCGGCGCGGCCGACTGCACCCATGGCGCCGTCGCCTTGGTGACGGAGCTGTTGTAGTTGGTGCACTCCGGCCGAACCTTGCTGCCCTCGGCGATGTAGAGGCCGCCGGTGAACTTCGCCGGTGCCAGCGGTGGCACCACCGGGTTGTACTGCGACTTGCCGTCGATGTGCTCCTGCCAGTTGGCCTAGCGGTCGAGGCCGAGGGCTGGCGGGCCGAGACCATCGCATTGGCGAAGTCGAGCACCGGGGTGTCGGTGCGCAGCCAGTCCGCGGTCGCCTTGCGGTTGATGTCGATCAGCCAGCGGTCCCCCGCGGCCGTGTCGATGGTCAGGCGGGCGGTCGGGTCCGAGCCGCTGGCGTTATAGGGATGAATCGCCCGGTACGCCGAGATGAAGCTCTGCAGGCCCACCAGGTTCGGATTGGTGTTCTGCTCATAGTCGATCTCGATGCCGACGCCGAACTGCGTCGCGACCGCGGCCGCCCGCTGGCCCAGCAGCGTGCCGTTGGCGGCGAGCGCCGAGTCCCAGTCGTCGGTGTAGGTGATGCCGCCGATGGAGAACATCACCCGGATGCCGCGCGAGGTGAAGTAGTTGACGATCTCCTGCGTCATCCCCCGCGGCACACCGTTGAGCGTGGCCGCGTCGGTGGTGAGGTTGAGCAGCCGCAACGGGTTGACGAAGCTGAGCACGACCAGGTTGACCGAGGGCCGGCCGTCGCCGCGGTCGACGAGCCAGTGGTTCTGGCTGTCGAACTGCGCCACCGTCCGCACGGCGCCCCACAGGCAGGCGTCGTCGCTGCAGTGCCAGGCACCGAAGATCTGGATCGGGGTGACCGCGAGTGCGGCCGGTGCCGGCGGGGCGGCGCTGACCGCGCCCGCCGGGATGAGTGCGAGCACGAGGGCGCAGAGCGCCACCCATGTCCGTGACCGTCGCATATGGACCTCCAGTCGATAGGGGCCGGTGCACCGGCGGCGTGACTGGGGTGACCGCCGCCGGTGCACCGGGGATACCGGGGGTCGACAGTCATCGAGACCGACAACTGTTAAGACCCCTGACTGTCAGGCGCCATGCGGGCCGTCGATGTCACTGTGGTGGGGGCGGCGGGTGCGACGCCGCCCCCACGTTCATTTCGCCCGGCCGCCTCGGCTGGGGTGCGGGTGGCCGGGCTTGGCGGACGGGCCGTTCTTGCCTCTTCCGGCCAACAAGTCCGAGCAGTAGCTCTCGATCCGATCCGATCCCCCCGCCGCCGACACCAACCCGGCGAACGCCGGACTCTTCGCCGCCTTGCCGTCGGCGCGGTCCGGATGCCTCAGGTAGGACGTGCAGAGCCCCACGGCGTTGGCGGCGGGCTTAGCCGGGGTGCCGCGACCGGGCGTGCTGCTCGGTGTCGTCGTCGGCGCGGCCGAGCCGGGCACATGCGGCGGCTTCGGCGCCGGAGAGCTGGCCGCGGGTGCGGGGCGCAGCGGGTTCGGGAGCACACCGGCACCGGCCGCGACCGCGACACCGCCGACGGCGACCGCCGCCACCAGCGCCACGACCTTGACGGTGAGCAGCCGACGCCACGCGAGACGGCGTGGGGGTGCCTCCACCTGCACGACAGAGGCACCCCGTCGAGCAGCGCGGAACGCGGCCATCGCTGCCGCCTCGCCGGTGAACTCCTCGGGCCGACCCGGAGCGCCGGCGGCGCGGAGCAGCTCGGCCAACCGGTCGTCACCGGACGGCCGATCTGGCGCCGCTTCGCGCAGCAGTCGCTCGACAGCGTCGTCGTCGTGGAGTCCCCCACGTCCGTGCTCGCTCATCACATCTCCTTCAGCGCCGACGGGCCCACGAATGTCACTCCCCCGTCGCCGGAGCGATCAGCTGAGCCAGTCGGCGCAGGCCACGATAGGCGGCTGTACGAACAGCCCCCGCCCGCTTGCCCAGCACCCGGGCCGCGGACTCGGCGTCGAGCCCGACGACCACCCGCAGCAGCACCGCCTCGGCCTGATCCGGCGGAAGGGTCGCGATGAGGGCGAGCGCCGCGTCGGTGGAGATCGACTCACCCGCCCCGGTCGGCGTGTCGTGTCGGCCCGGCAGCTCGATCAGCGCCTCCGTCGGCACCGTCAGGACGGGACGTCGGCGGTGATGCCGCAGGTGGTCCATGGCCCGGTGCCGGGCGATCGTCACCGCCCAGCCGCGGAAGCCGTTGCCGTCGCCCCGAAAGGAGGCGAGGTCGCGCACGATGTGCAGCCAGGTCTCCGAAGCGACGTCCTCGGCATCGTCACCGACGAGGATCCGCAGGTAGCGCAGCATGCCGGGCTGCACCGAGCGGTAGAGCGTCCCGAACGACTCCTCCTCGCCGCGCCGTGCCCCCGCCAACGCCCGGGTGAGCTCGTCGAGGTTGTTCGGGTCGGCCACCCGGATGCCCCCTTCGTCGCGTCGGCGCACAGGCGTGCGGGCACTGATTGTGCACGGCTGCGGTACCCGGTGTGAACTGCGGCGGCAGGCTCGGCCGTTATGCGGCTTTCATCTGGCCGCCCGGCCTGCCGGGAATCGGGCCGCAGCACCCGCGGATAGGACTACCGGCATTCCACCTAACGGCTATTTGCGCTGGTGACGAGCGCGACAGCCAGACTCAGCGGCGTGGCACAAGGCGCCGACCCGTCGGTAACTTCGGCGCGTGCCCCCGCTCACCGTGCTGATCCCCGCCCACAACGAGGCGGAGACCATCGCCATGGCCATCGACTCCGTCCGCCGGCAGACCCACCCGGTCGACGAGATCATCGTCATCACCGACAACTGCACGGACGACACCGCCCGGATCGCGGCCTCGCTCGGCGCCACGGTCCACGCCACCATCGGCAACCGGCACAAGAAGGCCGGCGCCCTCAACCAGGTCCTCACCGACCTGATCCCCCGCGCCGACGACCGCGACCGGGTCCTCGTCATGGACGCCGACAGCTGCCTCGATCCCGGTTTCGTCGCCGCCGCGCTGCCCTGGCTTCCCGCCGGAAGCAGTTACGGCGGCATCGGCGGCACCTTCCGGGGCAGGCGCTCCGACGGCACGCGGCGCCTGCTGCAGAGCTGGGTCGAGGAGGCGCAGCGCAGCGAGTACGCCCGCTACGAGCGCGACGTGCGACGCAAGCGCGGCGAGGTGCTCGTCCTCACCGGCACGGCGACGATCTTCAACGTGGCGGCGCTGCGCGAGGTGGTCGCCCTGCGCGGGCAGGTCTACGACACCGAGGTCCTCACCGAGGACAACGAGCTCACCTTCGCCCTGCGCCACCTCGGCTGGCAGGTCCGCAGCCCCGCCGGGTGCACCCTCACCACCGAGGTCATGCCGACCTGGGGCGAGCTCTACCGGCAGCGGCTGCGCTGGAAGCGCGGCGCGATGGAGAACCTGCGCCAGTACGGGCTGACCCGCTTCACGCTCAAGCACTGGGGCTATCAGGTGGTCGGCTTCGTCGGCGTCGCCGTCACCGCGCTCTACCTGGCCAGCCTGGCCTACGGCGTAGGGGCGGGCTCGCTGCACCTGCAGGCCCTCTGGATCGGCGTCACGGCCGTGTTCCTCGCCGAGCGCGTCGTGACCGTCCGCAGCCGGGGCCGCCGTCCCATGCTCGTCGCCGCGACCCTTCTGCCGGAGATGGCGTTCGACCTCTTCCTCCAGGCCACGCACCTCAAGGCACTCGCCGACGCGGTCTTCGGCCGCCGACGCGAGTGGTAATCCCTCACCCCAAGGAGAACACCCCCATGTATGGATCAGGAACAGCGGCCGGCGGCGCCACCGCAGGCGCGATGCTGCCGGTCACCGGCTTCAACATCGTCTGGTACGCCGTGGCCGGCTTCACCCTCGTCTCGGCGGGCCTGGCTCTGCTCCGGCTGCTGCCCAAGCGCACCCCGGCTGCCTGACCCGAGCGGCCGTGCTGCCGGCACCCCTGAGGTACCGCCGACAGCACGGCCCGTCCCCTCGGTGCAGGAGGCTGCGCTGCGGAGCCGGGTCTCCTCGGGACCTGATCTTCCACTTATTTGCCTAACATAGGCATGATTGCCCGCAGAACGGTGCAAACATCTATCGTCGATGTCAAGCGGTCGCAGGCGCGGCCGACCGGCGTCCATGGGCACAGGTGTTGACATGACTGATCTGGCGACCCGCCGGGCCGCGACGGCGACGCTCATCGCGACCTGCGTATCCGCCCTCGTCGTGAACGCGAACACCTCCGCCGTGTCGATCCTGCTGCCCGCCATCTCGACGGACACCGGCACTCCCGTGACCACACTGCAGTGGGCCGTCACCGGCTACTCCCTCGTCGGCGCGGCGACGATCGTCACCGCCGGCGCCCTCGGCGACGTCTTCGGCCGCCGCAAGATCTTCATCGGCGGCCTGGTGCTCTTCGTCGCCTCGTGCGCGCTCATCGCGTTGTCCCAGGGCGGTGGCGGGGTCATCGCCGGCCGGTGCATCCAGGGAGCCGCCGGGTCGACCATTCTCGCCTGCGGCATGAGCCTGATCTCGGCGGCCAATACCGGCCAGGCCCAGATGCGCGCGGTCACCCTGTGGGGGGCCGCATCCGCCATCGGCGCGGCCGCGGGCCCGCTCATCGGCGGCCTGCTCGTCGCGACCACCGGTTGGCAGGGGCTCTTCTGGATCGATGCCGTCATCGCCGCTGTCTGCGTACCCGTCACGATCGCGGCCGTCCGGGAATCCAGCGATCCGAACCGACCGCGCTCCATCGACGTCGCCGGCACGGTGCTGATCGCCGCGATCCTGGCACCGATCATCTTCGCCCTGACCGAGGGATCGGCCTGGGGCTGGCTGTCGCCCAGGACGATCGGCTGCTTCCTCGTCTCGATCGCCGCCGCGATCGGCTTCGTCATCGTGGAGAAGCGCATCAGCGCACCGCTGCTCGATCTGCGGCTGCTGCGCAACAGGACGCTCGTCGGGGCGACCCTGGCGATCCTCATCGGCTCCGGCACCCTGAACGCGATCATGTACATCGTCAGCCTGTACTTCCAGAACCCGGCCGCCCTGGGCATGAGCGCGCTGGAGACGGGCTTCGCCACGCTGCCGGTCGCCGCCGCGGCGGTGATCCTCGCTCCGATGATCACCCCGATCGTCGGCGAGATCGGCGCCAGGAGCACGGTCGTCGCCGGTTTCGCCATCATGACCGTCGCGTTCGTCGTCCTCACCTTCGTCGCCGACGACTGGGGGTACTCGAGGTTCGTGCTGCCGCTCGTCGCGCTCGCCGTGGGGATGAGCCTGCAGAACGGCCCGGCGTCATCGCTGTCCACCGCGAGTGTCGCCCCCGAGGAGGTCGGAGCCGCATCGGGCATCTCCAACATGGCCCGCTACGTCGGCGCGGCCGTCATGACGGCGATCGTCGCCTCGATCTACGCCTCGGTCTCCACCAGCCATCAGGCCGCCGGGGACACCGCGAGCGTGGCACTGGCCGCCGCGGTCTCCCGGACCGCCCTGGCGATGGCGATCTGGTGCGCCGTGGGCGTGGCGATGGCTGCCCTGATCGGCCGGTTCCGCCCGGCGAAGCCCCGAGCCGTCGACTACGCCGCCGCGGCCGCCTCCACCACGCACACGCTGCAGACCCGCGTGACGCCCGTCGGGCAGTCGTGAGCGCGTCAAGATTGACGTATCGCTTCGCGGACCGCAGCTCGCGTCTACGCTCAAACAATCGACGACGGAGGGGTTCGGGCCTGCCATGACCGGCGAGCGGCCCCCCGGGAAGCCCGTGGCTGAAGGAGGCGGTGATGTGCCGGTGGCTGGCTTATTCCGGTTCGCCGATCCTGCTGGACGAGCTCCTGTTCAAGCCCGCCCACTCGCTGATCGACCAGAGCCGGCACTCGACCCTGGGGGTCGAGACGACCAACGGCGACGGGTTCGGAGTCGGCTGGTACGCCACCCCGGCCTCGCCCGGGGTGTTCCGCGGCATCGGCCCGGCCTGGAACGACCGCAACCTCGTCAACCTCGCCTCGACCGTCACCGCGCCGATCTTCCTGGCACATATCCGGGCGTCGACCGGAACTCCGGTGCAGGAGACCAACTGCCACCCGTTCCGCTTCCAGAACTGGCTGTGGATGCACAACGGCTCGATCGCCGAATTCGCACGGCTCAAACGGGACCTGGTCCTGGGCGTCGATCCGGGCCTCTACCCGGCGATCGAGGGCTCGACCGACTCCGAGGTGATGTTCTTTCTGGCCCTGACCTTCGGCCTGCGCGATGACCCGCCCGGCGCCGTCGAGCGCGCCGTGGGGTTCATCGAGGCCGTCGCCGCGCAGCACGGGGTGGACCACTCGGTGCAGATGACCGTCGCGACCAGCGACGGGACACGGTTGTGGGCATTTCGCTACTCCACCGTGCGCCAGTCCCGGTCCCTGTTCTACAGCACCGACGTGCGCGCCCTGCGCGAGTTGCATCCGGAGAACGCGCAGCTGCTGCAGGTTTCGGACGAGGCCCGCCTGATCGTGTCCGAGCCGCTCGGGCAGATGGCCGGCGCTTGGAACGCGGTGCCCGAGTCGGCCTACGGGGTGATTCAGGAGGGGCAGGATCTGATCGCCGGATTCCATCCGCAACGGCCATGACCGCTGCGTTTCCGGCGGTCGGCGCAACCGGGCTCAACGGGTCAGGGTGTTCTCCCGGTGCATGCGCGCCAGCTTCTCGGGGTTGCGGACGGTGTAGACCCCGCTGATGAGTCCGTCCTCGACACGCAGCGCCACGATGCTGTCGAACTCCCCGTCGAGCCTCATCACGAGTCCTGGGCAGCCGTTGATCTGCGCCGGTTCGAGCGACAGCGCGGCACCGACCTTGCCCAGGCCCGCGGCGAGCAGGCGGGCCACCTTGTCGGCCCCCACGATGGGCCGCAGGACAGCCTGTTTCACCCCGCCACCGTCGCTGATCACGACGACGTCGGGTGCGAGGATGCTGAGCAGGCTCTGCAGGTCGCCGGTCTCGATCGCGCGCCGGAACGCCTCGAGCGCGATGCGGTTCTCGGCGGCGGATGCCGCCTCCCGGGGCCGGCGTGCGGCGACGTGGCCACGGGCCCGGTGGGCGATCTGGCGAACCGCGGCCGGGCTCTTGCCGACCGCCTCGGCGATCTCGTCGTAGTCGGATTCGAACACCTCGCGGAGCACGAACACCGCCCGCTCCGTCGGAGTGAGGGTCTCGAGCACCAGCAGCATCGCCATCGACAGGCTCTCGGCCAGCTCGACATCCTCCGCCACGTCGGGCACGGTCAACAGCGGCTCGGGCAGCCAGGGGCCGATGTAGGACTCCCGGCGCCGGCTGAGGGTCCGCAGCCGGTTGAGTGCCTGACGGGTGACGATCCGGACCAGGTAGGCGCGATGTTCGCGGACCGTGTCGAGGTCGACCTTCGCCCACAGCAGCCACGTCTCCTGCAGGACGTCTTCGGCGTCGGCGGCCGAGCCGAGCATCTCGTAGGCGACCGTGAAGAGCAGGTTGCGGTGGGCGACGAACGCCTCGGTGGCGGGGTCCGCACTGCCTCCGGTGGCCATGGGGTGCTCCTGTCTGTCGGCTCTGGAGTCTCTCACCCACCAGACACCGGGCCCGGCCGTTCTGTGACAACGGCAGCACAGGCGAAGCGGTGGTACGCGTCACGTGGCCGGCGCTGTCACAGGAAGCGGGCGAGCGGTGTCTCATGCCCGGACAGTCGGCCCGAGTCAAGGAGTGCCCCATGAATCTGTTTCTCTGGATCGTCGCCGGACTACTCGCCGTCGCCTATCTGTTCGGCGGTGGCCTCAAGGTGATCCTCTCGAAGGAGAAGATCGCCGCCTT
This sequence comes from Allocatelliglobosispora scoriae, assembly GCF_014204945.1. NCBI lineage: Bacteria > Bacillati > Actinomycetota > Actinomycetes > Micromonosporales > Micromonosporaceae > Allocatelliglobosispora > Allocatelliglobosispora scoriae. The sequence goes on from NZ_JACHMN010000002.1 coordinate 304,486, forward strand.
CGGGCCCAGCGCACGATGGGTCGAGGACTTCAGCGCCGGCAGCGTCAAGGCGATCGGAGCCCTGGAGGTCCTGGGCTCCGTGGGTCTGATCCTGCCCGCCGCGCTCGGCGTCCTGCCGGTTCTGACACCGATGGCCGCCCTCGGGCTGGCGATGATCATGGTCGGTGCGACGATCACCCGTATCCGGCGCGGCGAGTTCACGCTCATGGCGGTGGACCTGGTCTACCTCGCGCTCACGGCCTTCGTGGCGTGGGGCCGCTTCGGTCCGGAGTCCTTCACGGGCTGAGGCGCAACGGCGGCACTACTCGGGGAGCTTCGCGATCAGCACGGTGGCGACCGTGGACCAGCCGAGCGACCGGTAGAGGGCCTGGCCTTCGACGCTGCCGATGAGCAGGCCCCGGGTGGCGCCGGCGGTGACCGCGGCGTCGGCGAGCGCGGTCATCACGGCAGCGCCGAGCGAACGCCGCCGGTGCGCCTCCGCGGTGAGGATCCGGTCGGCCACGGCGGCGGTGCCGATGAGCCCGGCGTACCCGCGGGCGGCCTCCTCGCCGTCGGCGGCCTCGACGCTGACGTGCACCACCGGGCCGGTGACCTCGGTGTGCAGTCGGTAGGGTGCCGCGACCGCGCGGACCGGCTGGGTGCGCAGGTCGGTCTCCATCAGCGCCTCGACCCGCGAGACGAACTCCAGCCCGGCCGCCTCCAGGGTGGCCGCGGCCCGCTCGGGTTCGCGGGTCGGCACGGTCAGCCAGGCCGATTCGGTCTCGGCGCGCAGCAGCTCGGCGAGCCGCACCAGCGAGTCCGGGTCGTCGTCGGCGTGCAGCGCGAAGATCTCCACGTCCCGCGACTGCTGGCGGCACTCGATGCGCATGCCGCCCTCGACCAGGTGGGCGGGCGGCAGGTCCCGGCTGGCGGCCCAGCCGAGTTCCCAGGCGATGAAGGTTTCCCGCAGGTCAGACATCCGGCGATGGTAGCCGCCGGCCGAAACGTGATCGCGGGGACCTCGTGTCGGAGTGACGGGTCACGGGCAGGTGGTGTTCCCGGGCAGCGTGCCGTCGAACAGGTAGGCGTTCGCCTTCTGCTGCACGCACTCCGCACCCGACAGGTAGGCGCCGTGGTAGGGGCCGTCGTTGGTGATGAGCTGCGCGTTGCCGAGCTGCTTGACCAGCGCCGGCGACCACGCGTAAGGCGTCGCCGGGTCGCCCGTCGATCCGGCGACGACGATGGTCGTGGCGCTGGTGGGCGCCGAGACGTCCTTGGCGGCGTTGTCGCCGGCGTAGGGCCAGTCCAGGCAGCGCAGACCGTCCCAGGCCTGCCCCGCGCCGAAGATCGGTGCGGCGGCGGTGAACTCGCCCACGAACCCCTTCACCTGGTCGACGGAGTAGTGCGTGGTGTCGTCGGCGCAGCGGATGGCCCGGTTGGCCTCGTCGGTGTTCTCGAACGTGCCGTCGGCCTGCCGCCCGGTCGCGGCGTCTGCCATGGCGATGAGCCCGGTGGCGTCGCCCTTCATCCCGGCCGCGAGCGCGGCGGTGACCTGGGGCCGCTGGGAGGCCGCACCGACCGCCGAGCCGAGGCCGAGCAGGAACATCTCCTGGGACAGGGTGCGCTTTCCGGCCACGAGCGGTGTGGCGTCGAGCTGCTGCGAGAACTGCGCGATCCTGGCCCGCAGGGCGTCGGTGGTGGTGCCGAACGCGGTCAGCGGGCACGTGCCGCCCTGCTTGGCGCAGTCGGCCAGCAGCGCGGTGAGGTTGGCATCCTGCGCCTTGGCCTGCTCCAGGTCCAGGTCCTTCTGGCTCAGCGTCGGGTCGACGGCGGAGTCGAGGAACATGCGCCCGACCCGGTCGGGGAACTGGTTGGCGTAGTCGGCGCCCAGCCAGGTCCCGTAGGAGACGCCGAAGAAGTTGAGCTTGTCGTCGCCGACGGCCTGCCGGATCACGTCGAGGTCCTTCGCCGCGGAGGCGGTGCCGACGTAGGGCAGGATCTTGCCCGAGTTGGTCTGGCAGCCCTTCGTGTAGGCGCGTTGACCGGCGGCGAACGCCTGGATCTGCGCGTCGGTGGAGGGTGTGTGGTCCAGTCGGAGGAAGGCTTCGTCACCGGCGTTGTCCAGGCACGCGACCGGGCTGCTCTGGCCGACCCCGCGCGGGTCGAAGGAGACCAGGTCGTAGCGGCTCTGCAGGGTGTCGACACTGCCGAGGAGCCATCGGTTCAGCAGCGTCTGTACACCGGTGCCGCCGGGACCGCCGAAGTTGAACACGAGCGACCCGAGCCGGTTCCCGGCCGCCTTCACCCGGACCATGCCGAGCGCGATCCGCTCGCCGGACGGGTTGGCGTAGTCGAGCGGGACCGCCAGCGCACCGCACTCCACCTGCGCAAACCGGGCCTTGCACTGGTCCGGAACGGTCGCCTGACAGGGCTGCCAGGCGACCGCCGGGGCTGCTGACGGGCTCGGCGAGGCGGTCGGCGCGAGTGTCTGCCCGCACGCGGTGGCGGCCACGACGACCAGCACGCTCGCGGCGAGGCCCAGGGAACGTGCTCTCATACGAAAACACTAGGGGCGGATAGTCCACCCATGGCTCATATGCGATAAATACCGGAAACCGGTCACGGCCGGGCGACGGTGACGACGGTGCCCTCCCGCCGGGCGCGCTCCGCGGCGAAGGTCGCCAGGTGCGAGTTGAGGGTCTGCTCCGGCCCCGACAGGATGCCGCTCCGGTCGCCGGTCGCGACGGCGGCGGTAAACGCCTCCATCAGCCCGGCGTCGCCGCCGCCGTGCCCGCCCGCGGCGTCCGCACCACCGGCGGCTGCCGCGTCGTGGCTGGTCGCGGTGCCGGTGACGAAGTCGTGCACGGTCACGGCCGGGCCGTCGCAGACCAGCTCGCCGCGCGTACCGAAGATCCGGGTACGCCGGTGGCCGCCGGTGTTGAACGCGTTCATGGTGAACGCAGCGCTGACCCCGCCGTCGAACTCGATCGCCACCACCTGGTGGTCGACGACGTCGTTGTCGCAGGCGTAGACGCAGCGCCCGTAGGGCCCCTCCCGCAGTGCGGCGGTCAGCGCCTCCTCGGTGAAGACGGGTGTGACCACCGACAGCGGCCAGGCATGCTCACCTCGGGCGAGCTGGTCGAGGTAGAGCCGCGGAGCCGAGTACGGACAGTCGGGCTCGACGGCACACTCCAGGCACCGGTCGGCGGCCCCGGCCGGGCGGTTCTCCGGACGGAAATGGCGCAGCCCGCCGAAGCTGGACACCCGGGCGATGTCGCGGCCCACCACGTGCTGCAGCCAGTCGATGTCGTGGCAGGACTTGGCGAGCAGCATGAAGCTGGACAGGTCCTCGCGCCGCCAGTTGCCGCGCACGAACGAGTGGGCCTGGTGCCAGAACCCGACCGGCTCATGGTGCTGCACCGACACCACCTCCCCGATCGCCCCGCCGTCGATGAGCTGCTTGACCAGCCGGGTGTAGGGGGCGTAGCGCAGCACGTGGCAGACGGCGAGCATGACGCCGGCCTCGTGCACCGCGTCGACGATGCGCACGCACTCCTCGGGGGTCGGCGCGAGCGGCTTCTCCAGCATGATGTGCAGCCCGCGCCGGGCGGCGGCGACGGCCGGGTCGGCGTGCCCGGTGTCCTGGGTGGTGATGACGACCGCGTCGACGCCGAGGCCGGGATCGGCGAGCAGCTCGGCCCAGCCCGGGTGGCGCCCGGCTTCGGGGATGCCGTGCGCCGCCGCGAGCCGCTCGCGGCGGTCCGGGTCGGGTTCGGCGACGGCGACGATCCGGGCCCGGTCGGGGTGGGCCAGCGCCCACCGGGCGTAGGAGGTGCCGCGGTCACCGGCACCGATCAGCGCGAGTCGCACAGGGTCCATGGTCGTCGTTCTCCTTGTCGGTGGTCGGGGCCGGCCGGGCCGCCGGGGCGGTGGCCTGCCTCGTTGGAGCAGGCCAGGTGCCCCGAGTATGTCCCGGGACACCTGGCGGTGGGTACCTACTGGAAGGTGATGTGGTCGATCGTGACGGTGGAGCTGCCGCCGTACCAGAAGCCCATGGCGAGCTGGGACGGCGAGTTGCGGTTGATGCCGTTGGCGGCCATCGGGATCCGGATGTCCTGATAGGACGTGGTGACGACGGGGTGTGCCCCGCCGTCGAGGGTGAAGTCGGCGAAGAGCTTCGTCGACCCGCCGAGCCCGAGGTTGAAGTGGGCCTGCTCGCCCCCGGCCGCGCCCTTGATCCGCACCACGACATAGGTGTACGCGGACAGGTCGACGCCGATGTCGGAGCCGAACCAGCCGCACGCGTTGTAGCGCAGGCTCAACACCCCGCCGGTCACGACACCGGAACCGCCGCCGTCGAGGAAGCAGTTCCCGCCGGTCCACCTGCCGAGGTCGTTCTGCGACGCGGCCGGATAGGCCGGGGTGCCGTCGAAGTCGTCCAGCACCAGCCCGGTCGGCGCCGGGGGTGTCGCGTCGGTGGTGACCGTGACCGTGTTGCTCGCCGCGGAGCGGTTGCCCGCCGCGTCCCGGGCCTTGACCGTGTAGGTATACGCGGTCGACGGCGACCGGCCGGTGTCGGTGAACGAGGTCCCGGTCGGCGACCCGACCAGCGTCGATCCGCGGAACACCTCGTACCCGGTGACGCCGACGTTGTCCGTCGAGCCGGTCCAGGACAGGGTCACCGTCGTGTCGGTGCGGCCGGTCGACGACAGGGTCGGTGTGCTCGGCGGAGTGCAGTCACCCGAGCAGCCGGTCGTCGTCGCAGGCACCGTCGCCGATGGCCCGGACACGTTGCCCGCGGCGTCGACGGCGCGGACCGAATACTGGTAGGTCTGGCCGGGGGCGCGGCCGGTGTCGGTGAACGAGGTGCCCGTGGGCGACGCGGTGAGGACGCCGTCCCGCCACACCTGGTAGCCGGTGACACCGACGTTGTCGGTGGCCGCCGCCCACGACAGCGACACGCTGGTGTTCGTCACCCCCGACACGGCGAGCCCGGACGGGACCGACGGCGGGGTGCAGTCCCCGGTGCAGGTGCCGACGGTGATCGCGGAGGCGAGGACGTTGTAGCCCTTGGCGGCGTCCCAGATGCCGGTGTTGGCGAGGCGGATGGCGTAATCCGGTCGCGACTGCAGCCCGGCGGCCGGGTCCGGCAGCCACAGCGCCAGCCGGTAGGTCCCGGCCACCGCCGCGGCGGGCACGGTGACGCCGGTGGTGACGGTGCTCGGCCCGGCGAGCCAGTTCCGGGCGTCGACGGCGCTCAGCGGCAGGTTGTAGCGCTGGGTGCCGTTGTCCAGGACCAGGTAGGCGGTCCTGGGTTTGATCAGGCCGGACCAGCCGTCGTTGCTGAGGTGCGCGGTGAGGCCGAGGGTCGTGCCGGGGGTGACGCTGGTGGGGAAGGTGGCGTCGAGCAGCCGCAATCGATAGCCGAGCTTGCGTTTGATCCGGGTGAAGCAGGTCTCGGCCGGATCGTTGCCGCCGGCCGCCAGGTTGGCCGCCTTCCACTTGTCGGTGTTGACGGCGGCGTAGTCCTCGTTGATCTCGGTGAAGTTGAGCTTCTGCATCTCGGTCTGCGCGTTGACGCAGGCGGCGTCGTTGTATCCGTCGGCGCCGCAGGTCTCGCCGCCGACCATCTTGTTCTGCCCGGTCGAGGTGGCGAGGTCGTACATCCACTGCTTCTTCTGCTCGATGTAGTACCAGCCCATCCAGGACGGGTTGTCGTAGGTGCCCATGTCGTTGAGGTCGGCGAGGAAGCAGTCGTTGTGGAAGCCGATCCGGTCCTTCTGCGCCTGGGTCAGCGTGCAGCCCTCGGGTACGACGCAGCTGGTCGGATCGGTCACCTCCTTGATGTAGATCGGGTACCGCATGACCAGCGGGATCGTGGCCGGGGTGGTGTCGGCGATCTTCTTCACGATCCGGTAGCGGGCGGGCGCCTCCTCGACCGAGGACGGGTTGGTGAGGCCGCCGGTGTGCCACTCGCCCCAGGCGCCGAGGTAGCCGGTCTCCAGGTGCAGCACGACATCGGCGTTGGCGGTGACGACGGCGTTGATCTGCGTGATGTGGGCGAGGATCTGCGACTCGGCGACGGTGGCGTAACCGTCCCAGGTATAGGCGGGACGCAGGACGATCTTCATCCCGGCGGTGCGGACCGCCGCGAGACCGGAGGCGAGGTTGTCCAGCAGCGCCTGCGGCAGAGCCTGGGTCTTGTACTTGTCGAGGTGCACGTAGCTGTGGATCAGGGTGTTCTTGCCGGCCTTGGCCCGGGCGAAGGTCCGGTCGAGCAGATCGGGGTTGAAGCCGGGGATGGTGGCGGCGTTGACGTAGTCGTTGACGGCCGGATCGTTGATGATCTCGTAGCGGTTGTGGTAGCCGCGCTCCGGGTTGGCGAACGCGGTGGTCAGATCGGCCGGGTAGGTGACGGTGGCGGCCTGCGCGGGCGCGGCGCCGACCGCCACCGCCCCGAGCCCGGCCAGCAGCGCCGTGACGGCGAGCAGCCGCAGGGAACGAGTGGACATGGTGCCTTCCTCAAGGGGGACGAGAGGCCGCCTGGCCGCGATGATCGCGACCAGGCGGCCGACTGCTACTGGAAGGTGATGTGGTCGATCGAGATGGTGGAGCTGCCGCCGTACCAGAAGCCCATGGCGAGCTGGGACGGCGAGTTGCGGTTGATGCCGTTGGCGGCCATCGGGATCCGGATGTCCTGATAGGACGTGGTGACGACGGGGTGTGCCCCGCCGTCGAGGGTGAAGTCGGCGAAGAGCTTCGTCGACCCGCCCAGACCGAGGTTGAAGTGGGCCTGCTCGCCGCCCGCAGCTCCCTTGATCCGCACCACCAGGTGGGTATAGGAGCTCAGGTCGACCCCCACGTCGGAGCCGAACCAGCCGCACGCGTTGTAGCGCAGGCTCAACGCACCTCCGGTCACCGCGCCGGAACCGCCGCCGTCGAGGAAGCAGTTCCCGCCGGTCCACTTGCCCAGATCGTTCAGGTTCGCGGATGGATAGGCCGGAGTGCCGTCGAAGTTGTCCAGCACCAGGCCGGTCGGCGGCGGCGGTGTGGCGGCCGTCGTCACCGTGACCGTGTTGCTCGCCGCCGACCGGTTGCCGGCCGCGTCGCGGGCCTTGACCGTGTAGGAGTAGGCGGTCGACGCCGTCAGCCCGGTGTCGGTGAACGAGGTCCCGGACGGCGAGCCGACCAGCGTCGATCCGCGGAACACCTCATAACCCGTGACGCCCACGTTGTCCGTCGAGCCGGTGAAGGACAGCGACACGGTGGTGTCGGTCTTCGCCGCGGACGACAGCGTCGGCGCGGTGGGTGCCGTGCAGTCCACGGAGCAGCCGGTCGTCGTCGCCGACACCGTCGCCGAGGATCCCGAGACGTTGCCCGCGGCGTCGACGGCACGGACCGAATACTGGTAGGTCTGCCCCGGCGACCGGCCGGAGTCCGTGAACGACGTGCCGGTGGGCGAACCGGCGAGCACGCCGTCGCGCCACACCTGGTAGCCGGTCACACCGACGTTGTCCGAGGCGGCCGACCACGACACGGACACGCTCGTGTTCGTCACCCCCGACACGGCCAGCCCCGACGGGGCCGACGGCGGCGTGCAGTCACCGGTGCAGGTGCCGGTGGTGGCGATCGGGCCGAGGTTGACCCAGCCGTCGGTGCCCTGGTTGGCGTTGGCGAACGACAGCGGCACGGCCGGGCGCCACTGGTCGATGATCCAGTCGGTGAGCCGGCTGGCGGCGGGCCGGGCGCGGAGCACATCCGCGGTGACCGCCTCCAGCGGGTTGCGCACCTTCAGGACCAGGCTGTAACTGCCCGCGGGGACCCCGGCGGTGCTGAGGTTCGCCGAGAAGTTCACCGGGCGGCCGTAATCCAGGTAGGTGGGGTTGCCGCCGACGTTCCAGTCCGGGAACGCGCGGATCTTCAGCGGCTGCACCTGGCGCAGGTCCCAGCTGGTGTCCCAGGTCTTGACGATCGCACCGGCCGCGTTGCGCAGCCCGATGACGGTCGTCCACGGGTAATAGAACGGCGCGACCCCGTTGTTCTGCATCGTCACGCCGACCTTGAAGGTGCCCGGTGCGGTGGCGTTGAAGTTGGCTTGCGGGATGTGCAGGTTGTAGCCCATCTTCCGGACACCGGCCGACACGTTCGGGTCGGTGGTGCTGTAGCCGCCCGCCCCGGTCTGGTTGATCATCCAGGAGATGTGGGTGAGCTCGGTCGCGGCGAGCACGTCGTCGACCTGCCCGTTGCCGCCGGGCCAGCCCGCGTAGAGGCTGCCCTGGATCTCCGGGCGGGCTTCGCCGCCGATGGACTGGGTGATCCACCGGTTCTCGGTGCCGGTGTTGAGCTGGAGCTGCAGGAACGCGTCCTCCCAGCCGTTCATCGACACCGGCAGGGTCATGCCCTTGAGCTGCCCGCCGCGCCACTCCTTGTAGGGCCAGGAGTCGTCGTGGAAACCGATGTTCGCGGTCTCGGTGCCCGCGAGCGGGTAGCGCACCTCGACCTGGATGTTGTTGAACGCCGTGTCGGCGGCGCCGATGAGGGTGCGGATCGTGGCGTCGGTCGGCATCAGGTCGGGGTAGCCGTCGGCGGTGTCCCGGTCGTAGGGCCAGGTGTGCCACTCCCCCCACAGCCCGACCAGGCCGAGAGTCATGAACCCGATGCGCGGGTCGGCGGCGCCGCCGGGACCGCCGTGGTCATAGCGCGCACCGAAGGCGTTCATGAAGCCGACCAGCGCCGCGATGACGTCCGGGTCGTCATAATCGGGGCTGACGGTGCCCCAGAACCCGTTGGTCCGCAGCGCCATCTTGCCGTTGAGGCACGGCGGGATGCCGTTGCCGGGGTGGGTGCCGCTACCGCCGGGGTATTCGACGTAGAACCGGAACGCCACCTGGCGGCCCCAGACGGCCGCCTCGTCGAGGGCCTTCTCGAAGACGGTCCAGTCGAAGGTGGTGCAGCTGGCCGGGTCCTTCATCACCTCGTTGAGGGCGAAGTAGCTCCAGACCAGGCCGCCGGGGTATTTCGACGACAGGTTGTCGCCGGGGAAGTAGTAGGGAGCGAATCCTTTCAGCGGCTGGCCGAGGGGCGCGTCGGCGTACCCGTAGGTGTGGGTGGTGAGGCTCGGGTCCGGGCCGGGGCCCGCCGCCGGTCGCGGCGGTGGGCCCGCCGGTGCCGCGGCCGCGCCGGTGGCGACCAGCGCGAGGGTCAGTGCTGCTGCCGTCGTGGCGGCGAGCAGCGTGCGGATCGATCGCATGTGCCGTGTTCCCTTCAGGACGAAGATCAGGAACATCAGGTGGGTACGGGCGGGGAAAGGCGGACCGTCAGCGGGTGGTGACGGTGCCGAGGGTGAGCCAGCCGGAGTGGATGTCCTGGCTGGTGTTGGCGAACCGCAACGGGATGCCGTTGGGGAGCGGGTTGGCGACGCGCGCGACGATGTCGTAGCTGCCCGCGCGCAGCCCACGGATGTCGATGCGCGCGGTCAGCTCGGCGGGATCCTGGCCGGGCAGGATGCCGGTCAGGTTCCAGCCGGTGCGCCAGCGCTTGACGATGCGGCCGGAGCTGTCGACGGCGGCGAGCTCGGGTGCCCAGTCGTAGTAGAACGGCGCGGTGCCCCGGTTGGCGATCCGCACCGCCACCCGGTCCCGGGACACGGCGGCCTCGGTGACGGTGAGCTCGTAGCCGAGGGACTTCGCGGCGGCGAGGGCGCGGAAATACTCGTCGCCGGTGTAGCCGGTCCCGGCGAACGCCGCGTGGTTGATCAACCAGGAGGCATGAGTCTGCGCGACGGACTGCGGGTAGTCCTCGTACTGGGAGCAGGTGACGGGCTGGTCCCACAGGCAGGACTGGATCTCGGGGCGCAGTTCGCCGCCGACGGGTTCGCGCTGCCACTTGTCGGTGACGCCCTCGTCGATGAGGCGCTGCACGAAGTGCCACGAGGTCGGCGGCAGCGTCTCGAAGGCGAAGGAGTCGTCGTGGTAGCCGATGCCGAGAGTCTTGTTCTGCGCGCTGGGGTAGCGGGCCAGCAGCCGGGTCTTGTTGAACGAGGAGTCGAAGCGGTCGAGGATCCGCTGCAGGATGTCGGTGGAGGGCATCCAGTTCTCCGGCTGGGTCCAGCCGTCGTAGGGCCAGGTGTGCCACTCGCCCCAGAACCCGATCAGGCCCAGGGTGAGGAACCCGATCCGCGGGTCGCCGTCGTATCTGCGGCCCAGGGCGGTGATGAAATCGTCGATCGCGGTGACGAGGCGGGGGTCGCTGTAGTCCGGGGAGACGCTGACGCCGTTGTTGCCGAAGTCGGGGTAGGGCCGGGTGACGAGACCCTGGTCGAGCAGGTACTGCGGGATGCCGGAGGGCTTCCCGGGGTAGTCGAGGTAGAAGCGGAACACGGCCTGGTGGCCGCGGGCGGCGATGGCGTTGAGCTGCCGTTCGAGGGCGTCCCAGCGGAACTGCTTCGGACCGGTCATCACGTCGCGGACCGGCAGGTAGAACCATTCCTGGCTGTAGGGGAACGTCTGATAGCTGCCCGCGAAGGGCATGAAGCCCTTGAGCGGGTTGTCGGCGGGGGCGGAGGCGTAGGACAGCGCCGTCCACTGCGGCGCGGTGGGTGCGGGTGTCGCCGCGGCGGGCGTACCCGCGGCGAGGGTGAGCGCCGCCAGCAGGGCGGCGGTGAGGCGCAGTGCTCTTCTCATGGGTGTGGGGTTTCCTCGGTAGGGGTGGGCCGGCCAGGCCCCCGTCGCCTGGCCGGTGGGGCGGGACGGGTCAGCTGACGGTGATGCGGTCGATGTCGGGCGCCCAGCCGCTCGCGTTGGCGACGGTGATCGTGTTGGTCCCGGCCCCGAGGGTCAGGGTCACGGTGGTGGTGCCGACGGTGTTCCAGTCGGCGGTCGCCGCGAAGTTCACCGTCTGCCCGTTGATCACCGCGGTCCGTGCCACGGCGGACAGGTAGTGGATGGTGATCGTCCGGGCGCCGCCGGTGCCTCCGGCGACGTTGTTGAAGGCGAGGGTCGCGCCGTTGCCGACGTAGCCGACCTTCGACCCGCCCGAGCAGGAAGCGCACGAGGCGACGAGCGCGCCGCCGGTGAGCGTGTTGCCCGAGGCCTCGGCCTCGTAACCGACGGGCGAGCCGCCGCCCGCCGAGGTGGTCACGGTGAGCGAGCCGCTCGCCGCCGACCGGTTCCCGGCCGCGTCCCGAGCCTTGACGGTGTACGTGTACGCCGTGGACGCGCTCAGACCGGTGTCGGTGAACGTGGTGCCGGTCGGGCTGCCGACCAGCGTCGAACCCCGGAACACCTCATAGCCGGTGACACCGACGTTGTCCGTCGAGCCGCCCCACGACAGGGAGATCGACGACGATGTCTTGCCCGGCGAGGTCAAGCCCGTCGGCGTCGTCGGCGCGGTGGTGTCACCGGTCGTGCCGCCGCTGACGGTGATGCGGTCGATGTCCGGTGCCCAGTCGCCGGGGTTGGCGATGGTGATCGTGTTGTTCCCCGCCGCGAGGGTCAGGGTGACGGTGGTGGTGCCGACGGTGTTCCAGTCGGCGGTCGCCGCGAAGCTCACCGTCTGCCCGTTGACGATCGCGGTCCGCGCCACCGCCGACAGGTAGTGGATCGTCACGGTGCGCGCGCCGCCCGTACCCCCGGCGATGTTGGTGAAGGCGAGGGTCGCGCCGTTGCCGACGTAGCCGACCTTCGACCCACCTGAGCAGGAAGCGCACGCGGCGACGACCGCGCCGCCGGTGAGCGTGTTGCCCGAGGCCTCGGCCTCGTAACCGACCGGCGAACCGCCGCCCGCCGAGGTGGTCACGGTGAGCGAGCCGCTCGCCGCCGACCGGTTCCCGGCCGCGTCCCGAGCCTTCACCGTGTACGTGTACGCCGTCGAAGCACTCAGACCGGTGTCGGTGAACGTGGTGCCCGCCGGGCTGCCGACCAGCGTCGAACCCCGGAACACCTCATAGCCGGTGACACCGACGTTGTCCGTCGAAGCGCCCCACGACAGCGAGACCGACGACGAGGTCTGACCGGTCGAGGTGAGGCCGGTCGGCGTCGACGGCGCGGTGGTGTCGGCGCTGCCGGTGCCGACGGTCATGGCGCCGAGGCCGAGCCAGCCGTCGGCGTTCTGGGTGGCGTTGGCGAAGCGGAGCTTCTTCGCGGCGGCGCTGACGGTCTCCAGGGGGTTCTTGACCCGCAGCACCCACTGGTAGCCGCCCTGGGCGAGGCCGGTGAGGTCGACGCTGTGCTGGAAATACTGCCGGTAGCCGAAGTCGCGGTAGCTGGGGTCGGTGCCGACGTTCCAGTCGGGGAAGTTGCGGATCGTCAGCGGCTTGACGGTGCGCAGGTCCCAGGCGGTGTCCCAGGTCCGCACGACGGTGCCGGAGCCGTTCTTCAGCCCCAGGCTGACGGTCCACGGGTAGTAGAACGGGGCCACGCCGCTGTTGCTGACCTGCACGCCGACGTTCGTCGTGCCGGTGGCGGAGTCCTTGAACCAGGCGTTGTCGACGGTGAGGTTGTAGCCCATGAGCCGCGTCGCGGCCGCGACGTTCGCGTCGGTCGGCGAGTAGGCGGCACTCCCCTCGTTGATCATCCAGGTGGCGTGTTCGAGCTCGATGCAGGCCTTGAGGTTGTCGACGGTGCCGGAGCCGTTCGGCCAGGACTGGAAGGCGAAGGTCTGGATCTCGGGCCGCAGCTCGCCGCCCATGGAGCTGCCGATCCACTTGTTCTCGGTGCCGGTGTTGAGGTTGCGCTGCAGCTGGGCGTAGGAGGCGCCGCCCAACGACGCGGGCAGGGTCACGCCCTGCAACGGCGAGCCCTCGCGGAAGCAGAACGAGTCGTCGTGGTAGCCGATGTCGCGGGTGTTCGCCGCTCCCCCGCCCGCCTCCGGGTAGCGCAGCTCGATCTTGGTGGTGTTGAACGCGGCGTCGAAGGCGGCGATGAGCTGCGCGCCGTTGGCGTCGGTGGGCATGTAGTTGGGCAGCCCGTCGGCGGTGTCGGTGTCGTAGGGCCAGGTGTGCCACTCGCCCCACAGCCCGACCAGACCGAGGTGGATGAACCCCAGGCGGGGGTCGCCGTCGTAGCGGGCGCCGAACGCGGCGATGAAGTTCTTCAGCGCGGTGATCAGGAACGGGCTGTCGTAGTCGGGGTGCGTGACGTTCCAGGTGGCGTCGGCGCGGGTGGCGACGTTGCCGGTGAAGCACGGCGGGATGGCGTTGGCCGGGTGGCTGCCGGTGCCGCCGGGGTAGGTCATGTAGATCCGGATCGCGGCCTGGTTGCCGTAGCCGGCGGTCTCTGCCAGCATGCTGTCGACGATCGACCAGTTGTAGCTCGCGCAGTTCGAGGCGCTGGTCATGATCTCGGACAGGCCGAAGTATCCCCAGGTCAGCGCGTGCGGGTAGCCGTTGTTCTGGTCACCGCCGGGCGAGTAGAACCGGGCCCAGCCCTTCAGCGGGTTGTCCACCGGCCCCGCGGCCGCGGTCAGCGGATGGGCCTGCAGCGCCGGGTCGGGGGTCGCGGGTGCGGCCGGTCGGGTGGGCGGGCCGGCCGCGGCGGCCTGGGCGCCGGCCGGGGCGACGAAGGTCAGTGCGGCGCCGAGGACGACGGCGCCGACTGCGGCCAGGACGGATCTGGCGCGTGAACGTGCTTTCATGGCTGTTCTCCGTGGGAGTGGGGCGAAAGTGCGGGTGGTTCGGGTGGACGTGCCGGTCGGGCGAACGGCTGTGTCGGGAAGATCGGTCTCGTATCGATGCTGGTAGGAGCTCTGGCGCGACAGATCATGGCTGGTCGACCTCCTTGGTGTTTCAACTGCAATACGAAGAGGTGTTGACAAAATTTCGAAGGACTACATCATTATTCGAGAGCGGGGCGGCTGGCAAGAGCCAACCCGAACACCGGATCAGAGGCGAGGATGAAGTCGACAAAACAGCGTGACGACCGTCGCGCGGCATGGTGGTTCCTGCTGCCGGTGCTGGTGGGGTTCGCCGTCTTCTACGGCTACCCGGCAGCTCGCGGCATCTGGTACTCGGTCACCGACTACACCATGCTCAACACGCCCTCCTATGTGGGGACGGAGAACTACGCCAAGCTCTTCAGCGACGAGCAGTTCTGGAATTCGCTGCTGGTCACGGGCTGGTACGTGGTCCTCAACATCGGATCGCAGACCGCGCTGGCCCTGGGCATCGCCACCCTCATGCACCGCCTGACCCGCTCGGTGGTGCTGCGGGCGACGCTGCTGCTGCCATGGCTGGTCCCCAACGTCACCATCGGCCTGCTGTGGATGTGGCTGCTCGACACCAACCTCGGGTTCGTCAACAACCTGCTCAACACCCTCGGCTTCAACCCCATCGGCTTCTTCACCGACGCGACCTGGGCGATGCCCTCCATCGCCGGGATCAACACCTGGGCCTACACCGGCTACACCGCACTGCTGCTCTACGCCGGGATGCTGCAGATCCCCCAGTACCTCTACGAGGGTGCGGCGATCGACGGCGCCGGCGAGTGGCTGATGTTCCGGCGCATCACCCTGCCGCTGCTCCGCCCGGTCCTGGCGCTGGTGCTGGTGGTCTCCATGATCGGGTCGTTCCAGATCTTCGACACCATCGCGGTCACCACGCGGGGCGGGCCGGTCGCGGCCACCCGGGTCATCTACTACTACATCTATCAGCAAGCGTTCACGTACTTCCACATGGGGTACGCCGCCGCCGCGGCGATCTGCCTCGCGCTGATCCTCGGCGTGCTCACCGCCGTACAGATGCGCCTGCTGCGCGCATCGCGCTCGGACCTGATGTGAAGGGGTCGACAGTTATGACACGCAGGACTTTCAACCCCGGCCGAGCGCTGGCGTGGGTCGCGATGATCGTGGTGCTCGTGGTGACGGTCTTCCCGTTCTGGTGGATGATCCGCACCGCGCTCACCCCCGCCGCCGACATCTACACCGACAACACCGGGCTGCTGCCGGACCACCCGACCCTGGTCAACTTCGCCAGGATCCTCGGCCTGACCAGCGAGGCGGAGGCCCGCGCCGCAGGCGGCTCCGGCGCGCGGCTCGACTTCGCCCGCTACCTGCTCAACTCGGTCATCTACTGCGGCCTGATCGCCGCGGTGCAGACCCTGTTCTGCGCCATGGCCGGGTACGCCTTCGCCCGGCTGCGCTTCCCCGGTCGCGACCTGGTGTTCGGCATCGTGATCGCGGCGCTGATGGTGCCGCCGATCTTCACCCTGCTGCCGAACTTCATCCTGGTCAAAGACCTCGGCCTGATGAACACGATGGCCGGCATGGTCGCACCCACGATCCTGATGACGCCCTTCGCGGTCTTCTTCCTCCGCCAGTTCTTCCTGTCGCTCCCCCGCGACGTGGAGGAGGCAGCCATCCTCGACGGCAACGGCCCGTGGGGCATCTTCTGGCGCATCGCGCTGCCGATGAGCCGGGGCCCGCTGATCACGATCGGGCTCACCACGACGGTCTGGGCCTGGAAGGACTTCCTCTGGCCGCTGCTCGTCGGCCGCAACGAGGAGAACCGGCTCGTCACCGTCGCCCTCGGCGTGTTCCTGCAGCAGTCGCCGAACACCCAACCCGACTGGACGGGGCTGATGGCCGCCTCGACGCTGTCCGTCCTGCCCGTCCTGGTGCTGCTCGTTCTCATGGGCAAGCGCCTGGTCCAGTCCCTCAACTTCACCGGAAGCAAGTAACACCCACCCCCCTGAGAAGAAGGAATACACGATGAATCGCAGATCACGGGTCGGAGCGGCACTGCTGACCCTGGCCGTGGCGACCGGTCTCGGCGCATGCAGCCAGGCCGAGGACGACGCCGACGCGGCCGTCACCCTGAACTACTGGCTCTGGGACGACAACCAGAAGGCGTCCTACCAGCAGTGCGCCGACGCGTTCCACACCGCCAACCCCAACATCACCGTGCAGATCAGCCAGGCGGCGTGGGGTCAGTACTGGCAGAACCTCACCACCCAGCTCGCCTCCGGCGACGCCCCGGACGTGTGGACCAACCAGGGCTCCTACTACCCGCAGTTCGTCAGCGCCGGCCAGATCCTCGACATCCAGCCCTACGTCACCGCAGACGGCGTCGACCTGTCCCAGTACCAGGGCGGCCTCGCCGACCTGTTCACCAAGGACGGCAAGCGCTTCGGCCTGCCGAAGGACTGGGACACGATGGCGATCGTCTACAACACCGAGCTGCTCAAGGCGCAGGGCATCGACCCGGCCGGCCTGCAGAACCTGACCTGGAACCCGACCGACGGCGGCACCTTCGAGCAGGCGATCGCCAAGGCGACCGTCGACGCCAACGGCCACAACGGCCTGGACCCGGCCTTCGACAAGACCAAGGTCAAGACCTACGGCTACCTGGCGGAGTGGGCCGACGGCTCGCAGGGCCAGAACGGCTGGGGCAACCTCGCCGCCAGCAACGGCTTCACCTACCTCGACAAGAACCCGTGGGGCACCCAGTACAAGTACGACGACCCCAAGCTCGCCGCGACGATCGACTGGTTCAAGTCCCTCATCGCCAAGGGCTACAGCCCCGCCCTGGACAAGGCCTCCACGCTCAGCCGTGACGCACTCATGACCGCCGGCAAGGGCGCCATGACGTTCGCCGGCTCCTGGATGATCAACACGTACCTCGCCGCCGACGCGAAGGTGAAGTTCGCCCTCGCGCCGCTGCCGACCGGGCCGCAGGGCCGCAAGTCGGCCATCAACGGCCTGTCCGACGCGATCTGGGCCGGGACCAAGCACAAGGACCAGGCCTGGAAGTGGGTCAAGTTCCTCGGCTCCGCCGACTGCCAGAACATCGTCGGCGGCAACGGCGTCGTCTTCCCGGCCATCAAGTCGGCCACGAACAAGGCGCTCGACGCGCACAAGGCCAAGGGCCGCGACGTGCAGCCGTTCATCGATGAGGCGACGGCTCCCGGCGGCACGTTCTTCGTGCCGGTCACCGAGCACGGCAACGAGGTCAGCCAGATCGTCCAGGACGC